>NZ_JBFUDG010000004.1:0-414006 GCF_056404835.1 Allobosea sp. P2_B12 | reverse complement strand
GAATATGCCCTCATCACATGACAATCAGCGCGCGGCGTTGGAGCGAAAGCCCCAGCGCCGCGTTGCCGTTTAAGGACCAGTCCAACCAAAGGACTAAGTCCAGCAAGCCTTATCGCGGGGTGGAGCAGCCCGGTAGCTCGTCAGGCTCATAACCTGAAGGTCGTAGGTTCAAATCCTGCCCCCGCAACCAAAACACACCAAAACCCCGTCGCACCAGCGGCGGGGTTTTTGACGTTCCGCAGGGAAGAAATCGGGAGCAATTGACCTATTCGGCCGCATCCCGACGCGGGGCAGATGGTGTTTGGCGCCTCGCGGGATCATGCCTCGCTATGCAATCGCATCCAGACATAATTCAGCAAGTTCTGGCATCCACTTATCCCTGCCGCGCGTAGTGTGGCAAAGAGCGGATGGCCGCAGAACGCGGCTGAAAACGGACAGGGATCACGTTCGATGTTGAGGGGGACAGAACCTCTCCAGATCTGGGAGATCATTTCATCGCCGGCCGGTCACGCGGCGCTGCAATATGCGGCGGAAAGCGGAGCGCCGCCATTGGAGCCTCTGATCGGCCTGATCGAGGAATGGTGGGGCAATTGGCTCGACGACGATCGCGAAGACCACCTCCAGCGCCTGCACAGCATGGTTTCGCGCCTGATGTCGGCCGATGGCTGGGAGGAGGCCGGTGTCCGTCCGGTGCGCTGCGGGCGCCTGATCACCGAGGCGATGACCTTCAGGAAGGCCGGCTACGCCACCCTGCAGTAGCGCGGCCATCCTCAGACGGTTTCGTTCCGCTGTCAGGCGAAGACCGCCTCGTTGCGCTGGCCGAGTCGTTCGATCCAGCCGCGCTGGCGGTCGATGCAGCGTTCGCGCTCATAGCCCGAGACGATCGTCGCGCGCGCGGCGTGGCGCAGCCCACGCAGCATCGTGCCACTGAGAAGCGCCTCCTCGATTCGTCGCGCCAGTGCCGACGTGTCGTGGAACGGCGCGAGCAAGCCGTTGACGCCGTCGGTGATCACCTCGCGAATCGGTGGCGTATCGGAGCCGACAATAAGGCTGCCGCAGGCCATTGCCTCCAGCAGCGACCAGGACAGGACGAACGGCACGCTCAGATAGACGTGGGCTGCCGAGATCTGGAACAGCCGGACGAGTTGGTCGTGGGCAAGCCAGGGAATATGCACCATGCGATCGCCTAAGCCGGTCTCGGCGAGCATCACTTCGCGCCAGCAGCGGCCATCCTGCCGCGCCTGGCCATAGCCGGGCCCGTCGCCGCCGACCGTCACGAACAGGGCGTCCGGGCGGCGCGCGGCGACCAGGGCCGCCGCGCGCATGAACTCAGGATAGCCGCGATAGGGATCGAGATCGCGGGCCGCAAAGGTCACGACCGGATCGCCAGGCCGCAACACGCGTCCGTCGGGCAGGCGCAGGATGGCATAGGGATCGGGACGGCAAGCGTTCGAATCGATGCCGTCATGGCAGACCGCGATGCGCTGGCTCAGATGCGCGGGGTACTGCTGCTGCTGCCAGCGGGTCGGCGTGTAGGCTGCGTCGAGTGTCTCCAGCGTCAGCAACTGCGCCGCATTGCGCATGCGGATGCGGCGGCGCTCGGCGTCCGAGATCACCGTCGCGGGATCGAAGTCGAGATCGGAGCCGGTGCTGTTGTAGTAGTACTCGCAATAGCCCATCAGCGGCACGTCGGGCAGCGTATCGCGCGCGAAAAGCAGCCCGCCCCAGCCGATATGGCCGATGACGAGATCTGGCGGGTCGGTGCGGGCGAGCCGGCCGAGCACGCCGGCGACAGCCTCGCCGGTGCGCATGTGATAATCCGTCGCCGCCAGCGTGGCATGCGTCGTCGCCGATTGACCAACCGTATAGGTCAGCTGCCGGACGCCTGCCTGTTCAGGCGCCGCATGTTCCGTCACCAACGTCACCTCCGCGCCCTCGGAAACGAGGCGCGCGATCAGGTGAGCGAATTGACCAGATCCGGAGCGATGAACGAATAGGACATGCATGACGCGAGCAGGACGCCTCCATAACGCAACGAATCGCTCCACCACTGCTCGAGCCGGCGCAGCGTGTCGTGGGTCGTCTGAAGATCCATCTCGGCATTGAAGTCGGGGCTCTGGCCGAACGGGTTGGCCTCATCGAGCAGCCGCAATTTCTCGCAGAGCATCTGGCCCTTGAGCGACAAAGATATGCGTGCCAGCCGCCGATCGCGCGGCGACGCTCCACGCTCGAGATAGCCGCTCTCCACCAACTGCTTGAGGTTGTAGGAGGCGTTGGATCCGACGTAGTGGCCGCGGTCCAGCAGATCGCGAACCGCGATCTCGCCCTGGCCAATCGTCAGGAGCACCATCACCTGCGACGGCGAAATATCGTCCACGCCGAGCTTGGTCAGCTCCAATCGCATGTGGTCGAGAAAGCGCCGGCTGACGCGCTCGATGACGCGCGCCAGATCCAGCGACGAGACCGCTGGACGCGGCGCTGAGCCGTCTATGTCCCGTTGGCCGTCCACGTCCCGTTGTATGTCGGCCTCCCTATGGTGATGGCCGTTCAAGATGCTCTCCAGGAATTGGTCGCTGCTCTGCGGTTTGGACTGCATTTCCTACTCCGCCTCCGCTTGCTGTCAAAATGGGTAACCCCGACCCAAACGAATCCCACGCCCGAGGATTAGACCACACGCAAAGCACATGCCACAACTCACCGCAATATCCGAAGATTTATCGACAGACTCCCTCGATCAAACTGTTTCGATTTTTGAATTGTTTTGATTTTTTGCCTTAATTGTCGATATTAACCGGTGCTTATAGGCTGGTGATCTGTCATTGTCTTGCCATGACTAGCGTGTCAACGTGCCAATTGGCTGAGCGCGCACTCTGCTGCGCTCCGGCTCCTCGCCCAATTGGGGGCCTTCGATCCGGAGATCTGAATGAAGGCGAAGACAACCGCGCCGGACGTGCTGATCCGAAGCCTGCAGCGCTCCTTCGTGGCAGGCCTGACCTATGCTGGGGTCCTCAGCCTGTTCGTCAATCTCCTGCTGCTGATCGTGCCGCTCTTCATGATGCAGGTGCAGGATCGCGTGGTCGTGAGCCGCAGCTATGACACGCTGACGATGCTGCTCGTCATCGCCGTCGGCGGGCTGGCCCTCTACGGCGTCATCGAGTTCATCCGCTCGCTGACCTTCCAGACGATGGCGAGCATATTCGCGCGTCAGCTGAACCTGCCGGCGCTGCAGGCGGCGGTCAGCGCCTCGCTGGAGCAGGGCTCCGGACAAGCGACCCAGGCGATTCGCGACCTCAACGACATCCGCTATTTTATCGCGAGTTCCGCCATCGCGACACCGCTCGAAGCGGCCTGGTCGCCGATCTTCCTTGCGGTGCTTTTTGCGCTGCATCCGGTCTACGGCCTCGTCGGCATCGTCTCGCTGGTGATTCTGCTGGTGCTTGGCGTGTTGTCCGACGTGCTGACGCGGCGCGTGCTCAAGGAGGCCAATGCCGAGGGGGTCGCCAGCATCAACGAGGTCGGCGCGAGTCTGCGTCATGCCGAGACGATCGAGGCGATGGGCATGCTGCCGGCGCTCGCGATTCGCTGGCGCACGCAGCAACTGGCGATGATCGAGCACCTCGATGTCGGCACGCGGCGCGGCAAGTTCATCGCCGCGCTGACGCGATCCTCACGCATGACGATGCAGCTTGCGATCTATGCCACCGGCGCGGTGCTGATCATCCGCAACGAGGTGACGGCCGGCACGCTGATGGCGGCGAGCATCCTGCTGGGCCGCCTGCTTGCGCCCTTCGATTCGATGATCGCCGACTGGCGCCAATGGGTGCTGGCGGTAACCGCCTGGAATCGCGTCAAGGATCTGTTGCAGCAGCGCAGCTCGCAGCGCCAGACCGTGCCGACGCCGCCGACGCAGGGTGATCTGGTCGTCGATCGCGTCGTCTTCGCGCCGTCGGGCTCGGAGCAGACGGTGATCAAGAGCGTGTCCTTCTCGCTCCAGCCGGGCGAGGTGCTCGGCGTCGTCGGCCCATCGGGGGCAGGCAAATCGACATTGGCGCGGCTGATGGTCGGCGTGCTCAGGCCGAATGTCGGCGGGGTCTATCTCGACGGCCACAATGTCTATCTCTGGGAGCGTGGGTCCTTTGGCGCGATGGTCGGCTACCTGCCGCAATCGGTCTCGCTGCTGAACGGGACCATCGCGGAAAACATCGCGCGTCTGCGCAAGCCCGATCCGCACGCCATCCTGGAAGCCGCTCGCATTGCGGGCGTTCACGAGCTCATCGGACGCCTGCCGCTTGGCTACGATACCCATGTCAACGACGGCGACTTCAAGCTCTCCGGCGGCCAGCGTCAACGCATCGGGCTTGCGCGCGCGCTTTACGGCATGCCGCGGCTCATCGTGCTCGACGAGCCCAATGCCAATCTCGATGCAGAGGGCGAGCAGAGCCTGATCCGCGCCATCAGTGCGGCGCGAGAGAGCGGGGCGATCGTCATGCTGATCGCCCACCGACCCTCCGTGATGCAGGTGGTCGACAAGATTCTCGTGCTGCGCGAGGGGCGGGTCCAGCAATTCGGGCCGCGTTCCGCGATCGCCGGCATGATCACGCCCGGCGGCGTGGTCGAGATGGAACCCGCCGGCAAGCCGCTGGCTCCGGCGGCCTCCGGCTCCATTCGCGGGGTGACGGCATGACCGGACAGGCATTGGTCACACTGGAAGGCCGTGCGCTCGCCCTGGGGGCGTTGCCGCATGAGGAGGATGAGCGCCGGCCGTCCCTGCGCAGCCTGGTCCTGGCGGGTGTGACGGCGGTCGCCGTCGGGTTTGGGGGCTTCGGCGCATGGGCTATGACGGCAAGGCTCGACAATGCCGCCGTGGCGAGCGGCATCGTCGCCGTCGACAGCAAGCGCAAGACGGTGAGCCATCTCGAGGGCGGCGTTCTCAAGATGCTGCTCAAGAGCGAGGGCGAGCGCGTCGTCAAGGACGAGCCGCTGCTGCGTTTCGAGGATGCGCGCGCCAGAGCCGAGCTGCAGCAGCTCCAGGGCAAGCGCGTCGGGCTCGAGGCCAAGCTGGCACGGCTCAGGACGGAGCAGGCCAATGCGGCGGAGATCGACTTTCCCGACGATATCGAGCGGGGTCACTCGCCGATCGCGCGTGAGGTCATCCGCGCCGAGCGGGGGCTCTTCCAGGCGCGCACCCAGGTCTATGACGGCAAGATCCTGATCCAGCGACGCGTCATCGAGCAGCATCAGGCGGAAGCCGAAGCCCTTCAGGCCCAGATCGATGCGATACGCTACCAGCGCACGCTGATCGACGAGGAGACCCGCGTGATCGCGGATCTCTACGAGAAGCGCTACGCTAAACGCACCCAGCTCGTCGAGCTCCAGACCCGGCAGAGCGAGCTCGCCGGCCGCGCTGGCGAGAATGCCGCGCGCAAGGCCAAGGCCGAGCAGCAGGTGGCAGGTGCCAATCTCGAGATTCTCTCGATCAGCCTCGAACGCCAGAACGAGGTGGCCAAGGAGATTCAGGACAGCCAGCTCATGCTCTCGGAGGTGAACGAGCGCATCGTCCAGGCGGAGGACGTGCTGCGTCGGCTTGTCGTGCTGTCGCCGCAGGAGGGCATCGTCGCCAACATCCGGATGCGAACGGCCGGCAGCGCGATCGCGGCGGGCGAAGCCATCCTCGACATCGTGCCGGAGCAGGAACCGCTGATCGTCGAGGCCAAAGTCGATCCCCGCGACATCGACGTCATCCGCGTCGGGGCCGAGACGCGCGTCCGGCTGACGGCGTTCAATACGCGGTTGCTGCCGCCGCTGCTGGCACAGGTGACCTATGTCGCCCCCGACCAGCTCGTCGACGAGAAGACCAACATCGCCTATTTTATCGTGCGGGCGGAGATCAAGCCCGAGAGCCTGCGCGAAAATAAAATCGCGCTCCATGCCGGCATGGCTGCAGAGGTGCTGATCGTGAACGGCTCCCGCCGCGCGATCGATTACCTGCTCGCCCCCTTCACGGACAGCTTCAACCGCGCCTTCCGCGAGGACTGATTTGCCGCGCTGAATCAGGGAGATAGGTAGCTCGATGCTTCGCATGTGCAGCATTTGGGCAAAATGCGGACCAATATATGTTTCGATTTTCGATATTAATTCGTTTGAACCTCTCAGTATATTCTCTTCAAAATAAAGCTTAAATCATTGTGCGTCGCAAAAATGTCAGAATTAAATGCTTGCTGCACTGCATATATTGAGTACTCTTTAGCTCGTCGAGCGATGACGTGCGGTCTGTGCGTCGTCGGAATGGTGCCTGATCCGAAGCCCGGCGACGTGGTCGCCGGGCTTCGGCGGCACCCTCAGATCGCCGAGGAGGTGACGAATGGCTACGATCGAAGGAAGTGCTTTCGACGACTTTTTAGTGGGAAGTCGATTCAGTGATGTGGTTTTCGCTGCGGCCGGACATGACGTGGTCCAGGGCGGAAGCGGGCACGACGTGCTGTTCGGCGAAGAGGGCGATGATGTTCTCTTCGGTGACAGCGGCGACGATGCGCTCTTCGGCGACGAAGGTGACGACGTTCTCTTCGGCGGGCAGGGAGACGATTTTCTCAGCGGAAGCACCGGCGACGATGCGCTCTTCGGCGGCGCCGGCAGCGACGTCCTGCAGGGTGGCGCCGGCGCCGACCTTCTCCAGGGCGGCGCGGGCGCGGACATCCTTCAGGGTGGAGCTGGCGACGATCTCCTGATCGGCGGCGCCGGCAGCGACATCCTCCAGGGCGGCGCTGGCGACGATATCCTCCAGGGTGGCGCCGGCGACGATCTGCTCTTCGGTGGAGCAGGTGACGACATCCTGTCAGGCGGTGCCGGCAGCGACATCTTCAGCTTCACCGGAGGCGGCGGCAACGATGTCGTGCTCGACTTCCAAGCTGGCGACGACCTGCTGAAGATTTCGTCCGACATCAACGGGACCGGGATCAACTCTCCCGAGGATATCGCGGCCCGTACGAGCACCGTTGGCGGAAACGCCATCATCGATCTCGGCAATGGCGACACCCTGACCCTGGTCGGCGTCACGGCCGAGGACATCCAGAGCGACCCAAGCTCCTACTTCACGGTCGCCTGACGATTGTCACCCGCGGCGCCGGCTGCATGCCGGCCGGCGCCGCCCTTTTTCGAGCAGGGTCTTATTTCATGCTCTCACAAGCGCCTGTACCTGTGGTGGATTCGGCTCCGACGCAACTCGAGTTGCACCGGCTCGGCGGTTCGGTCTTCCTGCTGTGCTGGACGCGCGAGCTATCGCCTTTCGGCAAGCCTGCGATCGCGCTGTCCGGCAAGGGCCGGCGGCTTCCTTCGGCCTCGCTCATGCTCGGCCTGCGCGATGGACGCGAGCGGCTTGCGGTGGCATTCCGCCACAACGGCCATGATGGCATCGTCGCAACGCTGTCCGATCGGGGTCCGCAGGGCGACGTGACCGCGATGTTCGATCCGGCACTGGCCCATAACCTGGCCGAACCAGGCGAGATCCTGCGGGACCTGACGGCGAAGTCCCGGATTGCGCTTGCCGGCGCGCTCGCCGGTCCCTGGCCCGCCTTGTTCGGTCTGACGTCAACGGCGCAGTATCTCTCGTTCCTGCGCCAGTTCCTGCTTGCCCTCTTCCCGAAGACCGCGCCTGCCGTGCCTGTGGCGACGCTGGTCGAGGGCAAGTTGCTGTTCGAGACCGCCCTGCAGTCCGACTTTGGAGCGCTTCGCTCGGCCGCACGGCTGGACGGCGCCGGTCTCACCCGGCTTGATCTGCGCTCGCGGCTCGGCTCGGTCGATCGCAAGGGGCGGCACGAGTTTCACTTCGTTCTGGACGAGCCGCCGGCGCGTGGCGGCGGCCTGCTGATTCTGCAGGGCGAAGGCGGCCTGGTCGTCAGGCCCCTGCCACCGCGGCAGCCGTCGCAGTCGCTCGGGCGCTGGTGGGCGAGCAAGGCCGCCAGCCGGGACGGCCTGCGCAACTGGGTCGTCGAGCAACTCGCCGGCCTCTCCGAGCAGGGGCGTCTTCTGGCCATCGAGATGCAGAGGCGCCTGCCGCTCGCCGTTCAGAGCGTACATCGCAACGACGACCTGCCGGCTGCGGAGCTCGATCTTGCCGTCTGCAACAAGGCCGGCCTGCTGATCGGCGGCTGGCTGCGCGACCAGGATGGGCTCCTCGACGAGATCCTGCTGCACAGCGGCGGGCGCGCGCCGATCCCGATGCTCGACCGCCTGCAGCGCTTTCCGGCGCGGCTACCCGCCGGGCCGGATGGCGCGGCGCGCCCGGCAATCGGTTTTGCGGCTTTCGTGCCGGATTATGCGGCGGGCGCGCCGGTTCTGCAGCCGCGCTGCGAAGTGAGACTGAAATCCGGCACCATGCTGGTCCTGCGTCCGTCGGTCCAGCCGGCCGATCCCGCGGCCATCCGGGCAAGGGCGCTCTCGGCGATTCCGCCGCAGTTCCTCACTGCAGATGCGCTGGAGACGACGCTCGCGCCGCTTCTCGCCGCATGTCAGAAGGAGCTTCACGAGAGCCTGCCCGAGCCGCAGGTTCGGGGCTTCGGCAGCCAGATCGCGGCGCCGGCCGTCTCCGTGGTGATTCCGCTCTACCGCGTCTACGAATTCCTGCGCGTGCAGGTCGCGGCCTTTGCCGGGGATGCCTGGTTCGCTGGCAAGGCCGAATTGATCTATGTGCTCGATTCACCCGAGCACGAGGCCGAGGTCGCGCATCTGCTCGGCGGGCTCCATCTCGCTTACGGCCTGCCGATGCAGCTCGTCGTGATGGGGCGGAACGGCGGCTTCTCGGCGGCCTGCAACGCCGGTGCCAAGGCGGCGCGCAGCCCCATCTTGGCGCTGGTGAACTCGGATGTGATCCCCGCCGGCAATGACTGGCTGCCGATGCTGATCGAGAAGCTCAGCCCGCGCGACAGGATCGGCGTCGTCGGCCCGAAGCTGCTCTATGACGACGGTTCGCTGCAACACGCGGGCCTATACTTCAAGCGCGATAGCAAGGGCGTCTGGCTCAACCATCATTACTTCAAGGGCATGCCGGCAGGTTATGCCCCGGCCAATGTCGAGCGGCCCGTGCCAGGTGTGACGGGTGCGTGCATCGTGATGTTGCGGGAGCTGTTCCGCGATGTCGGCGGCTTCGACCACAGTTACATCATCGGCGACTATGAGGATAGCGATCTTTGCCTGAAGGTCCGGCGCGCCGGCTTCGGCATCGTCTATGTGCCTGGTGTCGCGCTCTACCATCTCGAACGGCAGTCCATTTCGAAAAGCGGCGACTACATGCGTGGCGTCGCCTCCCAGCACAATGCCTGGCTGCACACGCGGCGCTGGGACGCGCAGATCGACGCGCT
The DNA here is from genome assembly GCF_056404835.1 of Allobosea sp. P2_B12. Taxonomy (NCBI): domain Bacteria; kingdom Pseudomonadati; phylum Pseudomonadota; class Alphaproteobacteria; order Hyphomicrobiales; family Alloboseaceae; genus Allobosea; species Allobosea sp. P2_B12. Next base: position 404,653 of record NZ_JBFUDG010000004.1, on the reverse strand, counting down.
GATGGGCGCAATCGACGGCACGGCACAGAAGCCCAGCCCGCGTGCGCCGGCACCGGCGGCGCAGGAGAATGATCTCATTCCCCGCATCAATCTCAGGAGAGCGACGGCAGCATGACGGCGATAACGGCCCTGAGACAGATCGCGCCCGAACAGGCACCCCCGGACGACATCAGCGCGGCTGAACTCGACCACCTGATGGCTTCGGTCCAGACCAACCGCTTCCTGCCGCACCCGCCGCCGGGCAGCATCTTCGTGGGCGACGGCGACTATCGCGCGATCGGGGCGGAATTCCTCGGCCATTACATCCGCCTGGGGCGACTGCGCCGGCATGAGCGCATCCTCGATATCGGTTGTGGCATCGGGCGCATGGCGGTGCCGCTGACACAGTATCTCGATCCCGAGCGCGGCAGCTATGACGGGGTCGATCCGGTCATGGATGGCATCCTGTGGTGTGCCCAGACGATCACGCCGGCCTATCCGCGCTTCCGTTTCCAGCGGTTGGACATCGCCCATCCGCTTTACAATCCGCAGGGCTCCCTGCCGGGCACGGAGGTCCAGTTCGGCTTCGCCAATGGCAGTTTCGACTTCATCACGATGGTCTCCGTCGCGACCCATCTGCCGCCCAACGAGCTAGCCGTCTATCTGAACGAGGCGTCGCGGCTGCTTGCTCCCGGCGGGCGGCTGTTCCTGACGGCCTTCGCGATCGACGGCCAGAACACCGGCCTGGAGCGGCTCAAGTTCAAGCGCTGGCAGGACGGGCCGGGCTGGTATGCGATCGAGGAAGCGCCGCTCGCGGCAGCGGGCATCGAGACCGACTGGCTGCTCGGGGCCGTTGCCGACGCGGGCCTGGCTTCCGATGGGCTGCGGCGCGGCCATTGGCGCGGCATCAATGCCGCCCATTACCAGGATCTGCTGATCGCGACGAAGCCGGGAGCCGGGCCATGACGCGCCGCATCCTCGTCGTCGCCCATAATCATCCCGACCTGCATCCCGGGGGCACGGAGATCTTCGCCCACGACCTCACCCAGGCCTATCGCGAGCAGGGCTGCGAGGTGCTGTTCCTGGGGGCGACCAACGCGATTCATCGCCAGCCGCATCCCGGAACCGCCTTTCAGGCGACAGGTGAGGGGGGCGATCTGCTGCTCTGGAGCGGCCATTTCGACCGGTTCCATCTTAGCCAGATCGACCACTACGGCACGCTGCAGGATCTCGCGACGCTGCTGACCGAGTATCGGCCGGACGTGATCCACATCCACCATCTCGTACTGATCGGCGCGGAATTCCTAGCGCTGTCGCGCCGGCTCCTGCCGCAGGTCGCGATCGTGATGACGCTGCACGACTATTACCCGATCTGCCATCATGACGGGCTGATGGTGCGGCCGACCGACAAGCAGCGCTGCACCGGCGCCTCGCCGACCGCCTGCCATGGCTGCTTCCCCGAGATCGGCTCCGACCGGTTCCTGCTGCGCGAGCGCTTTCTGAAGACGCATCTGGCTGCCATCGACCGTTTTGTCGCGCCCAGCCGCTTCCTGCGCCAGCGCTATGTCGAATGGGGCCTGCCGCCCGAGAAGATCGAGATCATCGCCAATGCGCGGCCGGCGCGAGACGTCGTGGCGCATCGCGCAACCAGGGGGCGACGCGGCAATTTTGGCTATTTCGGCAATCTCAATCCCTGGAAGGGCGTGCTGCCGTTGCTGCAGGCGGCGAAGCTGATCGCGGCCCGGGGCGATGCCGGCTTCACCCTGCGCATCCATGGCGGGGCGCCCTTCCAGAGCGAGGGTTTCACCACGGCGCTGGCTGAGGCATTTTCGGGGGCCGGCAGCACCGTCACGCATTGTGGACCGTACCGTCGCGAGGATTTGCCGGAGTTGATGGCCGAGATCGACTGGGTGGTCATGCCGTCCGTCTGGTGGGAGAACGCCCCGCTCGTCATCCAGGAAGCCTTCCAGCATCGCCGCCCGCTGATCGTCAGCGGCATCGGCGGCATGGCGGAAATGGTGCGCGAAGGCGTCGATGGTCTCCATGTCCGGCCGGGCGATCCGGCCGATCTGGCCCGCGCCATGCGCCGCGCCCTCGACGAGGACGATCTCTGGCAACAGCTCGTCGATGGCATCGCCGAGCAACCCGCCCTTGCAGATTGCGCGGGCCGGCATCTCGCCCTCTTCGACGACATCAGACTTCCGGTGGCGGCATGACGATGGCCCCGAACCGCGACGACACGATCCGCTTGCCGAACGTCACGCCGGCGCGCCTCAACGGCCGCGTCGATGCTCTTGACGGCAACCGTTTGCATGGCTGGATCTGGGACGAGGCCCGGCCGGAGGAGCATCTCGTCGTCAGGGTCTTCCGCGACGGCGCCCTGATCCAGGAGACCAAGGCCGATCAGAGCCGCGTCGATCTGCGGCGCAATGGCATCGGCGACGGCCGGCATGCCTTCTCGATGGAGCTCGACGATGCCGTCGCTGCCGCGCGGGACGCCCTGACGATTGTCGGCGTCTCGGACGCGACGGGCGTGGAGCTGGAGCTGCGGCTGCCGCCGCCGGCCGAGCTTGCCGCGGAGGCGGCGATCGCCGTGCCGCTGGCGCGCTTCTTCGATCGCGTCGAGGCACTGATCGCGCTCAACCGGCGCACGCAACTGGCGCAGAAGGAGCTCGGCGAGAAGCTGGACCGGATCGCGGTGCAGCTCGAGGAAGGTCGCCCGCCCGCTCGCGATGCCGAAGCGGATGCGGCCGCGGAAGGACAGATCGGCCAGCGCCTCGCGGAGCTCGACGTTTTCCAGCTCCGCTTCGATGCGACGCTGAGCAGCTTCGACGAGCGCCTGACCACCATCCGCAAGGAGGCTCGCGCCCCGCTGCGGCAGGTCACGATCATCCTTGGTTTCCTCGCCGGGCTGGCGGCCCTGATGTCCTTCGTCACGCTCGCCGTGCTTCTGGTCCGCAGGTGACATGATGCAGGTGACGCAATGAACGAGGTGATCATCCCCGAACGAACCCGCATCAGCCCGGCTCCCACGGTGGCCTGGACGCCGCTGGGCGAGAACGCGATCCTGATCATGGGCGCCTGTGACGCGATTCCGGGCAAGGTCCCGGTCGCGGTCGATGGCAATCCGCGAAACCGCGTCGAGACGATGGCGCTAACCTGGCGCCGGCCGCAGGCCGAGCCGTCCGTCGGGGTCGGCTTCATCTGCCTGGCGCCTGCGCCATTGCCGGACAGGCCGGGGGCAGGCGCGATCCTGCTCGGCCGACCGGGACGGCCGCTGCGCCTGCTCCTGGCGCCAAAGCCGCTCGGCTTGCCGGCCTTTCTCGACACGCTCGCCGAGGAGGCTGGGCAGTCCTTCCCGAGCGTCGTCGACGGACTGCTCGAAGTGCTGCTGGCCGGCCAATCCAATCCGCGACGGCTGCGTGCGGTCGGGCTTCTGCTGCAATCGGTCGCCAAGCCCGGCGGTTTCATCGAAGTGATGGGTCCGCTCGACGACAGCGTCTTCCTGCAAGGCTGGACCTCCAATTTCGCGGCGGGGCGGACGAAGCTGCTCATCGCCCATGGCGGGCTCTCGCCGGCCGCGCTGGAGGCGGGCACGTTCGAGCGGGACGATCTTGGCGATGGAGCGCGCGGCTTCTTCGGCCTCCTCGAGGATTGTCCCGTCCGCAACCCCGGCGAGATCGAGCGACTGTATTTCCGCGGAAACGATGGTTGGCGCGCGCTCGAGGTCTATGAGCGCCATGTGCTGCTCGAACCGATCACGGTTCCCGGCCATCTACGCGATGGATTGCAGAATGGCGTGGCGCCGCAGGCCACGACCGAAAAATTGCGGCGGGCCTCGCAGCGCTTCGACGGCCGGGACACGGTGTGTCTGCTCGATGTCCCGGTCCGCGCGGGCATCGACGACGCGACCGTCATCGACGATACCGGCGTCCTGATCATCGGCTGGCTGTTCGACCCGGAGCGGAAGGTCAAGGCGGCGACCCTGCGCAGCGGCTCGCAGTCCTGCGTCGTCGATCGGCTCTGGACACGCGTGCAGCGGCCCGATGTCACGGCCGCCTTCATGGAAGATCCGCGGTTCGGGCCGGCGCTGGCGGCGCGACGCAACAGCCACGGTTTCATCGTCTTCGCACCGAAGCTCATCCCGGAGCCAGGTCAGCCGCTCTACCTCGAATTCGAGATCGAGGGGACGGGACCGGCCTTCCTGCCGCTGGAGCCGGGCCGCGGCCAGGCGCGGCGGACGCTGGAGCGCATCTTCGGCCTGCTCGATCCCCGGTCTTCGACGGCCAGCACCGTCGTCGAGCGGCAGGTCGCGCCGGCTCTCCAGGCTGCCGAGATCGCGCCGCCGCGCGCGGTGGAAACCATCGATGTCGGCGCTTTCGATGCCGAGGCACCGCTCGGCCTCGTGATCGGGCTCGACCACCGGCACCGCGAGCTTTCGGCGTTGTTCGCGTTGCTGGCCATCGATCCCGAGGTCCGGCCGCTGCCGATCGTGATCGCGGCGCCCGCCGAGAGCTTCGACCGCACCGGCGCGGAGGCGCGGCGCCTGGCGCGCTTCTACGGTCTTAGCGTCCGGCTCGTCGTGGTCGAGGGCGTCGAGGATGCCTGCGATGCGCTCGAGGCCGGTGTCCGCGCCTGCCGCTTCCAGACGGTGGCTTTGCTCTCCGGGGCGGCCCAGATCCGGATGCCCGGTTGGCTCGGGCGGCTGGAGCGGGCCTATCGCGGGCGGGGCGGGCAATGCGTTGCGAGCCCGACGCTGCTCTTCGAGGACGATTCGATCCGCTGGGCTGGTGCCTGGCTCGAGGGCGAGGGGGCGGAGCGGCAGGTCGTCAACCGCTTCATCGGTTATCCGCTCGATGCGATCGGCCATCTCGGCCCGATGGAGGTTGCGGCTGGTGCCAGCGAATGCTGCGTCCTGTCGCGCGCGGCCTTCCTCGAAGTCGGCGGCTTTGCGCGCAACTACTTCACCACCGCCGAGAAGGGGCTCGATCTGTGCCTCAAGCTCCGGATGAGCGGGGCGCCCTCGCTCTGGGTTCCGGAGGTCGAGATCTATGTCGTCGACGATGGCGAGATGCGCCCGCATATCGGCGCGCTCGCGCAGCTTGCCGACCGCACCAGCTTCGATCGCCGTTGGGCGCTCGCCATTTCCAACATGAGAGGATGATGATGCGCGTACTCGTGGTGTCCCATGCGCATCCGTCGCTGTCGCTCGGCGGGGCGGAGATCGCCTCCTACAACCTCCACAAGGGGCTTCAGGCCTGCGAGGGCGTCGAGACCCATTATCTCGCCCGCACCGGAGCGCCGACGCCGCGCCATGCCAGCACGGCGCTGATGAGCCTGCGCCAGCGCGGCGGCGAACTGCTCTACTATGCCGAGGACTACGATCATTTCCTGATCTCGAACCGGGCGACCGAGGAGATCGAGCGCGATTTCGTCCGGGTGTTGCGCGATCTGAAGCCCGACGTGGTGCATTTTCACCATTTCATCGGGCTTGGCCTCGAATGCCTGTTTGCGGTGCGCGACACCCTGCCCGATGCGCTGATCGTCGTGACTTTCCACGAATATCTCAGCATCTGCCACCATCACGGCCAGATGGTGAAAACCGGCGCGTTCAAGCTCTGCTACCGGGCCTCGCCGACCGACTGCAATGCCTGTTTCCCGGACATCTCGCCGGCCCGCTTCCTGGCGCGCGAGACTTTTATCAAGGGCGTACTCGGGCTGGCCGACCATTTCATCTCGCCAAGCCGCTTCCTCGCCGACCGGTACAAGGACTGGGGCCTGGCGGAGGAGCGCTTCTCGGTGATCGAGAACGGCATCGACGTCGCTGCGGCGGCGCCGCCGCGTCCCCTGCCGGACCCCACCGCGCGCCGCTCGCGCTTCGCCTATTTCGGCCAGTTGACGCCCTATAAGGGCGCCGACGTTCTGATCGACGCCGTAACGCGCATTCCCGATGCTGTCTGGGGCGAGGACGCGATCCTGCTGGTCTATGGCGGCAATCTCGAGCGCCAGCCGCAGGCCTATCAGGACAGGTTCGCCAAGCTCGTCGAGGCCGCCGGCCGGCGTGTCCGCTTCTGCGGGGCCTTCCAGAACCACGAGATGCCGAACCTGATGCGCTCGGTCGATTGGGTGGTGATGCCGTCGGTCTGGTGGGAGAACTCGCCGATCGTGATCCAGGAGGCCTTCTTCCACGGCCGGCCGCTGCTCTCGAGCAATCTCGGCGGCATGGCCGAGAAGATCACCGACGAGGTCGATGGCCTGCATTTCCGCGCCGGCAGCCCGGAGGATCTCGTCGACTGCATGACCCGGGCGTTGAGCGAGCCCGATCTCTGGTCACGCCTGCGCGGCGGCATCACTGCGCCGTTGAACCATCTCGACTGTGCCGCGACGCATGTCGCGCTCTACCAGCGCCTCATCGCCAAGCGGGGCGTGCCGGTGCCGGAAAACCGCTCGGCGACGCCGATGATCGCCTGAAGCCGCGCGGATAAAAAAGGGGAGAAAACGAACATGGCCCGCATCCTCGTCATCAGCCCCTCAGGGGAAGTCTACGACCACGACAATGTGCGCTGGTACGACTATGCCAATCTCGCTGAGCATATCGACCACTATCACAATATCGGCGACGCCTTCGTCTTCGATTCCTCGCTCAAGCTTCTGAATTTCGATCAGCTCGACGTGCTGCCGATCGAGCAGGTCGATGCCACCGCGATCGACCTGGCGAACGCCGAATACGACTACGTCTTCCTGCGCGGCTCGAACTATGTGCACTCCGAGATGGAGTGGGGGCAGGCGCCCGACGTGCTGCGCCGGTTGAAAATCCCGGTCATCGCCTTCGGCATCGGGGCCCAGGCGCCGGTCAGCGGCAAGCTCGAACTGAGCCAGGATACGAAGACGGTGCTGCGGCTGATCGCGGATTCGACCGCTTCGGTCGGGGTGCGCGGCGCCTATTCCGCCGATGTGCTTGCCGGACTCGGCATCAAGAATGTCCGCATCATCGGCTGCCCGACGGCATTTCGCGCCAATGATCCCGATCTCGCGATCAAGCTGCCGCCGCTCGACCAGGTCAGGACTGCGGGCGTGACGCTGCGGCGCGAGGTCTCGACCACCTATGCGCAGGACATCAAACGCTACCTCACCTTCCATCGCGACCTCGTCAAGGCGATGGCGGGCCGGTTTGACGTGACGCTGATGGCGCAGGGCGAGGCCGAGGAGAAGAAGCTCGCGCTCGGGACCGCAGCCCAGAAGGAGGAGGCCATCGCCGCGCTGCGCCAGAACGGCTGGGCCAATGAATGGTATCTCGATGACGAGATGGAGCGGCTCTACCGCAACCGGATGTTCTACTCCGATGTCGTCGCTGACTATGAACAGCTTGTGCGCCGGCTCGACCTCGTGCTCGGCTATCGGCTCCATGGCAATCTGATGGCGCTCGCCAACGGCACGCCGTCGATCTACTTCACCTATGACAGCCGTACGGTCGAGTTCGCGGAGACCTTCAGGATCCCGAGCTTCGACGTCTTCTCGGGCCAGGAATTCCGGCTGGAGGAGTATTGGGACCAGGCGCGCTTCGACCGCTTCAACACCGCACATGGCCAAGTCTATGCGGCGATGCAGGATTTCCTGGCCGAGAACCGCGTCGACAACAAGATGATCAAGCGCGCGGCCGCGCCGGAGCGCAAGGTCGCATGAGGTCGCGTCGGACATGGCTGCCGGGGCTGCCCGCGGCACTGCTGGTATCGGCGGCGGCTACCGCGCAGGTCCCTGCCTATCGCGTCGAGATCGCGCCCGACGCCGTCGAGGAGACGGTGTTCGACTGGTCCAGCCAGCGCTGCGAGCAGTGGCATATCCCCGATGCGCCCTTGCGGGCCTACCGGGATGACCGCAACGAGGTCGTCGCCTTTGCGAGCCACCACCGCAGTCGCGCGATGATCGGCCGTGGGCTGGAGCGGATCGCGACGTCGTGTGCGGTCTCCTTCGAGGGCCGGCATAGCGCCGACCCCAGCGCCTACAGCGATTTCAGCTGGATTGGCGCGACCTGGACGGGCAATGGCCGCGACGTCTTCGCCCTGATGCATGACGAGTATCACGCCAACGAGCATGCCGGCGCCTGCCGGTTCAAGGAAGCGATGAGCTGCTGGTACAATGTCGTGACGGCGGCGCGCTCGCGCGATGGCGGGCGCAGCTTCACCCCAACCCAGCCACCATCGTTGGTCGCCGCCCCCGCCTTCCGGCAGGAGGTCGGGCAGGGGCGGCATCGCGGCTTCTTCAACCCCTCCAACATCGTTATGCAGGACGGGGCCTGGTACACGCTGATCCAGACGACCGGCGGCGAGGGCCAAAAGCCCGGCGTCTGCCTGTTCCAGACCACACAGATCGAGGATCCGACGTCATGGCGGGCCTATGACGGACAGGATTTTTCCCTGCGCGCGGTCGATCCCTATCGCGAGGACGCCGCACAGGCGAAGCCCTGCCAGCCCCTGAAGCAGCTGCCGACGACGGTGGGGTCGGTGACACGGCATGAGGCCAGCGGGCTCTGGCTCGCCATCTTCCATCTCGGCCCCGATCCACGCGAGGGCATCGAGGGCGGGCGCGTCGCCTATAGCTGGTCGCGCGATCTGCTGAGCTGGACGCCGCTGCGAACGCTCGTCACGCACCCGACGATGTGGAGCAAGGATTGCGGCGACCGGACGCGCTACGCCTATGGGGCGATCGCCGACCCGGCCTCGACTTCGCGCAATTTCGAAACGACGGGCAGCGAGCCCTTCCTATTCATGACGAAGATACGGGTGTCCGACTGCAAGATCGGGCCCCAGCGCGACCTCGTCCGGATCAGGATCCGGATCGTGAAGGAGACACCATGAACGCGCCAGTCCGCGATCTCGCCGCCGCCGCCTCAGTGGGGCAGGCCCTGAAAATCCTGCGCGCGACCACGGGCGAGGTCGTCATATCCGTCAGCCGCGCTGCGGGCAGCGGCTGGCCGGCGCTGCGCCTCCTGCTCGACGGGCAGGACTACGCCACGATCCATCCCAGCGCGCTGGTTCCCGGCGACGCGACCGTGGCCGAACTGACCATCCCGCTGCCAAAACTGGCGGACGGGCGCCCGCATGCGATCGCCGTCGCCGATGCCGCGACCGGGCTTCTGGCGCCAGGCTCGCATCTGCGGCCGCTTTCCATCACGAAGACGCTTCGGGCGCTGGTGATCTATCCGGCAGGCGAGGTCTACGATCACGACAAGGTGCGCTGGTATCGCGCACCGATGGAGAAGCTGCTCTCCGACTATTTCAACATCGGCGACATGATCGTCTACGACTCGACGCTGAAGCTCCTGCGCTACGCGCATCTGGAGCCGATGAAGATCATGAATCCGACCGAGGCCGACATCGAGCGCTACGCCAGCGAGTTCGACTATGTCTTCGTGCGCGGCTCGAACTTCATCCACGAAAAGATGGAATGGTTCCGCGCCATCGAGGTGCTGGAACGGGTCAAGCTGCCGGTCTACGCGATCGGTGTCGGTGCCCAGGCCAGCCAGAACCGCGCCATCGATCTGCCTGATGGCTCGAAGCGCTTCTGGCAGCTCGTCGGTGACCGCTGCGCCTCGATCGGTGTGCGCGGCGCCTTCAGCGCCGAGACGCTGCGGCGTAACGGCGTCGGGAATGTCGATGTCGTCGGCTGCCCTTCGATCTTCCGGACACGCCAGCGCGATCTCGCCATCAAGGTTCCCGACCAGCGCGAGATCCGCAAGGTGGCCTTCAGCCTGCGCCGCGAATTCGACTCAAGCTATACCGCCAATCCGGAGGCCTATCTGCGCAACCAGCGCCAGGCGTTGCTCAAGGTCGACAGCCAGAGCGAGATGGTGATGTCCTCGCATGGCGAGCAGGAGGAGAAGGCCTTCTTCCTGCGCGACGAGGCCGCCAAGGCCAAGGCGGTGGCCGAGTTCGTCCATTCCGGCTGGTGGGACGGGCCCGACGATGCACGGATGCGCGAGATCTACGAGCGCAAGCTTTTCAGCTTCTTCGATGTCGAGCGCTACGACGCGTTCGCCCGGGGGCAAGACCTCGCGGTCGGCTATCGCGTCCACGGCGTGCTGCCGGCGGTGGCACATGGCGTGCCCGGCGTCCTCGTTGCCTATGACACGCGCAGCCAGGAACTCGCCGAGACGCTGAAGATTCCCGTCGTGCCGGAAGCCGCGCTGGCCGAGGGCGGCTGGCGCGCGGTCTATCAGGAATCGGCCTTGAACGCGCTTTCGAAGTCCTATGCCCAATCCTACGACCGGATGAGCGGCTTTCTCGACAAGAACGGGATTCCGCACCGGATGTGAGGCCAAGCCACGCTGGCGGCGCGCTGCTCCGCCGACACAACCGAGGGGGCCCCGGCGCAGCGCCAGCGGCCATAGCGCAGGAGAAGATGATGAGGATCGAATACGACGCAGGCACCGCGCTCTCGATCATGCGTGCCAATCCGGTGCGCGGCTGGATGTCCGGCAAGGCCATGGCCAAGGATCGGCTGACGACGGGCAGCTTCCTCGACGTCGATCATCGCCCGAAATTCCAGATCGACCCGTCCTGGCCGATCTTCACCATGGGGTCGTGCTTCGCCCGCGAGGTCGAGAACGTGCTGATGATGCGCGGCCTCCAGCTGGTCACCAAGGGGCATGGCGTGCCAGCCGAGCATTTCGAGACTTGGAACACCACGACCGGGCGCGGCGGCGGCGCGGCCGGCGGCGAATTGAGCCGGGGTGCGCTGAACAAATATTCGGTGCGCTCGATGACGCATGAGCTTAGGCGCGTTCTGCTCGACGAGACCTATCCGGATGACGGCCTGATCGAGCTCGCGCCGGATCAGTGGTTCGATCCGCATGCGAGCGGCCTGCGGCTGCTCGACCGCGAGACCGCCTTTGCCAATCGCCAGCGCCTGACAGCGGCGACCGCCACGATCAAGCAGGCGCGCATCTGCTTCTTCACATTGGGCCTGACCGAAACCTGGCTCGATTCCGAGACCGGCCTCGCCATGAACGCCCATCCCGGGCCGGCCTGGCTGGCGCGCATGCCGGAGCGCTTTCGCTTCATCGACTACGGTTACGACGAGACGCTCAAGGACATGCTGTCGATCATCGAAATGATCCGCACGCATTGCCATCCGGAGATGCGCTTCGTCGTCACTGTCTCGCCGGTGCCGCTGGGTGCAACCTTCAAGGATGCCGACGTCATCGTCGCCAATAGCGGTTCGAAATCGGTCCTGCGCGCGGTCGCGGAAGAGCTCTACCGGCGCTTCGATTTCGTCGACTACTTCCCGAGCTACGAGATCGTGCTGAATTCGCCGCGCGCGCTCGCCTTTCAGGAGGACCAGCTCCATGTCGCCCGCGACATGGTGGCAGCCGTCATGACCACGTTCGAGCGCAGCTATTTCAGCGAGGCGGCGGAGACGAAGGCGGCCTGAGGACTGCCCCGATCGCCGATGCGCGATCGGGGCGACCGTCGGCTCTGGCCGCGCGCAGCCTGGTGCAGCAACGGCCGCGAGTCGAACTACCGCAGCATTTTCGGCAGCCAGAGCGTCAGCTCCGGGAAGAAAGTGATGATGGCGAGCGCTCCGAACAGGGGAATGTAGAAGGGCAGCAACGCCTTGAAGATCGCCGGCATGGGCGCCTTGGCGATATCCGCCAGCAGGAACAGCGCTAACCCCATCGGCGGCGTCAGCAGGCCGATCATCAGGTTGAAGATGAAGATGATGCCGAGATGGACTGGGTCGACGCCGGCCAGCACCAGCGGCGCAGTAACGAGCGGTGCGACCAGCAGCGTCGCCGTGGTCGAATCCAGGAACATGCCGACGACCAGCAAAAGCGCGTTGACGATCAGCAGCAGGACGAGCGGGTCGGTCGAGAGCGACAGGATCGTACGGGTGAAGGTCTGCGGCAATTGCTCGATCGTCAGGATCCAGCCGAACAGCGCCGCCGCCGAGACGATGATCAGCACGGCCGATGTGGTCTTGACCGTGTCGAACAGCGCGAAGCGCAGGCGCGCCCAGCTCATGCCGCCATAGAACACGAAGGTGATCAGCAGGATGTAGGCGACGGTGACTGACGCGGCTTCCGTCGGCGTGAAGACGCCGAGCAGCATGCCGCCGACCAGCAGGATCGGTGTGAACAGCGCCGGCGCCGCGGGCAGGAAGGTCGACCAGATTTCGCGGAAGCTCGGCCAGGTCTTCGAGCGAGGATGGCCATGGCGATGCGCCAGCCAGGCGACGGTCGCCATCAGCAGCGCGACATAGAGCAGAGCCGGCATGATGCCCGCGACCAGCAGCTGCACGATCGAGACGCTCGTGACCGAGCCATAGATGATGATCGGGATCGAGGGCGGAAAGATTGGCCCGACGACGGCGGAGGCTCCGGTGATCGCGGCAGCATAGGCGCGGGTGAAGCCGGCATTGACCATGGCGCGGATCTCGATGCGCCCGAGCCCGCCGATATCGGCAAGCGCGGCTCCAGACGTGCCCGAGAAGATCAGCGAGCCGATGACATTGACCTGCGCCAGCCCGCCGGGCACGCGACCGGCCACCGTATGGGCGAAGCGGTAGATGTCGCTGGTGATGCCGCTCTGGTTCATCAGGCTGCCGACGAAGATGAAGACCGGCACGGCGACGAGCGGGAACGAGTCGAGCGCATAGGTCATGCGCTGCGCGATCAGCTCCATCGGGAAGCCGGCAAAGAAGACATAAAGCAGCGCCGGGACGGCGATGGCCACGACGACCGGGAAGCCGAGGATGAAGAAGGTGACGAAGGCGAGGATGACGACGAAGGACATGGGTGCGCTCCGCTCGCTCAGATCTTCATTTCGGGCGGCAGGTCGAGCTCTTCCTCGGGCTCCATCTCCTGAGAGAAGCTGATGTAGAGCGGCTTGTCCTGCAGCACCTTCACGAGCTGGATCACGCATTCGACCGTGGTCATGGTGAAGCTGACGAAGGCGGCGCCGAGGAAGAGCCAATAGGGCATGCCCAGTGTCGGCGTCGCATTGTCGAGATTGCTGGTGATCGCGATCAGGCTGGCGACGGCGGCAGTCGCGAAGGTCGCGATGGCGACGATCGCTGTGACGAGCTTGACGCTGCGCACGAAGCGTTTCGGGCAGAGAGAAAGAATCTCTTCCATGCGGATATTGGCGCCGCCCGCCGCGACATAGGGCAGGGCGATGAAAACCGTGCAGATCAGCATGAAGCGGGCGAGTTCCTCGGCCCCGATAAGTGGCGAGCCGACGATCTCGCGCGCGACCACCTGGAGGAAGGGCAGGACGACCATCGCGACCAGCATGACGAGGCTGCCCCAGCGAAAGACCCAGCGCAGCGGCTCCATCGCGCGGTCGATCGCATAGGTCCGGCTGTCGACGGCGATCGACGCAACGGGGGCGTCGGGGATGAGGGTCTCGGCATGCATGGGACAGGTCTCGCGGGCGACGGATCAAATGAAATCTCCCGAACGCAGGCGCGGCGCCGGGAGCGGACCGGGCGGCGCGAGGCCGCCCGGTCGTCAGGAGGCCGAAAGCCTCACTTCACGGCGGCAATGCGCTCGATATACGGGCCCCATGTCGGGAAATCGGTGCGGACCTGGGCGCCGACGGCCTTGCGGAAGTCCTCTACCTTGAGGCCGTCGGCCTCGGTGACGAACTTCATGCCCTTCTTCTTAAGCTCGTCGATCAGCTTGGTCTCGGCCTCGTTGCCGAGCTTCAGCGTCTCCTCGCCGATTTCGGCGGCCGTGGCCGAGATGATGGCGCGGTCCTTCTCGGGGATCGACTGCCAGGTGCGCTCGTTGATGAAGACCGGCAGTACGTTCTGCATGTGGCTGGTCAGCATGACATGCGTCTGCACCTCATAGAGCTTGTTGGCGTTGATCATGGTCAGCGGGTTCTCCTGACCGATCACCATGCCGGTCATCAGCGCGGTTGGCAGTTCGCCGACCTCGACCGGGGTCGGGATGGCGCCCATGCCCTTGATCATCGTGGTCCAGAGCTGCAGCGGCACGCCGCGGAAGCGCTTGTCTTTGAGGTCGGCCGGCGAATAGACCGCCATCTTCGCGGTCATCTGGCGCGCGCCGCGATAAAGCCGGCCGATGATGCGGATATTGGCGGATGAGACGAGCTTGTCGGAAAGCTCCTTCATCACCTCGGACTTCGCCGGGTCGGTCGCATTCATGGCATGCGTGCCGTCGCGATAGGCGAAGGGCGCGGCGAAGACGGCGATGTCCGGGCTCAGCCGGGCGAGCGAGGCGAATTCGTGATGCGCCAGCGGGATTGCGCCGCTACGGACGCCATCGACGGTCTCCTGCGCGCCGCCAAGCTGCGAGTTCGGGAAGACCTGGACCTTGACCCGCCCTTCCGTACGCTGGTTGACTCGCTTGGCGAATTCCTCGGCGTACCAGTACTGGATATCGCCTTCCGAGCCGACATGGGCGTAGCGGATCGTCACCTGCGCCTGCGCCTGCAGGCCGAGACCGACGGACAGGCCGAGGCCGAGGGCCAGCATCTTCAAGGCATCGCGCTTCTTCATGATATCCTCCCGTTTTGTTTTTGTGATTGTCGAACGGCCCCGTGTCAGAGCCGGTAGAGCCTCGCTGCGTTGTCGTGGAACAGGCGCTCCCGGTCTTCTTCGGACCGGTCGGCCGTGGCGGCGAGGAAGCCTGAGAAGATCGTGTCGAAATCGCCGACCAGGCTGTCGACGGGGAAATTGCTGGCGAACATCGCCCGCTCGACGCCGAAGATCGCGATGGCTTCGCGGATGATCGGCCCGTTGCCGACCTGCGCCCAGGGGATGCCGGGCAGGCCGATGCCGGAAATCTTGAGCGCGATGTTGGGTTGCGCGGCCGCGGTTTCGAGCGCACGGCGCCAGGCCGACAGCGCTTCGGGGCTGCGGTCGGCGGGCAAGGCGGTGTGGTTGATGATGATCTGCGTTTCGGGCACGTCGCGCGCCAGTTCGGCTGTGGCGTCGAGATGCCACCACGGCGTCTGCAGGTCGTAGCTCAGGCCGTTGCCGGCGAGATGGGCATAGCCCTCGCGCCAGGCGGGGTCGTCCATCGAACCGGGCTGGCCGCGCCTGGCCTCGCTTGCGCTCGCCGCAGCGGCGGGCTTGTGGCGGATGCCGCGCACGATCGGGATCGCTGCATGGGCGGCGAGAAGCTCGGCCGCCCCGGGGTCGGCCAGGTCGCACCAGGCGACCACGGCCGAGGGCAAGCCGTGCTCGGCGGCGACGCTCGCGATCCAGCGGCTCTCGCCGAGCGCGTTGCCGCGTTCCCATTCCGCCTCGATGTAGACGGAGCCCGTCACCGGCCAGCCAACGGTGTCGCGGCGGTAGTCGGCGGGCATGTAGTTTTGGCGGATGGCGGAGTAGTCGCCATAACGGAACGGGATCGGCGGCTCGTCGCTGAGCCAGGGATGGCGGTTGCGGTCGAGATCCCAGACATGGTGATGCGCGTCGATCACTGCCTTCGGCTTGTGCGGCGTGCTTGCCATCAGCCGCGCCCGCGCGAGGCTGCGTCGTGCTCGTAGAGCTTTACGACGGCAGCCGAGTCGCTCATCTCGTGGCCGAGCGCGACATAGTCGGCATAGCGATGCACCGCCTCCTCGATCACCTTGAGGTCGAGTCCCAACCCTTGCGAGAAGGCCGAGACCGCCTTGAGATCTTTCAGGAGTTGGCGAGCATAGCTCGCCGGCGGCTCGAAGGCGCGGGCTTGCATCTGCGGATAGAGCCGCTGCAGCAGGCTTGAATCCGCATGTCCACCGGCGAGGCATTGCGGCAGGCGGGCGGCGTCGATGCCGGCGGCCTCGGCCAGCATCAATGCCTCGGCCATCACGACATAGCCGGTGCCGACGATGGCCTGGTTGATGATCTTGGTGGTCTGGCCGGCGCCGACCGGCCCCATCAAGGTGAGGTTTCCGGCCATGTCGGCCAGCAGCGGCCGCGCTGTCGCGAAATCCGCCTCGGAGCCGCCGGCCATCACGGTCATGCCGCCGGTGCGGGCGAGTTGCGGCCCGCCCGAGACCGGTGCGTCGACCCAGCCGGCTCCGGTCAGCGCCTTGAGCTTCGCCGCCGCCTGCCGTGTTCCCTCCGGATCGGCGGTTGAGAGGTCGATGATGAGCTTCATCGAGGAACCGCCCGCGGCGACGCCGTCTTCGGCGAAAACGCAGCGCTCGACGGCGGCCATGTGCAGCACGCAGAGCATGACGACATCGCTGGCGGTAGCGACTTCGGCCGGCGAGGCGGCGGGCTTGGCGCCGTGAGGGACGACGGTGTCGAGCCGCTCGGGCTCGAGATTCCAGACCGTCACATCATAGCCCTTGTCGAGCAGGCGGCGCGTCATCGCCTCCCCCATGATGCCGATGCCGATGAAACCGATGCGGGGTTTTGTCATGGATGCTGCTCCCTCGGCGTCATGGTCACCTCCCTGTCCAGGCGGGCAGCGCCTTGGTTTTGGCGAGAAAGGCGCTGACGCCCCGCCTGAAGTCGTCGCTGCCATAGACCTGCGCGATCAGGTCATCGACCTCAGGCAGGCCCTCGAACGCCATGCGCCGCAGGATCTCCTTCGTCGCCCGCGTCGTCAGCGGGGCGTTCTCGGCGGCGCGGCGACACAGGGTTTCGAGCTCGCCGTCGATCGCCTCGGGCTCGACGATGCGCAGCAGGAAGCCGGTGGACATAAGGTCCTGCGCGCCGAATATTTCGCCGAGCAGGACCATGCGCCTCGCCGCCGCCACGCCGATCGCACCGCCGATCCGCGCCAGACTGAGCGGCGAAAGGCAATTGCCGAGCGTGCGGCCGATCGGGGAGCCGAAACGAGCATCGGGCGTCGCGATCCTGAAGTCGCAGGCCGCTGCGATATTGAGACCGCCGCCCACTGCCCAGCCATCGATCACGGCGATGGTGGTGACGGGAATGGCGTCGATCGCGCGCATGCATTCATCGCCATTGTGTTCATAGGCGATGCCGTCCGCCCCGCTCGTGAACTTGGCGAAGCCCGATATGTCGGTGCCCGACACGAAGGCCTTGCCGCCCACGCCGCGGAACACGGCGACCCGCACGGAAGGATCCTCCGTGATCTTGCCGGCGATGTCGCTCAGCTGGAGCCACATCGTGCTGGTAAGGGCGTTATAGGCGGCCGGGTTGTCGAAGCGGACATGGGCGATGTCGCCCGCCTTCTCATAGGTGACGCGGGGCTCGCTCATCACGCCGTCCCCGTCTTCAATGCGCCGGGCAGAAGGCCTTTCCCGACCAGTTCCGCGCGCAATTCGGCACCATGCTCGTCAAGCAAGGGTGGTGGCAGGCGGATTTCCTGCGGCGTTCCGCTGAGCTTGACCGGGAAACCCAGGGCGCGGAACTCGCCCTCGACCGGATGCGGCACCATCTTGACCATCTCGCGCGCCACGGCCTGCTCGCTGACGACGGCCTCGGCGTAGTCGAGGATCAGGTCGGCGGGAACGCCTGCTTCGAGCAACCCGTCGATCCATTGGCGACGCGTGCGCGTCAGAAATGTCGGGGCCATCGCATCGATCAGAGCGAGCCGGTTCTGCAACCTGGAGGCATTGGTCGAGAAGCGCGCATCCTGCTGCAGGTCCTCGCGGCCCAGAACCCTGACCAGCTTGAGCCAAAGCCCCTGATTGGCGGCGCCGATGACGAACCAGCCATCCGATGCCGCGACGGCCTGGTACGGCGCCGACATGCGGTTGGCCGAGCCGATCGGCTCGGGCGTCCGCCCGGTGCCCCAGAGTTCCGTGGTCTCCCAGACCGAGAGGGCGAGCGCCGCCTCGAACAGCGAGGCGTCGAGATACTGGCCCTTGCCGGTGGTCTGACGGCCGATGACGGCGCTGAGGATGGCATAGGTGCTGAACAGCCCCGCGCCGAGATCGGCCACGGGAATCGAGTTCTTGGCCGGCTCCATGCCGGGCAAGCCGTTCGAACTGAGCACGCCGGAGACTGCCTGTGCGATCAGGTCGAAACCCGGACGCTGAGACCACGGCCCGGTCTGGCCGAAGCCGGAGATGCTGGCATAGATCAACCGCGGATTGATTTCGCTCAGCGTGGCGTAGTCCATGCCGAGCCGGCCGGCGACGCCGGGGCGGGCATTCTCGACAAGGACGTCCGCCGTTTTCACCAGCGCATAAAGGACCTCGCGGTCGGCGTCGGATTTCAGGTCGAGCGCGATGCTGCGCTTGTTGCGGTTGAGCGCGAGGAAGCCAGGACTGTCCTCTCCTTTCATCCGGAAACCCATCGACTGGCGCGTCGAGTCGCCGGTCCCCGGCGGTTCGATCTTGATGACGTCGGCGCCCATATCGGCCAGCAACATGCAGCAGAACGGCCCGGCCATGACCTGCGATATGTCGAGAACCCTGATACCTGTCAGCGGTGGCGCCATGGACGATATTCTCCGGTATTCCCGCTTCCTCTCGCTGGTGCGAGGGATGCGATCTCATTGTGGTCGATGCGGCCCGCTACCCGCGAGCCGCGGCGGGACGGATCAGACGGCAGCCTTCTTGATCGCGTCGAGCGTTTCGCTGCCGAACTTGCCGACGAAGTCCTTCTCGACCTCCGCGGTCACGATCCTGGCGAAGGACTCACGGTCCGGCGTCTCGACGGCCTGCATGCCGCCCTTCTTCAGCTCGGCCAGGCTCGACCCTTCCGTATCCTCGTTCATCTGGCGCTGGGTCACGGCCAGTTCCGCGCCGATGCCCAGCAGCAGCTTCTGGATCTCGGCCGGATAGGCGTCGAACTTGGCCTTGTTCATCACGACAGGGCCGGTGGTGAAGGCGTGACGCGTCAGCGAGAGATGCTTTTGCACCTCGAAGAACTTCGCATTCAGAATCAGCGTGACCGGGTTCTCCTGGCCGTCGACCGCGCCGGTTTCCAATGCCGTGAACAGTTCGGTGAAGGCCATCGGCGTCGGTATCGCACCGAGCAGCTGGAAGGCCCTGATGTGTGCGGGGTTGGGCGTGGTGCGGATCTTCAGGCCCTTGATGTCGGCGGCGGTGGCGACGGGGCGGCGGTTGTTGCTGAGATTGCGCCAGCCGATCTCCCAGGTTGCCAGCGCCTTCAAATTCGAGGCTTCGAGCTCACGGCGCAGTCCCTCGCCTACGGGTCCGTCCATCACGGCCGCCGCGTGTTTGCGGCTCTGGAACAGGAAGGGCAGGTCGAGCACGTTGAGCTTGGGGGCGAGGCCAGTGAAGAACGGGTTGCCGGTCAGGCAGATGTCGATCGAGCCGCCGCGCACGGCGCTGATGGTCTGCGCGTCGGAGCCGAGTGCGCCGTTGGGGAACACCTGAACCTCGTAGCGGCCCTGGCTGCCGGCCTTGACGCGTTCGGCCAGGAGCAGTGCCGCCTTGTGCCAGCTGTCGGATTCCGGATGCGGGTGGGCAAAGCGCAGGCGGGCCGCCTGGGCGAAGGCAGGGTTGCCGATCGCAAACAGCGAGATACCGGCGCCGGCGCCCTTCAGGGCAGTTCTGCGGGTCAGGGTCATGGCGTCCTCCTCGTGATTTTTGAGCCGTTTCGGGCTGATGTCGGGCGGATTTTAGCGCCCGTAGAACCATTTCGCGGGAATGGTGACGATCTCCGGCACCAGGATCAGAAAAGCGAGCACGGCGAGCTGTGACAGCAGGAACGGCATGACGCCGCGAACGACCTTGTCCATCGAGATGTTGCCGACGGCGCAGACGACGTTGAGGACCGTGCCGACTGGCGGTGTCAGCAGGCCGATGGCGTTGTTGATGATGAACATCACGCCGAAATAGACCGGGTCGATGCCGGCCTGCTTGACGATCGGCATCAACACCGGGGTCAGGATCAGCACGGTCGGGATGAAATCGAGTGCCGTGCCGACGACGACGACCAGCGCCATCATCGCCAGCATGACCAGCGTCTTGTGCTCGATCAGCGGGCCGAGCAGGCTTGCGACCTGGGCCGGGATGTCGGCGATGGTGATCAGCCAGGCCGAGACCAGGGCGGCCGCGACCAGGAACATCACCGCGGCGGACGTCTTGAGCGAGGCCAGCAGCGCCGGGCGCAGATCGGCTAGCCCGAGTTCGCCATAGACGAAGGCGCCGACCAGTCCGGCATAGACTGCCGCGACCACGGCGGCTTCGGTCGGGGTAAAGGCGCCGGCCTTCATGCCGCCGATGATCAGGAAGGGCAGGCCGAGCGCCCAGATGCCGTCGAGCGCCGAGCGCGCGATTTCGCGAGGCCGAGCGCGGCTGGCGCGGGCAACGGGTTCGTCGCGGGCGACGACGAACCAGGTGATGACCAGCGCCAGTCCCATCAGGATACCCGGCACGATGCCGGCCAGAAAGAGCCGCGTAATCGAGACGCCGGCGGCGACGCCGAAGACGACGAAGCCGATCGAGGGCGGGATCACCGGGGCGATGATGCCGCCGGCCGCGATCAGCCCGCCGGCGCGCGGCATGTCGTAGCCGGCCTGGCGCATCATCGGGATCAGGATGGCGGCCAGCGCGGCGGTGTCGGCGACGGCCGAGCCGGAGATCGAGGCCATGACCAGGGCCGCGATGACGGCGACATAGCCGAGCCCACCCTTGACGTGGCCGACCATGGTGACCGCCAGCGCGATGATGCGGCGCGACAGGCCGCCGGCATTCATCAGTTCGCCGGCCAGCATGAAGAAGGGCACCGCCATTAGCGGGAAGGAATCGGCGCCGCCAACGAGGTTTTGCGCGAGGATCTGCGAGTCGAAGCTGTCGAGCTGCAGCATCAACGCGACGCCGCAGACCAGGAGCGCGATCGCGATCGGCACGCCGAGCGCCATGGCGCCGATCAGCGAGCCCAGGAAAACGAGGACGGTCACTTGCGCGCCTCCGCCTGCCCGATCTCGCGTTGCCTGGCCTCGAACGCCGCCATCTCCTCGGAATCGGCACCGATCACCAGGGCCGAATCCGGCATGCGCCCGGTGACGAGATCGAACAGGGCGATCAGGTTCAGCGCGCCGATGCCGAGCCCGCAGAGCAGCCCGGCGATATAGGTCACGGCGAGCGGAATGCCGGTGACCGGCGCGTAATTGTCGATGTTGATGACGCTCTGGCGCCAGCAGCCGGCGACCAGCAGCGCCATGCAAAACAACGACAGCGCTTCGGCGGCGACCCTGCACCACCAGCGGCCATTGCGGCCGAGCATGACGACGACGGTGGTCATGCCGAGATGGTTGCCGTCCTTGGCGACGAGGAAGGCGCCGCCGAAGGTCAGCCAGACGAAGATCATGCGTGAGGCTTCTTCGGACGTGGTGATACCGGAGCTGAAGACGTAGCGCAGCACGACGTTGCCGAAGACCATCGCGATCATCGCGACGAAGCCGATGATCAGCAGATTCTCGACGCTGCGCAGGAGGGCGGCCCGGATACGGCCGCTCATGGCCCGCCTCGCCGGTGATCCCTGCGCATGCGAAGACGCTGCCGGCTTTGCGCCAGCAGGGCGTGGTTTTTCACCATCGCCTTCTCCTCGTTCGTTTCCCTGGCCGTGGCGCTAAACCGCCCGGTCCCGATTATCTGTATGCAGCATACTGCGTGCGAAGGGCGTGTCAAACGCGGTTCGGCGCGTTGGCATAGTGCCGAACGAAAAGTTGCATGCAAGAAATTGAGGCCGTCAAGCGTGCCTCCGGAATGCCGGCCCAGCCATGGCTACATTCCCGGAGATGCTGTCTCCTCTCCATCTTAGGCAACGCCAATGTCGGAATGCTGTATGCAGTATATCTTGAACAGGCGGGAGAAGCTGCTAATCTCGTCGGGCGGACCGCCGGTAAACGGGGCGGCCGATCCCTGGGGAGGGACGCATGAAGCTCGTCGCAAAAGCTGCCATCGGCATGGCGGCAATGCTGGTTGTCGTCGGCCCGTCCTGGGCCTTCCCTGATCGTCCGATCCAGTTGATCGTGCCCTGGGCAGCGGGCGGCGGCATGGATTCCGTGATGCGCATCTTCGGGGCCGGCTTCGAGGCGGAGCTGAAGCAGCCCGTCAACATCGTCAATCGCACCGGTGGCGGCGGCATCACCGGTCACACCGCGATCGCGCTTGCCGCCCCCGACGGCTATGTCGTCGGCGGCATCAGCCCCGAAATCTCCTTCTTCAAGACGCTGGGCATGGACGAACTGACGATCGACAGCGTCGACGCCTTTTCACGCGTTTCGGTCATTCCTGCCGGCGTCACGGTCAAGGCCGACAGCCCCTACAAGACCATCGCGGACTATCTGAAGGCGGTGAAGGACAATCCCAAGGGCACGCTGATGGCGTCGGGAACAGGTGTCGGCGGCTCCTGGCACATCGCGTCGGGCGGCCTGCTCAAGGCGGCGGGCATGGCTCCGGACGCGGTGAAATGGGTTCCGAGCAATGGCGGCGCCCCGGCGCTCAACGATCTCGTCGCCGGCGGCCTCAGCGTCTTCACCGGCTCGCCGATCGAGGCCAAGGCCATGCTCGAGGCCGGGCGCGTGCGCACTCTCCTGCTGATGACCGCCGAGCGCCATCCGAACTTTCCCGACGTCCCGAGCGCGAAGGAAGCCGGCCTGGACTGGACCTATCAGAACTGGTTCGCGCTGGCCGGTCCCAAGGGCATTCCCGCTGACCGCCGCAAGATCCTGTTCGAGGCGGCCGCGCGAACGATGCAGCGCCCCGAGGTTCGCAAGGCCATGGCCGATCGCGGCATCACGCCGGTCTGGGATAAGCCCGACGAGTTCGCGGCTTATGTCTCCACCTTCACCGAGCGCGGCAACGGCATCCTCCGCGATCTCGGTCTGGCGAAGAACTGAGACGTTCCGCGGCCGGGATGCGGGCATTCCGGCCGCGGCGTCGCTTCAGTGCGTGGTTTGCGGAAGCAGGTTCGGCCAGTTGGTGTCGGCCCGGGCGATATAGGTCTGGGTTTTCGCCAGCCAGGTCTTCCGTACGGCCAGGTCGTAGTTGAGATAGAGCCTCCCGTTCACGATCGACCAGGCTTCGGGCTCGATCTTGACGAGATAGCCGCGCGAGGTGCCGTAGGCGCAAAAGCCGCCATAGGCCGGCAGGTAGCGCTGCGGATCGGCCTCGAACAGCGCCTTGTGCTCGGCGCTGGCGAAACGCCAGGTCGCGCCGCCATGGTTCACGGAGAATTCCGGCTTGCCGGGACGCGGACCGCCATCGCGGAAATAGGCGACAGGGTCGTAGCCGCGGATCGCAAGCCCGTCCGGAGAGTTCAGGGTGTTGACCGGGCGGGGCGTATCGGCCCGGACGCCGGGCGCGGCCAGCACCGCGCCGGTCAGCAGTATGAAGCTTCGCCTGTTGAGCATGGCAGTGTCTCCCTCGATGCGGGTGTTCAGGAGGTGCGCGCTTCCAGCGCTTCGAAGATATAGGCGGCGAGCCAGCCATAGATCGCGTGCCCGACAAGGCTCATCACCGAGAGGCGGGGCACGTCATTGAGCAGGAAATGCTGACCGGCGAGCGGTGCGAAGAAGCCCAAAGCGATGAAGTAGGTGATCACGCCCCAGATCCAGCCATCGGCCGGCATGCCGAAGCTCTTCACCCAGCGGGTCAGGAGCCAATACCCGAGCGGGTAGAACAGGAAACCGGTCAGGAAATGCAGCAGCTTGGCCACCGGCGGCGACAGCGTCAGGCCGAACTGATGGGCAAACAGCGATTTCACCAGCTCCGGCGGCTCCAGCGGATATTCGGCGAACCAGGCCGTTGGCACGGCCGAGAACAGCTCCCAGAAGCCGAGCCCGGCGAAGCCGCCGAGGGCGAGGTTGATGATGGTCCGGCCGGAGGGCAGCGCAAGGCTGCGGCCGGCGATGGTGGCGGTGGTCATGATCTGGTTCTCCGTGTCGGGTGTTGGCGCGGGCGCGGTGAGCGCTGGATGTCAGTGGGCGATCGCGAGCGGGGTCGATGCGACGGCCAGCGCCGCGAGGCGGCCCGCGGGGCGGCTGCGCAGTTGCGCCAGGCGCCGGGCGGCGAAGAGGTTCGTGCCGCCGCGTCGGGCGAGACGCTCGCCCAGCACATGGGCGGCGCGGTCATGCTGTCCGGCGCGGATCAGGCTCTCGGCATAGGCCTGCTCGAACAGGTCGCGCTGGGCATGGCTGCCGCCGATCGCGACGAGGCCGTTGCGGGCGGCACCGAGCAGGCGGGCGGCTTCCGTATAATCGCCCTCGCTGAAGGCGATCAGCCCGAAGGCTGATAACGCGCCGCTGTGGGCGGCCTCGCGGCGCTCGCCGCTGGGATGGGCATGCGCGTCCTGCGCCAGGCTGCGCGCGATGGCCTCGGCCCCGTCATGATGGCCGGCCCCGAGCAAGGAGAGGGCGTAATGCAGGTCGGCGAAGACGAGGCGGCCGTCATGAACCCGCGTCTCGGCCTTCGCGGCGAGCTCTTCCCAGCGATTGCCGACATCGACGCCGGCATAATCCAGCCGCGCCAGCAGCGAGGCGCCATTGGCGATATCGCGATAGTCGTCGGTCGGCTCGGCGCGAAGCTCCTCGTCGTAAAGGCGCAGCACCTCGGCGGTCTCGCCGCGCTCCAGCCGGAACAGAGCGAGGTGCCAGGCGATGTGGAAGCGCAGATTGTTGGCATGGGCGACGTTGCGGCCGTCGCCCAGCCAGACCACGCCTTCATCGGCCCGGCCGGTCATCTCCAGGACATGGGCGACGGCGTGGCGGCCCCAGGCGTCGCGCGGGCTGAGCTCGACGGCGCGGCGGCCGACACGCTCGGCCTCGGCATAAAAGCCGCGCTCCTCCAGCGCGAAAGCGTAGCAGCCATTGACGTAGCCAGCGAGCGGATGGGTCGCGGGGAAACGGGGCACCACGCGGCGCAGACTCGCCAGCATCTCGGCCTGGTCGCCAAGCAGGAAGCGCAGGCCATGCGCGAGCTTCAGCGCCAGCACGTCGAAGGGGTGGGCGAGCAGGATCGCTTCCAGGCGCTGGGCTGCCTGCCGCGGTGCGTCGTCGAGCCAAAGCGCCAGCGCCTCGACCACCATGGTCTCGCGCCGCGTGATCGGCCGCAGCGCCGCGGAAGCGCGTGCCTTGACCATGCAGTCGCGTGCCGGGCCGAGCAATTCGGGGCGCGCCAGCGAGAGCAGCATCATGCCTTTGGCGGCATGGGCCAGCGCGAAGTGAGGGTCGGCCTCCAGCGTGCGCGCGAGATGCTCGGGCGTCGCGGCGGCATGGGCGAGCAGGGCTTCGAGCGTGTCGTTCCAGGCGAGTCGGGCGCCATCATTCGCGGTGCTGATGCAGTCGCCGGAGAGGTCGTGATTGGAGTGGTCGGAAACCATGGGCTGCTCCATTGCGGCGCTCGTCGCGAGCACTCATCAGGGAGTTCGCAGCGAACCGATCAAACGGCGTTCAACTCACTTCACGGACGCGTGTCGGCAGGGCGATGGCGGCGGACTCCGGATTGGCCCGCGGCCGGGCTTCGGATTCAGGCGCCGGCTTGGCCCAGGGCGCGCCCTTGAACCAGCCGACCACGACCGCGACGCCAAGGATCAGCGCAAAGCCGGTGAGATTGAGCAGGGCCACGACGAGCTCGCCGCGCCCGGCCATGTCGGCGGCGGTGCCCAGCAGGCGAGACAGCACGACGCTGGCGAGGAAAGCCGCGAGCGATTGCCGGCCGATCAGGATGAGCAGATGCCCCACTCCCCGATCGAGCTGCCGGCGCCAGGGCTCGATCAGGCTCAGCACGAGATAGGCCAGCGCCAAAAAGTGCAGCACGCGCAGGATGTGCAGGTTGCTCTTCTCGGCATCGGGTAGGATCAGCGCGCGCAGGGCCTGCGCTGCCGGCCAATGCTCGAGGATGCCCCAGAAGGAGAGCGGGACCGAGAGCGCGATGAAGATCGCAGCGCCGGTCATCAGGCGCCGGTCGCCGAGCTCGGGCACCGGCAGCCACTTCATCGCGATGAAGAAGCCGATGAAGAAGATCAGTTGCCAGGCGAAGGGATTGAGGAACCAGCCCGCGCCGTTCCAGGGATTGCCGGGCAGGTTGAGACCCTCGCTCCAGACCAGCGCATAGAGCAGTCCGGCCAGCAGGAACGGCAAGGCGGCATGGACGCGCCTGAGCGCCATCATCACCGGCACCAGCGCCAGGATGACGAGATACATCGGCAGGATGTCGAGATAGTCGGGCTGCCAGGTCAGGGTGGCCAAGCCGAGCAGGGCGGTCTCCGCATCGCTCAGCAGCGGCGCGAATTGCTTGGCGACCTCGGCGAGGCCGAAGCTGCGATCGAGCAGCGCGGCGAGCGCGATCAGCGCCAGCACAACGCCGAGCTGGGCCCAGTAGACCTGCCAGATCCGGTAGGCGATGCGCGCCGTGCCGAGCGCGAGCCCGCGCCGGACGAAGACGCTGCCGAAAGCGAGCGCGCTGGCGATGCCCGAGCAGAAGACGAACAGTTCGGCTCCCGAGGAGAAGCCGAAGCGCGCCGGGATGAAGGCGTTCCAGCTATTATCCGGCACATGCGCGACGAAGATGATCAGCATCGTCAGGCCGCGGAAGAAATCGAGCCGCTCGTCGCGCGGCCGCTTCGTTGTCTGCGGAGCCTGCTGTTGCATCAGAAGGCTCCCTCATAGCTGTCGGCGTCGATCCGGCAGGCCAGCACGGTGAAGCCGCCGCGCCTGAACGCGGCATCGGCCTCGCGCCGCAGGCTGTCGCGGTCGGACAGGGTCACGCCATGGCCGCCCATCGCCTGCGCCACCGCGGCGAAATCGGTCGTGCCGAAATCGACGCCGGCCCGTTTCAGCCCAAGCTGGCGCTGCTTCAGCGCGATCAGGCCGAGGCTCTGGTCGACGAGCGCGACGATGATGACGGGGAGTTCGAGGTCGCGCAGGGTTGCGAGTTCGCCGAGCACCATGTCGAGACCGGCATCGCCGACGAAGCAGAGCGTGTGCCGGTTCGAGCCCAGCGCCGCTCCCGTGGCGAGCGGCAGCGCGCAGCCCATGGTGCAGAGCCCGGTCGATTGCAGCAGGCCGCGCGGCCGGTCGCAGGCCCAGATCTGGCTGAGCAGGATGCGGTGCGCGCCGGAATCGGCGGTCGCGACCGTGCCGGCCGGGGCGGCCTCGCGCAGGGTCTCGAACACCGCATGCGGCCCCCAGGCCCTAGGCGCGGCGAAGGCCCTGTGGAAGCTGTTCCGGATCGCGGCCGGCTCGCGCCCGGGCCATGTCGGCTTCGGCGGCAGCCCTTCGGAGAGCCGGGTCAGGATCGCGCCGACATCGCCCTCGAGCAGCACGGTCGATGCATGCATGCCGTGCTGGAGCGGCTCGGCGACGATGTCGATGACGCGCTTGCCGGCCGGCCAGGGATGGCGCCAGCCCTGCCGCATCTCGATCGGGTCGTAACCCGCCAGCACGATCAAATCGGCGGCCTCGACCAGCGGATGCACGATCGCGTCGGCCTTCGGCGACAGGCCGATGCCGCCGATCACACGCGGGTCGCCCTCGGGCACGAGCCCCTTGGCCTTGTAGGTGGTGAGCAGCGGCGCGCCCGTCTGCGTCAGGAAGCGGTCGAGCGCCGCCGCGCCGCCCTGGTTGACGAGGTCGAGCCCGGCGATGACGAGCGGGGTCTTCGCGCTCGCGACCAATTCGCGGGCAAGAGTGAGGTCGGCCGGCAGGGAGGGCTGCGCCAGCGGCATCGCGAGCGAACTGCGCCGCGGGCTGCGCGCCTCGGCGACGGAAATCGGCAGGTCGATATGGACCGGGCCGGGCCGGCCGCGCAGGGCTGCGGCGATCGCCTTCTCGACGACGAGGTCCTCGGTGCACGGCGCGGCGCGGAACGTCGCCTTGACCAGCGGGCGCAGCACCGCCTGATGGTCGAAGACCTGATGCGTGTAGCTCTCGGCCAGAGCGTGGTCGACGCAGCCCGTGATGAAGATCAGCGGGACGCGATCCTGCTGGGCATTGGCGACGACATTGATCGCGTTGGCGACGCCGGGTCCGAGCGTCGCGACCAGAACGGGCAGGGCGCCGGTCGTGTGCCAGAGCCCCTCGGCCATGAAGCCTGCAGCGTTTTCGTGCCGGGCGAGCAGGAAGCGGATGCCGGCGCGCTCCAGCGCATCGACCAGCGCCAGCACCTCGCCGCCGGGAATGCCGAAGGCATGGGTCGCGCCGGCCGCCGCTAGCCGGCCGGCGACAAGGTCGGCGCCGGTGACGGTCTCGTCCCGGACCGTGCTGGGGTGGGCTGTTGCGATGGTTTCGTGGCGCATGCTGTCGTCCCGGCTGGCCGCACCGGCGGCGCGCCGGGAAGATCGCGCGGCGAGGGCGTTTGGTTACATCTTCACGGAGATGTGAGCTTGGCACCCGCCATCGCGGACGGGGTGTTTGCCGTTGCGGGCGAGGCCTGTGCCGGCATGGCGAGCCGCCAGGCGCGCTCGACCCAGGCCGGATCGGCCATGTGGCCGCCGGCATGCAGGCAGAGTTCGAGCCGCTCCGGGCCGCCGCAATTCTCCGCGACGCTGCAGGTCAGGGTGGCGGCTGGCGCGGCCTTCAAGACGGCGGCCAATGGCACGGTGCAGCCGCCGGGCGCGAGGATGGCGAGGCTTCTGAAGACGTCGCCCTGCCGGGAGCCCTGGCGCAGGGTTCGCCCGGCCATCGGCACCGTGGTGTCGGTGGTGCCGTGGACATGGATCAGGTTCGGGCGGGGGCCGGCGCAGCTCTCCGGCACCGGCTCCCAGAAGGCGCCGGCGATCGGCGCGAAGGCGGCGAAACGCGCCGGCATCCGGCAGGCGAGATACCAGACCATCGAGCCGCCCTGCGAAAAGCCCGATGCCAGGATGCGGCCCGGATCGACGGGAAAGCGCCGGGCGACATCGTCGAGCACCTGGCCGACATAGGAGAACTCGTCGCGATTTTGCGATGGCGAGCCGGGAAAGGACCAGCTCCGACCCATGCCATCCATGGCGATCAGCGCGACGCCGAGGCGCTGCGCCACCGCGACCAGCCCCCGATCGGCGACGATCTCCTCGGCCGAGCCCTGATAGCCGTGGAAATACATGATCGCGCCGACCGGCTGCGAGCCTTGCGTCTGCTGCGGCAGGACGATGCGGTAAGAGCCACCATCGACCTGGCAGCCGCCCTCAGCGGGGCAGGAATCGACGGGCTTCAGATCGGCCGCCGTCTGAGCCCGAACCGGACCCGTCAGGGCGCAGGCGGTGGCGAGCGCCAGCAGCCAACGTGTCGAATGCCATGCCGCTGCCATCGCCGAAGCTCCCTGGCGAGCGCGCCCGCGGGGCGCTCTCGCGGGCTCGAGCGTAGCGGGGCTGCCGGCGCGGTTCATCTGCGGGTCACGGGCTTGTGAGCCCCGTGTCGGCATGCGACGGAATAGGCCGGATTCCGCCATACCTTCCGGGAAAAGCGCCTGGCCTTGTCGCTCGCCGAACTCGAAACGCAGTTGCGACCGGTCTTCCTCGCCGCATTGGCGGGCGATGCTGCGGCATACCGGCTCTTCCTCGACACGATCAGCGCCCGGCTGCGCGGCTATCTCAGGCAGATGCTGCTGCGTGTCGGTCGCAGCGAGGCGAGTGAAGCCGAGGATGTGCTGCAGGAGACGCTGCTGGCGCTTCACATCTCCCGCCACACCTATGATCCGGCGAGCCCGGTGACGGCTTGGGCGCATGCCATCGCGCGCTACAAGCTGGTGGACCATCTGCGCCGCAGCGGGCGTCACGCCGCGAACCTCCCGCTCGACGACGAGGTTTATCAGCTCGCTGCTCCCGACGGCGCGGCGCCCGATGCCAGGCTCGATCTTGAGAGTGCCATGCAGGCCCTGCCCGAGCGCACGCGCGTGCTGATCGACAGGGTCAAGATCCAGGGCGCGAGTATCGCAGAAGCGGCAAACGCCGAGGGCATGACCGAGACGGCGGCCAAGGTCGCGATCCATCGCGGCCTGAAAGCCATGGCCCGGTTCCTGACAAAGCGCGGGACGCGGCCGACATGAAGCGATGCGACGCCAAGGCCCTGTAACCTTTCGCCGGCTTGCGGCGAATTCCCTTTCGAACCGAACTCATTTTCAAGACCGGACATGCAAACCGACGACCTGATCTCCCTGATGACCGCAAGCCACCGGCCGGTGGATACCGGCTGGCTGAAGCGCGCCACCTGGATCGCGGCGCTGGCGACGCTTGCCGCCACGGTTGCGCTCGTTCTCCTGACGCTCGGCCAGCGGCCTGATCTCGGCAGCGCTTGGATGACGCTTCCGGTCGTCGCCAAGGCGCTGCTGGGCGCCAGCGTCGCGACCATCGCGCTGGTGCTGTTTCAAAGGAGCCTGCGTCCCGGGCTGAAACCGGCACGTCTCCTGCCGCTGGTCGCGATTCCCGTGCTGCTGGTGGCGGCGGGCGCCGTGCTGACCCTGGCCCAAGTGCCGGCCGAGCAGTGGAGCGCGCTGGTCTTCGGTCGCTACTGGCGCGCCTGCCTCATCGCCGTGCCGCTCTATGCGCTGTGCCCGCTTGTCGTTCTGCTGATCGTGGCACGCTCCGGTGCGCCCATGAACGGGCGCCTCACAGGCGCCTGCGCCGGCCTTGCCTCGGCCGGTCTCGCCGCGGTGGCGTATAGCGTGCATTGCCCCGACGACACGGTGCCGTTCCTGGCGACCTGGTACACACTGGCGATCATGATCGTGACGGGGCTGGGCGCGCTCGCCTTCCCGCGCCTGATCCGCTGGTGAGGGGCTCGTCCATCAGCCCAGATCGGTGAAAGACCAGTCCGCTTCGGTCACGATCATGTCGATGAAGGCCCGGACCTTGGCCGAGAGCAGACGCTGCGTCGGATAGACGATCTGGATCGGAAGCGGCGGCAATTCATGCTCCGCCAGCACGATCCGCAATGCGCCCGTGCGGATGGCCTCCGCCGCCTGATAGGCCAGCACCATCGTCAATCCGCCGCCACGGATCGCATGCTGGATGGCGGTGTCGGCGCTGTTGGTGACGAATGGTGGGCTGATCGCGACATGGGTCCTGCTTCCGGATCGCTCGAACTCCCAGTCGCCCCTGGCGCGAAACCCCGAAAAATGGATGCAGCGGTGCCGGGCGATCTCGGCGGGGTTGCCGGGCACGCCCATCTCCCCGAGATAGTCCGGCGCGGCGACGACGACGCGACGCGTCTCGCCGATGCGACGCGCCTTCAGGCTGGAATCGGCGAGATGGCCGATCCGGACCGCGGCATCGATGCCGTCATCGACGAGGTTGATCATCCGGTCGGAGAGGGTGAGTTCGCCGTGAACAGCGGGGAAGCGCGACAGATAGGTCGAGAACAGCGGGCCGACATGCAGGCGGCCGAAGGCCAGCGGGGCGGAGACGGCAAGACGCCCTGAGGGCTCGGCCTGCGTCGCCTGCAGCGAGGCGTCGGCCTCCTCGAGTTCACCGAGGATCCGGCGGGCCAGCAGGAGATAGCGCTCGCCTTCGTCGGTCGGCGTCACCAGCCGCGTCGTGCGCTGGAGCAGGCGGACGCCGAGATGCTCTTCGAGCCCCGCGACGAAGCGCGTCACGGCCGATGGCGACAGACCGAGCTTGCGTGCCGCCGGCGCGAAGCCGCGCAACTCCGCGACCTTGACGAAGGCGGAGAGCATCGCGAACCGATCCATGGCGATTACTCCGCTGTGCGCAACAGTGAGATGATAAAGCGAGCGATTATCATTTCGAGGTGCGAGTGTCATCTCTCCGGTCAGGCTGCGCCGAAGGCGCGAGACCGGGAGTTTTCCAGATGTCCGAGACGGCATTTTCAAGCGACATCGCCTTCACCCCCGCGGTGAAGACGATACAGAGCCGCAAGGGCTCGCGCGGCGGCTACCACAAGATGGAGGAGCGCGGCGGTTGGCAGACGACCGTCACGCCCGATCTCGCCGCCTTCATCGCGGCGCGCGACAGCGTGTTCATGGCCACGGCGAGCGCCGACGGCCAGCCCTATATCCAGCATCGCGGCGGGCCGCCCGGCTTCCTGCGCGTGCTCGACGAGCACACGCTGGGCTTCGCCGATTTTCGCGGCAACCGGCAATATGTGACGCTCGGCAACCTGTCGGAGAACCCGAAGGCCTATCTTTTCCTGATCGACCATGCGCGCCGGCAGCGCATCAAGATCTGGGGCACGGCGCGGGTGGTCGAGGACGATCCGGAGCTGATCGAGAAGCTGCGCGTCCCCGGCTATAGCGGCGTACCCGAGCAGGCGATCCTGTTCGATATCGCCGCCTGGGACGCCAATTGCCCCCAGCATATTCCGCAGCTTCTGCCAGCCGAGAAGGTGGCCGCCGTGCTGGACGAGCGCGACCAGCGCATCGAGGCCCTGGAGGTCGAGATCGCGCGACTCAGAGCCGGGAGCCTGCAGGCAATGCAGAACTCCTGACGCGATCTGTCGCGATGGGCTTCCAGCGCGGTGGCTGGAGGGCAGCGGGCGATGCTAGGCTGAGCTCCAACGCAGGAGGCTCAAGACATGGCGGCGTCACAAGGGACGATCCGGGTCGGCATCGGTGGCTGGGTCTTCGAGCCCTGGCGCGGGGTGTTCTATCCCGATGGCCTGCCGCAGAAGCGCGAGCTGGAATATGCCAGCGGCAAACTCGGCTCGATCGAGGTCAACGGCACCTATTACGGTTCGCAGAAGCCCGAGAGCTTCGCCAAATGGCGCGCCGAGACGCCGGACGGCTTCGTCTTCGCGCTCAAGGGCTCGCGCTATTGCACGAACCGGCGCGTGCTGGCGGAGGCCGGCCCCTCGGTCGAGAAGTTCATCACCAGCGGGCTGACCGAGCTGAAGGAGAAGCTCGGTCCGATCAACTGGCAGTTCATGCCGACGAAAGCGTTCGACCCCGCCGATTTCGAGGCCTTCCTGAAGCTGCTACCGAAATCGCATGACGGCATCACGCTGCGCCACGCCGTCGAGGCGCGCCATGACAGCTTCCGCTCGCCCGATTTCGTCGCGCTGCTGCGCGACTACGGCGTCGCGGCGATTACCTCGGCCGATTCCGACTACACCCAGATCGCCGATATCACGGCGCCCTTCGTCTATGCCCGCATCATGGGCACGAAGGAGGCGCAGCCCAACGGTTATTCCGATGCCGATCTCGATGGCTGGGTTCAGCGCGCCCGCATCTGGGCTGCCGGCAAGGTGCCCGACGGGCTGGAGACATTCGGCGCAGCCCCGGCGAAGGCCGGCCCGCGCGACGTCTTCCTTTATGTGATCAGCGGCGACAAGGTGCGTAATCCGGCCGCCGCGATGGCGCTGACGCAGCGGCTAGCGGCCAAGGGCTGACGGCGATCGCAGCTGGTCTCGTCAGACGATGTCCTGGCAGACATCGACCCATTCCGCGCCGGTGAGCGCGGCCATGCGCTCCGGCGAAATGCGGACTGCGCTCTGCGTCGAACCGGCCGCCGGCACGACCTCGTCGAAGGCCTTGAGCGAGATGTCGCAATAAACCTGTAGCGGCGTGGAGAGGCCGAAGGGGCAGACGCCGCCGACGGGATGGCCGGTCAGCGCCACGACCTCGTCGGCATCCAGCATGCGCGGCTTGGCCCCAAGCGCGGCCTTGACCTTGCGGTTGTCGAGCCTGGCATCGCCGCGCGCGACCACGAGCACGACGCGGTCCCCGATGCGCAGCGAGAGCGTCTTGGCGATCCGCGCCGGCTCGACGCCATGCGCAGCGGCGGCCAGCGCCACCGTCGCGCTGCTCTCGGGCGTCTCGATGATGGCGATGTCGGGGGCGTGCTGTGCGAAGAAGGCGCGGACGGAATCGAGGCTCATCGCGCTACCTGAACCTGAGGAAGAGCAGGATCGCGAAGGCCGCCGGCAGGCCGAAGACGAGCGAGAAGAACGGCATCTCCTGCAGAAGCGTATAGCCGGTGCGATTGACCCCGACCCAGAGATTGACCAGCGACGCTACCAGCCAGAGCGGCAGGAAGAGCTTCACGGCCAATCCGGTCGGATCGCCGCCGCCGAGCTTGAGCCGGCGCGCCAGGAAATGCAGGGCTCCAAGCAGAGCGAAGCCGGCGGCGATGAGCTTCAGCGTGTGCATACCGACCCCCGATTTTGAGTGCTTCAATGCCGGAAATGGCGATGCCCAGTGAAGACCATGGCGAGGCCGGCCTCATCGGCTGCCTTGATGACCTCGTCGTCGCGCATCGAGCCGCCGGGCTGGATCACGGCGGTGGCGCCGGCCTCGGCAGCGGCCAGCAGGCCGTCGGCGAAGGGGAAGAAGGCATCCGATGCCACGACCGAACCCTTGGCCAGCGTTTCGCCGAGTCCGGCGGCCTTGGCCGCCTCGCTCGCCTTCCAGGCGGCGATGCGCGAGGAATCGACCCGGCTCATCTGGCCGGCGCCGATGCCGACGGTGGCGCCGGCCTTCACATAGACGATGGCGTTCGACTTGACGTGCTTGGCGACGCGGAAGGCGAAGCGCAGATCGGCAAGTTCCGCCTCGCTCGGCTGGCGCTTGGTCACGACCTTGAGCTCCATGTCGTCGACGACGGCGTTGTCGCGCGCCTGCGCCAGGAAGCCGCCCGAGACGGTGCGCAGCGAGAGGCCGGGTGCGCGGACGTCGGGCAGGCCGCCGGTCAGGAGCAGGCGCAGATTCTTCTTGCCCGCGATTACCGCGATCGCCTCCTCATCGGCGTCGGGCGCGATGATCACCTCGGTCAGGATTTTTACGATCTCGCGGGCTGTAGCCCCGTCCAGCGTGCGGTTGAAGGCGATGATGCCGCCAAAGGCTGAGACGGGGTCGCAGGCGAGCGCACGCGCATAGGCCTCGCCGAGATCAGAGCCGGTGGCGACGCCGCAAGGATTGGCGTGCTTGATGATTGCGCAGGCGGCCGAGACGGCGGGATCGAATTCGGCGACGCATTCGAAGGCGGCGTCGGTGTCGTTGATGTTGTTGTAGGAGAGCTGCTTGCCCTGGAGCTGGCGCGCGGTCGAGACGCCCGGCCGGTGCCCGGGCGTGCTGTAGAACGCGGCCCATTGATGGGGGTTCTCGCCGTAGCGCATGCTCTGAACGAGGGTGCCGCCAAGCGCGCGATAGGCCGGCGCGGTGTCGCCGAGTTCGTTGGCGAACCAGTTCGAGATCGCGGAATCATACGCCGCGGTGCGGGCATAGGCCTTCTGGGCGAGCTTGCGGCGCAGCGTCAGCGTGGTCGCGCCCTTGTGGGACTGGAGATCGCCGAGCACGGCGGCGTAGTCGGCGGCATCGACGACCACGGCGACGTCGTTGTGGTTCTTGGCGGCGGCGCGGATCATCGCGGGACCGCCGATATCGATGTTCTCGATGCAGTCGTCATAGGGCTTGCCCGCCGCGACGGTCGCCTCGAAGGGGTAGAGATTGACGACGAGCAGGTCGATCGGCGCGATGCCGTGGCCGAGCATCGAGGCCTGATGCTCGGGGTGGGAGCGGATCGCCAGCAATCCGCCATGGACCTTGGGGTGCAGCGTCTTGACGCGCCCGTCCATCATCTCCGGGAAGCCAGTGAGATCGGTGACGTCGGTCACCGGCAGTCCGGCCTCGGCGATCGCCTTGGCGGTGCCGCCGGTCGAGACCAGCGCGATGCCGAGCCGGTTCAGCGCGCGCGCGAAATCGATCAGCCCGGTCTTGTCGGAGACGGAAAGGAGCGCGCGTTCGACGCGGCGAAGCTCTGTCGGCATCGGGGCATGTCCGGGGCTGGTCTACAGGGGAACTGCAAGGCAGGTGTCGGGCGCGAGCTATCATGCTGCGGCGCGCAAAGCAAAGTTGCGCCAGGCAGATTGATTATGCGTCCGGTGCCGGTTCGGGCGGCGTTCCGGCCTCTGGAGGCGCGGGCCTGAACCGCGCGGTTGTCGGCGCGGCCGCGCCGACGCGGCTGAAGCGCCAGACGATCCGGGGCGTCGCGACCGCGTCGAAGGCGAGGCTGAGCTGTTCCGTGCGCCGCCGTCCATCTGTCGCGGCGAGGAAGATGCTCTCCTCGATCGAGACCGTCAGGCCCGAGGCCTCGAAGGCCCAGACCTCGCCATTGGGCAGCGCCAGCATGGCGCCCTCGCCCTCGCGGATCAGGCTCGGCCTGACGGATGGGTGCAGATGGAAGCGGGCAATCGCCGGTAAGCCGGCGGGCGTACCGGTGAGCGTGATCTCGTCCTCGCCCGACAGCGACGCACCATCGCGCGAGAGCAGCAGGCGGCGCGTATGCACGGCTCCCAGGCCGCGGCGATAGCCGTCATGGCTGCCGACCCATTCCTGGCCCTCTTCCGCATCCTGCCGGGCGACGCGCACATCGGACGGACCGGAGATGACCCGCATCTCGCCCAGGACGAGGCCGAAAGCGGCGCTGGAGCGGTCATTCAGCGTGACAGTGGAATGCGCCGCCGTGCTGCGCGCCGCGAGGCGGAGTTCGTCCGAGCCGTAGCGGCTGGTGCCGCAATTGACGACGAGGCGCTGGGCGCCGCTGGAGAATTCGAACGCAAGGCAGCCGGCATGCGCCTCGATCGAATGGGCACCGCGCGGCGGTGCGCCCGCATCGATCACGGCGATGCTGCGCTCGCCGGAAAGCCGGCTGTAGCCGGAATAGGCGGCCTGCTCGTTCGGCCGCGCGCGGGCATCGTCATAGGCCGCAAGCGTCGCCATGAGATCGGGTGGCGTCGTGCCCATGCCGTTGAACAAGGCGAGCGCGCCGTCGCCATGCCGGAACAGCCGCAAATGCGGCATCATCCGCTCGATTCCCATTAGCACGCCGCGTGGTGGCTCGATGCCGCGCGCCATGAAGGTCTCGCGCAGCGGCAGGAGGTCGAGCAGCAATTCGATCAGCAAGCGCGGATTGCGGCTGAGATGGCCGCCATCGGGCAGGATCTGGTGGTCGAGTTCGTCGGAGAGCAGGAACTCCAGCCGCCGCCGCCGCGCGTCCTGACCATCGAGGCAGACCGCGGCGAAGGCCACCGCGATCAGGCAGTTCAAGCGCGCGGCACCCTCGACCGCGCCGGCGAGCGCGAGGTTCAGCCGGTCGGCCAGCCGCGAGACATGGCGCACGAAGCGCTCGTAAAAGACGTGGTCGGCGCCTTCCAGCAACAGCGGCGAATGCGACAGGAAGGAGATCAGCCGCCGTGCCGCGACCGCCGGGCGGCGCGCGATCTCGTTGCGGTCGCGCTTCTTCGAGATGAAGTCGTCGACCAGCGCGCGGGCATTGGCGCGGGCGATGGCGGTGTCGGCGGCATGCATATGGCGCAGCCAGCCGAAGCCGTGAAGCGCCTCGGCCCAGGCCTCGCTCGGCGGCTCGCTGTCGAAGGGCGATTCGCCATGGGTGCGCAGGGTGCGGCCGGCGAAGGCATAGTAGCCGGCATAGATATCGCTGGCCGTCGTCGGGTCCGAAGTCCGCAGGTCATGCGGCGCGAAGAGCAGGCGGGTCGCCGTGGCACGGCCGAAGGGCCAGAGCTTGCGCGCGAAGCCGACGAACTGGCCACGGGTGCGCCGCGCCGCTCGGCCGATGGCGGCCCGGGCCAGTCCCTTGCGCTCAGACCAGCCGTTCAATGCCCCGATACGCCCCGTACCCATTACGCCTGGTGCCGTCTGCCAACGCGAATCCCCGCATCGTCATAGCCTGATCAGGCGGCTTGCGTAAAATCCGCTCCATCCAGAAAGGCGCGGCGTTTCGTTGCGGAGCTGGTGGGGCAGGGTGCGCAGGTCGCCGTTGCGGTCGATCGCCTCACTGAGCCCGCCGATCTCGGCGGCTTCGATCGGCTTGCGGGCGAAGTCGGGATGGCCTGCCAGAAAGGCCTCGATCTGCGCTTCGCCCTCCTGCGGCTCGAGCGAACAGGTGCAGTAGACAAGCCGGCCGCCCGGCCGCGTCAGGCGTGCCGCAGCTTCAAGCAGTCGCGCCTGCAGGGCGACGAGCTTGTCGCGATCCTCAGGCGATTTGGTCCAGGCGACGTCGGGGTGGCGCCGGATCGTCCCGGTCGCACTGCAAGGCGCATCGAGCAGCACGGCGTCGAAAGGCTCCGTCTCCCACAGGGTGGCGTCCTTCGTGACGATCTCGGCGGTGAGGCCGAGCCGCTCCAGATTGGCCCTGAGCCGGCGCAGGCGCGGGCCCGAACGGTCGACCGCCGTCACCTGCGCGCCGAGCGCTGCGAGCTGTGCCGTCTTGCCACCGGGCGCGGCGCAGAGATCGGCGATGCGCTCGCCGGCTTTCGGTGCGAGCAGGCGCACGGGCAGCGCGGCGGCTGCATCCTGCACCCACCAGGCGCCTTCGTCGAAACCGGGCAGGCTACTGATGCCCTGGCGTTCGCGCAGCCTGATCGAGCCCGTCGGCAGGAGCAGGCCATCCAGCTTCGCGGCCCAGCCCTCGGCATCGTCCTTCACCGAGATGTCGAGCGGCGGTTCGTCGCGATGGCTTCGTGCGATGGCGGCGGCCGTGTCCTCGCCATAGCTCTCCATCCAGCTCTCGGTCAGCCATTCGGGCGTGTCGAGGAAGGGATCGATGGCCTCCGCCAAGATCGCCTCGCGCTCGCGGGCGAGCCGCCTCAGCAGCGCGTTGCCGAGCGACACATAGCGCGAGGAGCGGGCATCCTCGTGGAGATGGCGGATGGCGAGGTCGACGGCGGCGTGATCGGGAACATCGAGAAAGAGGATCTGGGCGGCGGCTGCGACCATGATCGGCTCGAAGGGGCCGGAATTGCGGGGGCTGCCGCGCTCGAGCCGGGCGTTGATCGCCTCCTGGATCGTGCCGAGACGCCGGAACGCCGTGATGGTTATGGCCCGCGCGAGCGCGGCATCGGCGGCGTCGAGTCCGAAGGACGGCGCCAGCCGCTCATGCGTGTCGTCGAGCGCGAGCCCCGCGCGCAGCACCTCGTCGATGACGGCGGCTGCGAGCTTGCGTGCGGGAAGGCCCGGAGCGGTTGCGCCCTCGGCGTCGCTGCTCTCATCCGGCTGCGCGGGTTTGCGGTCGTCGTCCTTGATCGCCTTAGCCACCGGTTCAGCCCCAGGGGCCGGGCTGATGGCCCGAGCCCGTGCCGCCCCAGGGAGTCTGGGAAGCCTGATTCATGAAGCCGCCGGCATTGCTGCCGATACCCATGGCACGAGCCTGCTCCATCAGCGCGGCGATGCGGTTTCCGGTGTCGGGATGTGTCGAGAACAGGGAATCCATGCCGCCGCCAGTCAGGGGATTGATGATGAACATGTGCGCCGTAGCAGGCTTCGCCTCCGCCGTCTCGTTTGGAATATGCGCGACGCCGCCGGCGATCTTGGCCAGCGCATCGGCCAGCCAGACCGGATTGCCGGCGATTTCGCCGCCGAGCCTGTCGGCCTCGTATTCGCGCGAGCGCGAAATCGCCATCTGGATCACCATGGCGGCGAGCGGTGCCAGGATCGACAGCAGGATCTGAGCGACGAAATTCGGCCGGTTCTCGCGTGAGCCGAACATCATGCCGAAGGTCACGAGCGACGAGATAGCGCCGGCCATGGTGGCGGTGATCGTCATCGTCAGCGTGTCATGGTTCTTGATATGGGCAAGTTCATGCGCCATCACGCCGGCCAGCTCCTCATAGCTCAGCGTGCGCATGATCCCTGTCGTCGCCGCGACGGCGGCGTTCTGCGGATTGCGGCCGGTGGCGAAGGCGTTGGGCTGGTCCTCGTCGATCAGATAGACGCGCGGCATCGGCATGTTCGCGCGGGCGGCGAGGTCACGCACCATGCCGTAGAGCTCGGGCGCTGTCTGCGCATCGACCTCATGGGCGTTGTGGGCGGCCAGGGCCAGCCGGTCGGAGTTCCAGTAGCTGAAGAGATTGGTGACGGCGGCGAAGCCGAGCGCCATCAGCATGCCGCCGCTGCCGCCGAGCAGGTAACCGACCGCGCCGAACAGCGCGGTGAGGCCGGCCATCAGCATGCCGGTGCGGATATAGTTCATCGTCGTTCCCGTTGTTCGCAGGCCAGATTTGCCTCGCATGCGCGGGTCGCGGCGACATGCCCCTCCCCGGATGCGGATTTGCGCCTTATGTGGTGAAGGCGGTGCCGATCCCGCAAGAGAGTGGTGAGAAGAGAGCGATCCGATGAGCCAGCCGCCCGACGAGACGAAGGCTCCCGAAGCGCCCGACGAGGCGCCTGCCCGGACGCTGTCGCCCGCAGCCCGGCGCGCCCTGGCGGAAGCCGAGGCAAGGCGCGCGGCGATCGACGCGAAGGCCGCCGGGGTGACGGGGGCACGCGAGATCAATGGTCGCGGCGGGCTGGAGCCGGTCCGCTACGACGACTGGGAGGTCAAGGGGATCGCCAGCGACTTCTAAAGCGTGATGTCGATGACTCCGTCGGCAATCAATTCCTCTCCGTCATTCCGGATCGGCGCCGCTTCGCGGCTTGTCCGGAATGACGGCGCGTTGAAACGCTCGGGGCTGTTTCCGTTTATTTCGCCCGCTTCGAGCCGACCAGTTCGTCCCATTTGCGGAAGGCGACGACCATTTTCTCGGGCTTCAGCGGCAGCTCGATTGGGTTGTTGGCGATCAGGTCGGCATATTCGGGGCGGCCGAACTCGGCGATGACGTCCTGGCTCGCCTTGGGCGCGAGCGAGAGCGGCACGTTCTTCACCGCCGGACCCGGGTAGAGATAGCCCTCGTCATAGGCATAGGCCTGTGCCTTGGGGGTGAGCACATAGGCCATCATGTCGAGCACGACGGCGAGCCGGTCGTTGGGGATGCCCTTGGGCACGCACATGAAGAAGGCGTCCGAGACCCAGTGGAAGCCCTTCAGCGTCTGGATCTTCGCCTCCTTCGGCACGATGCCGAGCGCGCGCGGATTGATGTCCCAGCCGGTGGTCGAGATGATGATGTCGCGCGAGCCGTCGCCGAACTCCTTCATCGTCGCGCCGGTGCCGGCGGGATAGTATTCGATGTACTGGCCGAGTTCCTGGAGATAGGCCCAGGTCTTATCCCAGCCGCCAACGGGGTCCTGCGGGTCCTTGTCGCCGAGGATATAGGGCAGGCCCATCATGAAGGTCCGGCCCGGGCCGGAATTGGTCGGGCGGGCATACATGAACCTGTTGGGGTTGGCCTTGGCCCAGGCGAGCAGCTCCTCGGCCGTGGTCGGGACCTGCTTGACGCGGGTGGGCATGTATTCGAGCAGCGGGCCGGACGGGTAGTAGTTCACCACGACGCCGAAGCCGTCGCCCTGGACCTTGTGCAGGTTGAGCGCGGCCGGCTCGTAATTCGCCTCGATATTCGGGAACTTGTCGTTGAAATCGGGCAGGACCTTGAGCCAGAGCTTCTGGTCGAGGCCGGCCGCAAGGCCGTCGCTGCCGGTCAGGACGAGATCGAGATCGGCGCGGCCGGCCTCCTGCTGCGCCTTGATCTTGCTGGCGAGTTCGGGCGCCGGCGCCTTCACGAAGGCGATGCGCGAGACCAGCTTGGGATTGGCGGCGCGATAGTCTTCAAAAGCCTTCTGCATCAGGGCGAGCGCGCCGCCAACATCGATGACGCTGATCGTCACCGGCGCGGAGGGCAGGGGCGGCGAGGCGGCGCCCGCGCCGCCCGCGCCTGTCGCCATGGCGGTGAGGCCGCCCAGGACTGTGCGGCGATCCAGGACGGTGCGGCGGTCTTGTTTCATGATGCCATCTTGGCCTGTCGGTTTCCGGCTCATCTGGTATCTCCCCTTTTTATGGTTCAGGCGTCAGTCGTTGCGTGCGTATCCAGATTTAAATCATGGCCGAAGCGACGCTCGATCTCACCGAGGCGGATGCGGGTCACAGTCAGGTCGCGAGACCATTCGACCTTGCCGCGATCGAGCGTCACGCCGTGCGCCTTCAGCGCGGGCTCAAGCACCGCGAGCGGGTGGTCGGAGGCCATCGCGATCGCCTCGCCCGGCGTCGCGAACCCCCAGGCGACGAGATTGCGCATGGCCTGATCGAGACAGAGCGCCGAGCCCGCGAGCGACAAGGCGCCCGGCTGACGCACCGAGCCGTCGGGACGCAGCTCCACCGTCATGCGGGCGAAGGGATAATGGCCCGGCTTCGAGGCTGCCGCCGAAACCGCGTCGGTGACGAGGATGGTGCGCCCGAAGCCCTTGGCC
Organism: Allobosea sp. P2_B12; assembly: GCF_056404835.1. Classification (NCBI taxonomy): domain Bacteria; kingdom Pseudomonadati; phylum Pseudomonadota; class Alphaproteobacteria; order Hyphomicrobiales; family Alloboseaceae; genus Allobosea; species Allobosea sp. P2_B12. Next base: position 362,756 of record NZ_JBFUDG010000004.1, on the reverse strand, counting down.
CGCAGCAGCGAGCGCAGTGCCTTGGGATGAAGATGGATGCCGTCGGCGATGAAGCTCGCCCACAGCCGGTCCTCGGCGAGCTGGGCGAAGATCGGGTTCACCAGCTTGTGCAGCTGCTGCGGCATGCCGTTGCCGAGATGGGTCGAGAGGGTTGCGCCGGCTGCCGCCGCGCTCGCGACCTGGTCAAAATCCGCTGCGGTATGGCCGAGCGCAACGATGCGGCCAGCCTTTGCCAACGCGGCTATCAAGGCGGCCGCGCCGTCGATCTCCGGCGCCAGCGTCACCATCAAGATCGGCCGGGTCAGCCGGCTTTCCAGCCGCTCGACGAGGCCCGGATCGGCGGCCGTCATCGCCTGGGGCGGATGGCAGCCGGCATAGCCGTTGGCCGGGTTCAGGAAGGGGCCTTCGAGATGGTAGCCCGGGCACATCAGCGGGCCGAGCCGGCTCGCCGCGATCGCCGCGTCGAGCGCCTGGAAGCGTTGGTCGAGCTCGTCGGGCTGGGCAGTGATGATCGTCGGCAGGCAGATGGCGACGCCGGTCGCCAGCATCGCCTCCAAGGCGTGGTCGATTTCGGCTGGCGTCACCGTGCCGGAATTGAAATCGATGCCGGCAAAGCCGTTGACCTGAAGATCGACGAGGCCAGCCGTGCGCATCATCGCCTGCTTCCCCCTTTCAGGCGCTTTTCAGCAGCGACGCCGCCGGCGGATCGATGAACATCACTGTGTTGGGATGCGTCTGCAGGATCGAGGCCGGATGCAGGTTGCTGACCGGGCCGTCCAGCGCGTCGCGGGTGGCTATCGCCTTACGCGTGTCCGAGACGGAGGCGATGATCAGCGCGCTTTTCAGGATTTGCCGGACGCTCATCGAGATCGCGCGTTGCGGGACTGATTCGAATGTCGGGAACCAGCCCTCGCCGAATTGCTGCTGGCGGCAGCCCTCGTCGAGCGTGACCACGATATAGGGCTGCTCCGTGTCGAAATCGGCAGGCGGGTCGTTGAAGGCGATGTGGCAGTTCTCGCCGATGCCGGCGAAGCAGACATCGATGCGCTTGCCGGCGATCAAGGCGTTCAGCCGCGCCGTCTCGGCCTCCGGATCGCCCTCGCCATCGACGGGAATGAACTCGGGTGCATTGCCGAGCGGGGCCAGGAAACGCAGGCGCAGATAACGCCGGAAGCTCGCGGGGTGCTCCTCGGTAAGGCCGACATATTCGTCGAGATGGAAGGCCGTGACCTTGGTCCAGTCGATGCCCTCGGCCACGACCAGGTTCTGCAGCAGCTCGAACTGGCTCGCACCGGTGGCGACGATGATATTGGCATGGCCGAAGCGAGCTTGAGCCTCGCGGATCGCCTGGGCACCCAGGGCGGCGGCCTGCGCGCCGAGCGTCGCCTTGTCGGGGACGATGCGAATATCGACCATGCGATTTTTGAACCTTTGCCTATGTGATTGTTTTTTATATCGTCTTGGGAGCTTATGGGGCGTGCCCGGAAAGGCAACAGCTATTTTTGAACCGCCGTGTTCTGAATAAAGACATGGTCTCAATAGGGAATCTGGCCGGCCGTGATTCTGGCGACGCTCGACGACAGCCGTTTTTCGGTTGCCCATGACCGCGACTGCGCTCGGATCTACCGGCTCGTGCTGGGCGGCCTGGCCCATTCCCGCTCCGATATCGGCCGGTTGCTCGGCCTGCGCTCGACCTCAATCTCTCGCGTGGTCGCCGATCTGGTCTCGCGCGGCCTGCTGCTGGAGACGATGGGTGAGATCGCCGGGCGCGGCCGCCCCGCGGCTATGCTGCTCGCCAATACGCGGCGGATCGGCGCCTCTGTGATCTACGTCTCCAGCCAGTCGCTGTCGGGGGCGTTGGTCGATCTGTCGGGCCATCTCGTCACGCAACGGTCGATCACGATCGCAGGCGAGGCTGATAACGGCGCGATCGCCGCCGTGATGGCCGAGCTTGCCGTGCAATTGCTCGCCGCCATGCCTGATGGCATGAGCCATGCGGGCACGGCGGTCTCGCTGTCGGGCCTGCTCGACCTGTCGCGCGGGCAATGGCTGATGGCCTCGCGCTGGCCACGGATGCGCGGGCTCGACATCGGCGCCGCGTTGGCGCCGATCGCCGGGCCGGTCGAGATCTGTCGCAATCTCGATGCCGAACTGCGGGCGCGGGCCGTGCGCGAGCCCGAGCAGTTCGCCGGCAGCACGCTGTTGCTGCATTGGGGCTGGGGCATCGGCCTGTCCTATGCCGTCGATGGGCGCTCCTTCGCCCCGGCCGGCTCCTTCGGCGAAATCGGGCATTGGCGGCTGACGGCCCTGGGCGAGCGCCGCTGCGGCTGCGGCAATACCGGCTGCCTCGAAACCGGGGCGGCGCTGTGGTCGCTGCTGCCGGCGCTGCGCCGGCATTGGCCCGATCTCGACGAGGACGAGGTGCGCCTCGCCCTGCAGCTTGCCGGGCGCGATCTGGTGAGCCTGCCGGAAATCGATGCGGCGACCCGGCTGGTGGCGCGGGCGCTGGCCAATGCCTGCCGCATCTTCTTCCCGACCCGCATCGCCGTCAGCGGGCCATTCGTGGCCAATCCCGGCCTCTGGGCGCATTTCGATGGGTTGTTGCGGGCAGAGGGAACGATGGACGGCCTTGCCGCGCCGCAGCTTGCCAGCGTGCGCGCCAGCCAACTCCACGAAATCCATGGGGCGGCGGCGCCGCTGCTCGGCCGCGCCATGGAGGCGCTGCTGCGGCAGCAGGACTGAGCGGTCGCAGCGCGCTTGCCACGAGGGTTCGGCATGTTCCGGGAGAGGCACAAGACGCCGCCCGATGCACTGGCGTCCGATTTCTTGGTGCACTAGTATGCCAGTCAAGGGTCCGCAGTGTGCGCTTCGCATGCATGAAGAGACCTCAACCCAGGGAGAAGACATGACCCATCTGACACGTCGCAGCGTCGTGGCCGGCGCGGCCGGCCTTGCAGCCCTCGGCGCGAGCCGGGCTGAGGCCCAGAGCGCGCCCGTCGCGCTCAACATCATCGATGTCGCCGGCAACCTGCAATTGACCCAGGTCGCGATCGAGCGCTTCGCCAAGGAAAATCCGAAGATCATCTCGCGGCTAAATTTTTCGCGGGCGCCATCGCCGGAATTGCCGGCGAAGCTCAAGGCGCAGCAGGAAGCCAACCGCGTCGACATCGATCTCGTTCTGACCGGTCCGGGCGCGATGTCGGACGGAATCCAGCAGGGCCTGTGGGTCGATGTCTGGAAGTCCCATGCCGCAAGCCTGCCGAAGGCCGAGGAGGTCTATCACGAGCAGGCGTTGATGATGCAGCGCAATTTCGGCCAGAACGAAGGCGTCGCGGTCGCCTATTCGCCATCGGGCCCGCTGTTCGAATACATGCCCGATCGCCTCAAGGTCGTGCCGAAGACGGCCGAGGAGTTCCTTGCCTATGTGAAGCAGAACAAGAACCGCTTCACCTATGCGCGCCCTGTCAATTCCGGCCCCGGCTGGACCTGGCTTCAGGGCCTGCCCTACATCCTCGGCGATTCCGACCCCAGCGACCCGATGAAGGGCTGGGACAAGAGCTGGGCCTATCTCAAGGAGCTCGGCAGCGGCATCGACTACTATCCCGGCGGCACCACGCCGACGATGAAGGAGCTCGGCGAGGGCACGCGCGACGTCATCGTTTCCACCTGCGGCTGGGACATCAACCCGCGCGCGCTCGGCATCGTGCCGAAGGAAGCGGAGGTCTTCGTGCTGGCCAACACGCACTGGATTCCCGACACCCAGTTCATGTGCATCCCCAAGGGCGTGCCGGCGGACAAGGTCAAGGCGCTGCTGGCGCTGATGTCCTACATGCTGAAGCCGGAGGCGCAGGCCGCGACCTATGACAAGGGCTATTTCTATCCCGGCCCGGCGGTGAAGGGCGTGACGCTCGCCATGGCGCCGCAGGAAAGCCGCGACGTGCTCAAGGAGTATGGCCGTCCGAAATATGACGACCTTATCACTCAGTTGCCGACGCGGCCGCCGCTGACGCCGGAGCGCCTCGTCGCGGCCTTCCGGCGCTGGGATCAGGAGATCGGCGTCGGCCATACGCCGAAGTAGGGACCGGCCATGCGGTTTGCTGCCATCGGCCTCGACCATCGCCATATCTACCACATGGTCGGTGGCCTGCTGGAGGCCGGCGCGGAATGCGCCGGCTTCGATCCCAAGACCAGCGACGCGCGCGTGCTCGAAGGCTTCCGCGAGCGCTTCCCCGACCTTCAGGCCGTGGAAGCGCAGCGGCTGCTCGACGATCCGTCTGTTGATCTGATCGTCTGCGCCGGCATCCCCAGCGAGCGCGCCGCGGTCGCGGTCGCGGCGATGCGGGCCGGCAAGGATGTCATGGTCGACAAGCCGGGCGTGACGAGCTTTGCGCAACTCGCCGAGGTCGAGGCGGCTGTCGCGCAGACCGGCCGCATCTTTTCGGTCTGCTTCTCCGAGCGCTTTATCGTGCCCGCGACGATCGTCGCGGGAAAACTGGTCGCCGATGGTGCGATCGGCCGCGTCGTGCAGACGATCGGGCTCGGGCCGCATCGCCTTAACCGGGCGATTCGGCCGGGCTGGTTTTTCGACGCGGCGGCCTGTGGCGGTATCCTGACCGACATTGCCTCGCACCAGATCGACCAATTCCTGCATTTCACCAGTTCGGACAGCGCTGAGATCGTGACGTCCGGCATCGGCCATTTCGGCGTGGCCGACCTGCCCGATTTTCAGGATTTCGGCGAGATCCTGCTGCGCAGCGACAGGGCCGGCGGCTATATCCGCGTCGACTGGTTCACCGCCGACGGTCTTTCGACCTGGGGCGACGGGCGCCTGACGATCCTGGGCACCGAGGGCACGATCGAACTGCGCAAATATGTCGACATCGCCGGGCGGCCGGGCGGCGACCATGTCTTCCTCGTCGACAAGGCCGGCACCCGCCATATCGATGCCTCGCGCGAGCCATTGACCTATTTCCGCAACCTGATCGCCGATATCGGCGCGCGCGGCGAAACCGCAGCGCCACAGAGCCACACCTTCACAGTCTGCCGGCTGGCGCTGGAGGCGCAGGCGCAGGCGGCCTGGCTGCCGGCGAAGCCACGCGTCGCCCATTCCTGAGGATGCTCTCGTCATGACACGCAAGCTCGGCATCGCCGTGATCGGGCTCGGCCCGGCCTCCCTGCCGCATTCCAAGAGCCTGCTCGATCTCACTGACCGGGCGGAGGTGCGCTACGCGGTCAGCCGGTCGGCTGCGCGGGCGCAGGCCTTTGCCGGGCAGTTTCCGTTTCCGACCACGACCGATCTCGACGCCGTGCTGGCCGACGGTTCCGTCGATGCGATCATCGTTCTGACGCCGCCGAGTTCGCATCTGGACGTTTCCGCCCGCTGCCTCGAGGCCGGCAAGCATGTCCTGGTCGAAAAGCCGCTGGAGCTGACCAGCGAGCGCGGCCAGCGTCTCGTCGATACGGCCCGGCGCACCGGCAAGATCTTCGGCGTCGTGCTGCAGCACCGTTTCCGTCCCGCGAGCCTGCGATTGAAGGTGGCGCTTGATGCCGGCGAACTCGGCAGTGTCGAGGCCGCGTTCCTGCAAGTGCCCTGGTGGCGGCCGCAGAGCTATTACGACGAGCCGGGACGCGGCACGCTGGCGCGCGATGGCGGTGGCGTGCTGCTGACGCAGGCGATCCATTCGCTCGACCTGTTCCGCTCGCTGGTCGGCGTATCGAAGGTGGTCGCGGCGCAGGCGCTGACGACCGGGCTGCACCGCATGGAGACCGAGGATTACGTCTCGGCGCTGCTCGAAACCGGCAATGGCGCGCCAGCGACACTGGTGACGACGACGGCGGCCTATCCGGGGTATCCTGAGCGAATCGAGATCACTGGGACGAAAGGCTTTGCTTCGCTGATCGGCGGGCGCCTGCGCCTCGCTTTCCTCGACGGGCGCGAGGAGATCGTCGAGGCCGAGGGCTCGACGGGAAGCGGCGCCAACATCATGGACTTCCCCCATGACGCCCACCGCGCCGTCATCGCCGACTTCCTCGACGCCATCGAGCAGGGCCGCGACCCGGTCGTGACCGGCGAGGAGGCGCTCGCCTCGCAACGCCTGGTGGATGCGATTCTCTCGGCTGCAGGCTGGAAGGCGACACCGAGCGCCTGAAGCGCCGCCTCCCGTCATGGTCGGGCCTGTCCCGACCATCCACGTCTTCGCTCGCCGAGCGCTACGTTCAAGACGTGGTGCTCGCCACAAGGGCGAGCATGACGAGCGACGCACACAGCCGCTTGACTTGTATTGGATTTGTATCTTTCATGAGGTGTCCCGCCGAGGTCGCCCGTGATCCGTTATCAGGAAATCGCCCACAGCCTTGAGCTCGGCCTTGCGGCCGCTGGTGGCGATTCCCGTGCGATTCCCTCCGAACACGAGCTTTGCGAGCGCTATGGCGCGAGCCGGACGACGATCCGGGCCGCGCTGAAACAGCTTCAGGACCAGGGGCTGGTCGAGCGCCGGCAGGGCAAAGGCACCTTCTACCGGCCGCGTCACATCGCCAAGAATCTCGGCAGCATCGTCGATTTTCACACCGAGGCGCGGACGGCAGGACGCGTGCCGACGACACGGGTGATCTCGTTGGCCGTCCGACCCGCCGCGCCCGACGAGTTCGCGCTCTTCGGGCAGGCGATCGCCGCGGGCGGGATCGTCGACCTGACCCGCCTGCGCAGCCTCGACGACGAGCCCGCCGTGCTCCAGCGCTCGCGACTCGGCAAGGCCGTGCTCGGAGAAGCGCAGGCCCGCGAATTGGTGAACGCCTCGCTCTACCGCTACCTCGCCGAATGCCGGGACGTCCATGTCGCCACCGTCGAGGAGACGCTGGAGCCGATCGCAGCTGGCCCGGAGGAGGCGGCTCATTTGCGGGTCGCGACCGGGGCCGCCGTGTTCCGCTCGCAGCGCGTGGCTCGCGACGTCACCGGCGCCGTGATCGAGGTCAGCGACAACCTGATCCGGGGCGACATCTACCGCTTCACGATTCATCGGCAAGTCAAAAGCCTCGAATCCGCGGGCCAAGCCTCGGGAGTGGCGTCGTGAGCGTCGTCCTGGCCTGCGACCTTGGTGGAACCAGCTTTCGCGCTGCGCTGATCGATGCAGACGGTGCGACGCGGGCGCAGGCCATGATCGTTGGGCCGACCGCGATCGACCGCATGGGCTGGTCGGAGATCGATGCAACGGAATGGTGGCGCATCCTGATCGAGGCAGCGGGCCAGCTTGCCGAGGCCGAGCCCACGCTGTTTACGGCGATCGAGGCGGTGGCGATCTGTGGCGTCACCCGCACGCAGGTCTTTCTTGGACGCGACGGGCGCCAGTTGCGCCCGGCGATGACCTGGAAGGATACGCGCTCGGAAGCCGCCGCCATGCGACTGCGCGAGAGGCTGGGCGATTCCCATCCCGAGAGCGCCCGGATCAACGCCTTTCACCCGCTGGCGCGGCTCGCCTGGCTGCGCGAGGAGGAGGAAGCCTGTTTCCGGGCGCTGGCCTGCGTGCTGGAGCCGAAAGACTACCTAAATGCGCGCCTGACCGGCCGGCAGGCGGGCGATCCTGTTTCGATGGCGCGGCTTCTGGCGTCGAAGGCAGTCGTCGCAGGCACCGATCCCTTCGCGGCGATTGGCCTGTCGGCATCGATCCTGCCGCCGGTGCTGGAGCCCTGCGACCGTGTCGGGCCGGTGCTGCCCGGCCTGCCGGCGCCGCTCGACAAGCTTGCGGGCGTGCCGGTGTTCTGTTCGTCAAGCGACACCTGGGTCGCGGTTGCCGGGCTCGGCGCGCTGCGGCCGGGCTATGCCTACAACATCTCCGGCACGACGGAGGTTCTTGGCGCCGTCGGCCTGGAACCGGTCGAGGCCGAGGGCCTGCTGAGCGTCGACTGGCGCGGCCTCTGGCAGATCGGCGGCCCGAGCCAGAACGGCGCCGATACCGTGTCCTGGCTGCTCTCGTTGCTCGGGCGTCAAACCGACGAGCCCGGCTCGGTCGGCCGCGAGATCAAATCCCTGCTCGCAGGCCGGCGCCATCCGCAGCCCTTGCTGTTCCTGCCCTATCTCCAGGGCGAGCGCGTGCCCTACTGGAACCCCTCCCTGCGTGGAGCTCTGATCGGGCTCAACCGTCAGCATGGCGCGACCGACTTGGCCTATGCGGTGCTGGAGGGCGTCGGCTTCCTGAACCGGATCGTGCTGGAGCGGGCGGAAGCGGCGCTCGGCCAGTCTGTCGCGGAAATCCGCTTCGGTGGCGGGGCGGCCGCGAACCCGGTCTGGAGCCAGATCAAGGCTGATATCTGCGGCCGTCCGGTCGTGGTCGGGGCCTCGAAGGAGCCCGGTCTGCTCGGTGCGGCCATTGTCGCCTGGACGGGGCTTGGGCGCTTCGTCTCGCTGGCGGAGGCGCAAGCCAGCCTCGTCGTATCCGCCGCGCGGTTCGAGCCTGAGCCCGCCCGAAAGGCTGCCTATGACGCGCTTTTTGCGCTCTATCGGCGCAGCGAGGCGGCGCTGGCGCCGATTTCGGCCGAACTCTCGATCCTGTCGCGCAGCGTGGGCGCCCTGCCGGGTATCCACGCGCCGCCGCTCCTTTCCGCGAAGGACTGACCCTGCATGAAGACGCTCATTCAGACCGATTTCGGCCGCGACCACCTGTTGGTCGGCTGTGTTCACACGCTGGCCCTGCCCGGTACCCCGCTTTATGACCGCAGTGGCGGCATGCGAAAGATCGTGAAGCAGGCGCGCGAGGAGGCGAAGATCCTCGAGGAAGCCGGCTTCCACGCGCTGCTCTACACCAATGAATCCGACATGCCCTACGAGGCGAACATGCCGATCGAGGTCGTCGCGGCGATGACAGAGGTGATCGCCGAATGCCAGGCGCAGACCGAGCTGCCGCATGGTGTGAACATGCTGATCGATCCGCCGGCCTCGATCGCAGTGGCCCATGCCACGGGCGGGCGCTTCGTGCGCGCCTTCCTGACCGGAGCCTTGGTCGGCGATATCGGCATGATGACGCCGGATGGCGCACGGGCGCTGCGGCTGCGGGCCAATCTCGGCGCCGAAAACATCCGCATCATCTGCAACGTCACGCCGGGATTCTCGATCAATCTCGACACCCGCCCGGTCGAGCAGCAGGCCTCGGGCGCGGTCTTCATCGGGCTTGCCGACATCGTCTGTGTCGGTGGGCCGGCTGCGGGCAAGGAGGCCGATATCTCGCTGATCGAGCGCGTCGCGAAGCAGGTTTCGAACACGCCCGTGGCGGTCGGAACCGGTGTGGCGGAGGAGAACATCGCGCGCCTTGCCGAGGTGGCGGAGGTCTTCATCGTCGGCACCTCGATCAAATACGACCGCCAGACGCTCAATCCGGTCGAACCCGCCCGCGCCCAGCGGCTGGTGCGCGCCTATGACAACCGTCGGGCGGCCTGAGCGATGCCGGGTCCGGTCACACTCGTCACGGGCGCTTCGGGCGGCATCGGCGGCGCGCTCGCCGTGATGCTGGCGGGGCAGGGACATCGGCTCGTGCTGTCGGGGCTCGACCAGGCCGGGCTCGACGCCGTCGCCGGGGCGGTGAGCGCGCGGGGCGCCGAGGTCGCAACCATCGCCGGCGACGTGCGCGACCGCGATCTGCCCGAGGCTTGCGTCGACCTCGCGGTCCAGCGCTTTGGCCGGCTCGACAATCTCGTCACCGGGGCCGGCGCCTCGCGCCCGGTGCCGATGGTCGAGATGGAGGATGACGAGTGGGACAAGTTCGTCGACATCAACCTCTCGGCGGTGTTCCGCATGTCGAAAGCGGCTTCGCGCCAGATGATCGCGCAGGCTGAGGGTGGCGCCATCGTCCATATCTCGTCGATCGCCCATGCGAATGGCGGCGCCAATCTCGCCTATGGCTCGGCCAAGGGCGGTGTCGCGACACTCACCTACGGCATGGCCCAGCAGCTTGGCCGGCATGGCATTCGCGTGAATGCGGTTGCGCCGGGCATCATCGATACGCCAATGGTGAGGAACGGCTTCGCGCAGCAATTCAATGCGCTGGTCGAGGGTGCGGCGGTTCGCACGCCGCTCGGACGTTTGGGCAAGCCTGAGGATGTCGCTGCCGTGATCGCCTTCCTGCTTTCGCCCGGTGCCGCCTTCGTCACCGGCGCGCTGATCCCGATCACCGGCGGCATCGAGATCCTGTCGCCGATCTCGACGATCGCCAAGGGAGCCTGAGGCGGATGGGCGGGATCGCTGCGCGCGAGGTCATCGGACGCTACGGCACCGCCATCGCCGGGCTGGCGCTGATCCTGTTCTTCCTGATCTTCGCACCCAATTTCGCCAGCACGACCAACATCATCAACGTGCTGAAGGATACGAGCTTCCTCGCCATCCTGGCGCTCGGCTTCGCGCTCGCCTTCACCGTCGCAGAGCTCGACCTTTCGGTGGCGGAGATCGCGAGCCTGGCGGCCGTGGTCTGCGGCTGGCTGGTGCATTCGCAATACCCGCCGGCCCTGGCGGTGGCGGGCGCACTGGCGGTGGGCGTCGTGTTCGGCTCGCTGAACGGTTTCGGCGTCACCGTGCTGCGCATCCCCTCGCTGATCATGACGCTGGGCACCGCGGCGATCGCCAAGGGCTGCGCCTTCATGATCACGCAGGGCGTCGCTTTCGTCGGTCGCTGGCCGGTCGGCTTCACCGGGCTGGCACGCGGCTACTCTTTCGGCGTTCCCAATCTCGTGCTCTGGATGATCGCGGCGACGTTGTTCGCCTGGGGTCTGGTCAAATGGACCCGCACCGGCGCGCATATGGTCGCGACCGGCGAGGCCGACGAGGCGGCCCGGCTCGCCGGCATCGCCACGGCCCGGATGAAGCGGATCGGCCTGCTCCTGGCAGGTGTCTTCGCTGGACTGATGGCGGCGCTGTTGGCGGCCAATTTGTCCTCGGCCGCGCCGAACATGGCCGGCGACTATTTGCTTTATGCGATTGCCGCCGTGCTGCTGGGCATGACGATGTTCGAGCCCGGCAAGCCCAATGTACCCGGCACGGTGTTTGCGGCGCTGGTGCTCAAGGTGCTCGGCAACGGCTTGGTGCTGCTCGGCGCGGCCTATTACATCCAGGACATCGTTCTCGGCGTCATCATCATCGGTTCGGTCGCGTTCTCGGCCAGCGCGATGAAGACGGCGGCCTTCAAGGTCTGACGTTTTCGCAACGATCAAAAACGAGGGGAGTCATCATCATGTTCGGGTTCAGGAAAATGCTGGTCGCGGCGGCGGCACTGGTGGCGCTCAGCCAGTCGGCGCAGGCCTTTGAGGTCGGCATCGTCGGCTTCCAGTTCTCGTCGGAGACGCATGCGCGCGTCGCCAATGCTGCCGCCGCCGCCGCCAAGGCCAGGGGCTGGGGCGTGACGCTGCTGAACTCGGAAGGCGCGCTGCCCAAGCATGCCGAGCAGTTCGATGCGCTGATCGCCAAGAAGGTCGACGCCATCATCATCGCCATGGGCAAGCCGGTCGAGGCCGATGCGCAGTTCCAGGCCGCGAAGGCGGCTAAAATCCCGGTCATCACCGTGCAGTCGGGATCGAGCCCGCATGCGCTGTTCGACATCCAGACCAATGAATACAAGGTCGGCGCCGATGCGGCGCTCTACCTGCTCGGCCAGCTCGGCTATCAGGGCAACATCGTCACCGCCCGCTTCGACCTGAACGTCGCCTCGCGCATTCGCGGCCGCATCCTCGATGCGGTGCTGGCGGAGAACCAGGGCGTGAAGGAGCTCGGCAAATTTTCGATGGCCCGCACCCAGAGCTGGAGGGACGATGTCCGTGCGGGCATGCAGGCGCTGCTGCTGCAGAACCAGGGCAAGATCAACGGCATCTGGGCCTCCTTTGACGGGCAAGCCTACATCATCGACGATCTGCTGCAGGCGCAAGGGATCAAGAAGGGTCAGATCCCGCTGATCTCGGTCGATGGCGGCAAGGAGACCTATGCCCGCATTGCTGACCCGGCCTCGACCTTCCTCGCCACCGTTGCGATCCCCTTCGAGGAGATGGGCAAGCAGGCGGTCGACGCGATCCAGACCATCGTCGTCGAGAAGAAGCCAAAGGAGACCGTGGCGAGCGGGCCGTATCTGTTCACGGACGCCGTGCTGGTCGACAAGACGAATGTCGAGCAGTTTTTGAAGTGAGGAGGCTCCGCCGTCATGCTCGGGCTTGACCCGGGCATCTTGGAAACCAGTGCCTTCTCGGCATGAGATCCTCGGGTCGAAGCTTCGCTCCGCCCGAGAATGACGCCGTGTTGCCCCGTAGCCGGACGGACAGATCATGACCGACACCACCCCCCTGCTTTCGCTGCGCGGCATCGGCAAGGCTTACGGCGCCGTGGTCGCCGTGCGCGAGGTCGATCTCGACATCTTCGCCGGCGAGGTGGTCGCGATCTGTGGCGACAATGGCGCCGGCAAGTCGAGCCTGATCAAGGTGATCTCGGGGGCGGAGGAGCCGACGGCGGGGTCGATCAGCATGCGCGGCAAGCCGGTTGCCTTCGGCTCGCCGCATGACGCGCTGGAGCACGGCGTGGCGACGATCTACCAGGATCTGGCGCTCGCGCCGCGGCTCTCGATCGCCCAGAACGTCTTCATGGGCTCGGAACTGACGCGGCCCTTGCTGCTGCCGTTCCTGCGCGTGCTCGACAAGAAGAAGATGATTGCGGAATCGCAGCGCTACCTTTCGCAGCTCTCTGCTGCAGTCACCGATATGACGCGCGCCGTCGAGCGGCTGTCGGGCGGGCAGCGGCAGGCGGTGGCGATCTCGCGGGCGCTGCGCTGGAACGCCGAGATCATCATCATGGACGAGCCGACGGCGGCACTCGGCGTCAAGGAAACGGCGCTCGTGCTCGACCTGATCCGCAAGCTGAAGGCGGATGGGCGCACCGTCATCCTGATCAGCCACAACATGCGCGACGTGGTGGCGCTGGCCGACCGGGTCGTGATCATGGGAGCGGGCCGCAAATATGTCGATCGGCCGATCGGCGATCTCAGCGCCGACGACATCGCCCATCTGATCATGGCCGGAAATGCGAAGGCAGCGTGAAATGTCCCGCATTCCTTTCTCAGCCCTCATCCTGAGGAGCCGCGAAGCGGCGTCTCGAAGGATGCTCCAGGAGGTTCCGGAGGCATCTGGAGCATCCTTCGAGACGCAGGCTGCGCCTGCTCCTCAGAATGAGGGCTGAGACATGCGCGAGCCGATCATCATCGACACCGATCCGGGGCAGGACGATGCGGTCGCGCTGCTGCTCGCCTTTGCGGCCGGCGACCGGCTCGCCTTGCGTGCCATCACCACTGTGGCCGGCAATGTCCCGGTCGCGCAGACGACGATCAATGCGCTGCGCATCCGCGATCTTGGCGGAGCGGATATCGTCCCCGTGCATGCCGGCGCCGAAGGGCCGCTGGTCTTTCCGCTGGAGACGGCCGAGTTCGTCTGCGGGCCGGATGGGCTTGCCGGTGCCGGCCTGCCGCCGCCGAAGAGCACGCGGGCTCCCGGCCACGCCGTCGAGGCGATCATCGCGATCTGTCGGGCCGCGTCTGATGACGGCATCACGCTGTGCCCGCTGGGACCGCTGACCAATCTCGCGCTCGCCTTCCGGCTGGCTCCCGACATCCTGCCGAAGGTGAAGCGCATCGTGCTGATGGGCGGTGCGCTGGGCCTGGGCAACATGACGCCGGCGGCGGAGTTCAACGTTCATGTCGATCCGCATGCGGCGGCGATCGTGTTCGGCTGCGGCCGGCCGATCGTGATGCTCGGCCTCGGCGTCACGCTGCAGGCGATCGCCAGCCATGAGCAGGTCGCTCGCATCGGCGCGCTCGGCAATGCGACCGGCAGGGCCATCCAAGGCATGCTGACGCGGCCACGTCCCGGCGGGCTCGGCACGGCGGGACACCCGATGCACGACCCTTGCGTCATCGCGTATCTGCTCTGGCCGGAGTTGTTTGCGGGCCGCGATTGCTTCGTCGAGGTCGAGACCAGCACGGGGCTCTTGCGCGGCCGCACCACGATCGACTGGAACGGGCGGCTGAAGCAGCCGGCCAACGCCCATGTCATCGGTTCCGTCGAGGCGCATGAGCTGTTCGAGTGGATGATCGAGTGCCTCGCCACCCTTCCTTGATTGTGCCTGCCGAGGATACGCCATGCCCCATTTCGTCGAGGACTTGCGCCGGGACGCCGAGGCCGCCATCGCCGCGATGCGCGAGGCGGCGCTATCCGCGCGCCACATCCACGCTCGCGCCGAGCTGATGCGCCATATGCTGACGACGGCGCGCAAGGTCGCGGCCAAGTCCAAGGCGGAAGCCGTCGAGACCGTCGTGCGCGAATGGATGGACGCGTGGAATCTCGATCGGCACGAGTGGCCGCATATCGCCCGCGAGATGGAAAGCTTCACGGCAGCCTTCCACGACTATGCCAATGAGCCATCCGACGCGCATGACGCGGCTTTGCGCTTGAGCTGCACGGCGCTCGATGAGGCGCTTGCGCGCGAGGGCACCTCGATCTCGGAACAGATGGCCTTCCGCTCGCAATGCGCCCATCGCTGGTGGGAGCTGGTCGCGCCGACGCCGGCCGATCTGCCGGGTGCCAAGCTGCGCCCGTCGATGCCGGCGCCGCGCTCCGACGCCCCGTTCTGGGAAGCCGGCTGCGCGGATTTCTGCCGGTAGGCGCGGCGGTCAGGCCGATCTATCGTGGTGCTCCGGTCGTGGGACCGTGTGCGCGCAGCGATACGGCTTCACGTCGAGCAGCGGCGTGCCGTCGAGGCAGTCGAGCCCGCGCACCAGCAAGATGCCGTCCTCGACGCCGAGCAATGCGACACGCGAGACCGCGATCGGATTGGGCCTGACCGGCGAGCGCAGCGCGAAGGTGCCAAGCGGCTGGCCGCCGCGCGGGGTTTGCGTCACGAGGTCGCGTCGCGCCTGATGCATCCAGTAGAGGAGATCAAGCTGCGCGAAGCCCTCGATGCCGACCAGTGCGGCGTGCCAGGGCGCGTCGATCTCGACGCGGCAGATCGGGCCGTCCTCGGCATCGCCCTGACGCGGGCACTGGTCGCGCGAGGCGAAGGGTGTGCGCAGGCAGCCGATGAAGACGAGATGCGCGTCCTGCCGGTCGGGCAGCGGCGCACGCGTCTCGCCCGGTCGCGTCGCCTGCCAGTCCATCGGATGCTCCGGTCAGCCCGTCTCGCGTGGCAGCGTCGGCGCGGAAAAGCCGTGTCTTGCCAGGATCGCCTGCCCGTCGCGGGACAGGATGAACATGGCGAAGCGCCAGGCATTTGGCGAGGCCCCGGTCATCACCGTCAGACCATAATCGGCGCCGACGGCCATTGCAGGCGGCAGCCGGACGAGCTTGAGAGTGGGCTGCTCCTTCGCGATCGGCCCCGCGTTGGTGCAATAGGCGAGGAAGATGTCGGCCTCGCCCTTGGCGAGCTTATAACCATAGACATTGGCGCCATCAGGCGCCGGCGTGCTGCTCGCGCTGCCGGTGAGTTGCAGCGCCTTCGCCTCCAGCGCCGCTTTCGCGCCCGGCTTGACAGCCTCGGCCCTGGCGAAGACCTGAAAGGCGTAATCGCCCGATGGGTCTGCCTTCGGTGTCGAAGTGCCGAGCTTGATGCCGGAATCGAGCATCCGCTCCAGCAGGGTCTCCGGCGTGACCGCGATCTCCGGCCGTGCGAAGGCGCAGAGTTCGTTGCGGGCGAACAGCACGACCGGCCCGGCAAGCCCGGCCTGGCCCAACGCATGCGGATTGCCGAGATCGGCCGAGGCGAAGACCTCGGCCGCCTCGCCCCTGGCGATACGATCCTTCAGCAGGCCCGACGCGCCGAAGACCGGCTTCACCTCGAGCCTGGTCTGGACGGTGAATGCCTCCGCGACCTCGGTCAGCGCGGCGCGCAGGCTGCCGGCGGAATGCAGCAGCACCGGCTCCTGAGCGCGGGCGGCGGACATCGTTGCCGCGCCGGCCATCAGCAGGATGCCGGCGATGAGGGGGCGGTGCATGAGATCACGCGCCTGCCTGCGTCGCATTCGGGAAGAAGAGCTGCTGTCCCTCGATCTTGTAGTCGGAGATCACCTTCTGGCCCTCCGGGCTGACCAGCCAGTTCACGAAGGCCTGGCCGTCATTGATCTTCACATGCGGGTGCTTGGCCGGGTTCACTGCGATGACGCCGTACTGGTTGAACAGACGCCGGTCGCCCTCGACGGCGATGACGAGATCGCCCCGGTTCTTGAAGGAGATCCAGGTGCCGCGATCGGCCAGCACATAAGCGCCCATGCCGCCGGCGGTGTTGAGCGCCGCGCCCATGCCCTGGCCGATCTCGCGGTACCAGGCGCCCTTCTTGGCGTCGATGTCGATGCCCGCGACCTTCCAGAGCGCCAGTTCGGCGGAATGGGTGCCGGATTTATCGCCGCGCGAGACGAAGGGCGTGCCCTTTTCCTGGATCGCCTTGAGGGCGGCTGCGATGTCCTTGGTGCCGGCGATGCCGGCCGGGTCGCTCTTCGGCCCGATCAGGACGAAGTCGTTGTACATCACCGGCTTGCGCTCGAGCCCGAAGCCCTCGGCGACGAATTTTTCCTCCTGCGACCTGGCATGGACGAAGACGACGTCGGCATCGCCGCGCCGGCCGGTATCGAGGGCCTGACCCGTGCCTTGCGAGACGACGCGGACATCAATGCCGCTCCTGGCCTTGAACAGCGGCAGAAGATAGCCGAACAGGCCGGAATCCTGGGTCGAGGTCGTCGAGGACACGGTGATGAAGCGGCTGTCGGAGGCTACAGGCGCGGTGGCTGCCGGCGGGGTCGCTGTGGTCGTCTGGGCCAGGGCGAGGCCGGTCAAGCTGATGCCGAAGCCAGTCGCGAGCAGCAGGCGGCGGGTCGTGGTCATGGTCGTCTCCTGGGGGCGTTTTCTTGGGGTTTCTTGTTGGGCATGGCAGGGCTCACCAGATCAGCTCGCCGGCGAGGAAGGCTCGCGCTTCCGCCGAGTTGGGGCCTGCGAAGAATGACGGCGCGGGCGCGTCCTCGATGAGCTTGCCGCGATGCAGGAAGAGCACGCGCGAGGCGAGGCGCCTGGCCTGGCCGAGATCATGGGTCGACATCAGCACCGTGATGCCCTCGGCGACGAGACCGGCGAGCAACTCTTCAATCTGGCGCGTCGCGGCGGGGTCGAGCTGCGAGGTCGGCTCGTCCAGGAAGAGCAGTTCGGGCCTCAGCGCCCAGGCGCGGGCGATGGCGAGGCGCTGCTGCTCGCCGCCCGAGAGCAGGCGCGCCGCCTGCGCCGCGCGCTCCGACAGGCCGAAGCGGGCGAGGGCGGCCGCACTGCGCTGGCGGCGTTCGCTGCCGGAGACGCCGGCGGCTGCCAGTGCATGGGCGATGTTGGCCTCGACCGAGCGGCGCAGCATGATCGGCTTCTGGAAGACCATGGCGTGGCGTCGGCTCCGTCCCTCCGCGCCGGCGGCCCAGCGGACTTGACCCTCGTTTGGCGTCAGCAATCCGTGGCAGAGCCGCAGCGTCAGCGATTTGCCGGCGCCGTTGGGGCCGAGCAGCACGGTCAGTCCGCCGGCCGACACGCCGAAGCTCAGCCCGTCGATCAGCCGGCGGCCATCGCCGAGGAAGGACACGGCGTCGACCGCGAGCGGGAGGATCGAGGCAACATCACGCATAACGTGCGCCGATCCGGCTGGCGCCGAAGGCCACCGCGTTGATGGCGAGCGTCAACGCGATCAGGACGATGCCGAGGCCGAGCGCCAGGGCTAAGTCGCCCTTCGAGGTCTCCAGCGTGATCGTCGTCGTCATGGTGCGGGTATAGCCGGCGATGTTGCCGCCGACGATGAGCACCGCGCCGACCTCAGCGCTGGCCCGGCCGAAGCCTGCCAGCAATGCGGTCGCCAGCGCGAAGCGTCCGTCGAAGAGCAGCGTCGGGATGGCCCTGATGCCTTCGAGTCCGACCGAGCGGAGATGGTCGCGATACTCGCTCCAGAGATCCTCGACCGTCTGGCGCGTCAGGGCGATGACGATCGGCAGCACCAGGATCACCTGCGCTGCGATCATCGCGGTCGGGGTGAAGAGCAGGCCGAACGGTCCCAGCGGCCCCGAGCGCGACAGCATCAGGAAGACGAAGAGCCCGGCGACGACCGGCGGCAGGCCCATCAGCGCGTTGAGGCAGACGATGACGGCGGAACGGCCGGGGAAGCGCGCCAGGGCGAGCGCGGCGCCCAGCGGCAGCCCGACCACGGCAGCGATCAGCACGGCGGTCAGCGTCACCCGCAGCGACAGGCCGACGATCGTCAGGAAGCCGGGGTCGAGCCCGACGACCAGCGCGAAGGCTGCCTTGAAGATCGCTCCGAATTCCAACGCCTTGTCGCTCCCGGCTGTGTTCATTCTGCAAAGCCTTGCGATTTCTAGAGTTCAATGCGACAAAAGGCCAATCACGGAAATTCCGCATATTGGCGCAGCTTCATGCAGGATCATATCTACCTGACGACGGAGGAAGCAGCCGGATATCTGCGGCTCAAGGAGCGCAAGCTCTACGAGCTGGTGGCCGGCGGCGCCGTGCCCTGCACCAAGATCAGCGGCAAATGGCTATTTCCGCGCGCCGCGCTCGACCGTTGGCTCGAAGCCGGGCTGGCGCATCCCGAGGGGATGCTGCCGGCGAGCCCGCCACCGATCATTGGCGGTAGCCAGGATTCGCTGCTGGAGGTGGCGGTGCGTGATTCCGGCTGCGGACTCGCGCTGCTGGCAGAAGGTTCGCAGGCCGGGCTCGACCGTCTGGTGCGCGGCGAGGTCGCCATTGCCGCGATCCATCTCCATGCCACGCCCGACGACGACGAGGCCAATCCGGCGGCTATCCGGGCGGAAGCCGGCCTGTTCGATGCCGTCGTGATCGGTTTCGCCCGGCGCGAGCAGGGACTTCTGGTCGTGCCCGGCAATCCGCGGGGCCTTGCGGGCGTGGCCTCGGCGGTTGCGAAGCGCGCCCGCTTCGCGCGGCGTCAGAAGGGGGCGGGTGCGCAGCTCCTGCTGAACAGCCTGCTCGAGCGCGAAGCCGTGCCAGAGCAGGCGATGGTCCTGGCCGAGGGCATCTGCGCGACCGGACAGGATCTGGCGCTGGCGATCCGGACCGGCCGGGCCGATTGCGGCATCGCCTCGCGCGCCGTTGCCACCGCTTTCGGGCTCGATTTCCTGCCGCTGGTCTGGGAGCATGTCGATCTGGCGATGCGCCGACGGACCTATTTCGAACCCGGCACGCAGAAGCTGCTGGTCTGGATGCGCGACAGCGCGATGACTGCGCGGGCGGCCGAACTCGGCGGTTACGATCTGTCGCGAAGCGGCGAGGTCAGGCTGAACCGCTGAACGGCTACCGCTTGATCGCCGCTCCGAAATCGCGCCAGCCGTGGACGCTGTGGACCGTCTCGCGATCGGCCACTGCCTCGCCGAAGGGGGCGACGCACCAGTCCCAGCTTTCGTCTTGCGGCGGCAGGACGGTTCCGCGCATCAGGTCGAAGTGCTCGACGGCCGTGCCGCTCCTGTCGCGCTCGACCATCTCGACATCGGTGAGCAGGACGACGCGGCGGGGAAAGCGCGCGAGATCGTCGCGATGCCAGGCGATGCAGCGGGTCGGCAGATCAGAGGGCAGAGCCGCCGCGCGCGCCGGGTTGTCGTCGAGCCAGTCCGCCACTGGCCAGCCGAGCTGCGACATCAGATTGGCTGAGATCACCAGATCGAGTGTCACGTCGGCGACGAGATCGGCGACCGGATCGACGCGGCCGTCACGCTTACCCTCGAGCCAGCCCAGCACCCCGCTGAGATCTCGCGTCACCAGCCTGACGTTGGGCTGAAAGGCGGCGGCGAGCCTGACCTGCGGCAGATGGACGGCGTCGATCAGTAGAACGCGCTCGAACCGCTCGCGGAGCAGAGACAGGGGAATGTCGCGCAGCAGGCCGGAGCCGAGCACCGCCACGGTCCTGCGTCGGGGCAGGTCCGCGACGACGCCTGCCACCAGCGCCCGGCAGTGCTCGTGGTGCTCCGCCCAGGCCCTGTGCTGGCGCCGGCCGCGCGCCCACAGCGCGACGCTCTCCGTGACCAGGCCGAGTCGCCGCGTCATGCGGCTGGCTGGCGTGCCCAGCCAGAGAGCGAGTTCGGCGAGCAATTCCGGGTCGTCAGGTCAGGGCGCCGCGCGCCGCCACCGGCCAGAGCGCCTCGACATGGGCGTCCGCCGTATGGAGCCCGCGCACGCAGACATACCAGTCGTGAAGATTGACGGTCGGGTCGCAATGGCCCGGTACCAGCAACAGCTTGTCGCCGCGATGAGGCAGGGCGATCGGATCGCCCGTCAGCACGCCATGCTCGTCGGAAGGCTTGGTATAGATCACGCCCTCGCGCCGGAACGGCGTCGGCAGGCCTGAATCGATCGCTGCCGCCTTGTGGCCGGCATCGACGACCGCGCGGTCCGGCACCGGCTTGCTCATCACCCCGGTCAGGATGAACAGCGCATGCTCGAAGGTGCGGAAGGGCGTGCCGTCGGCCTGCCGGTTGCGGGCATAATCGGCGTCCATGAAGATATAGGAGCCGGCCTGGATCTCGTTCCAGATGCCCGACTGGCTCTCGATCTCGAAGGTGCCGGTGCCGGCGCCGCTGACGACGCCGCAGGCGAGCCCGGCCTGGGCCAGGCGTTCGACGGTGTTGCGCGCGCCAAGCCCTGCGCGCTCGATCGCCTCGCGGCGCTCGTCGATCGAGCGCATGTGCTGGGCCGTGCCATGATAGGCCTGCAGCCCGCCGAAACGCAGGGTGTTGCTGCGCGCGATCGCCTCGGCCAGACGCACGGCGGTTTCGCCCGGCGCGACGCCGCAGCGCCGCCCTCCGACATCGATCTCGACGAGAATATCCAGCACCACGTCCTGACGCGCAGCCGCTTCGGCCGCTTCGCGGACGCCGTCGAGATGGTCGATGCAGAGCGTGATCTTCGCCTGGCGGGCGAGTTTGGCGAGGCGGTCGAGCTTGGCTGCGCCCGCGATCTCGTTGCTGACGAGCACATCGGTCACGCCGCCCTCGACCAGAATCTCGGCCTCCGAGACCTTCTGGCAGCACTGGCCGACCGCTCCATGGGCGATCTGGCGCAGCGCTATCTCCGGGCTCTTATGGGTCTTGGCATGAGGCCGCAGCCTGACGCCATGGCCCTGCGTATAGGCAGCCATGGTGACGAGGTTGCGTTCGAAGGCGTCGAGATCGAGGATCAGGGCCGGGGTGTCGATCTCGTCAAAACTCTGGCCGGCCTGGGCCGGTGGATGCAAGGGCATGGGCTGTCGCGCTTTCCTGAATCAGTGGCAGCCATGGGACGCCAGCTTCTTGTCCGGGGCAAGGCCCGTTGGCCGCGACCGGGGGAACGCCGTGCTGCGGTAGCGCTTCCGCCGCCTCCATGATACGTCGCGCGGCATGAAGATAGGCCGCGTTACCGACGATACCTTCGCGCTTCTCCTCCGCGTCTGGCGCGAGCAGGTCAAAGCCTATCTGCCGCAGATGGCGATGATCATGGCCCTGGTGGTGGTGATCGCGGCGACGACGAGCTTCTATCCGCTATTGATCAAGGCGGCTTTCGATGCCTTCGCCGACCCACTGACGGCGGAATCGACAGGCTTCGTGCGCCGGATGGAACGCCTCGTCTCGAAGTCGATCGGCATCGAGATTGGCGTGGTCAACGCGGTCGCAATCGTCGTCGTCATCGTCACGGCGATCAAGGGCTTCTCGCTGCTCGCCCAGACGGTGATGACCAACAGCGTCGTCAGCCGGATCGAGGCCGACATGCAGACCGCGCTCTACTCGCATCTGATCCGCGCCGATCTGGCGCAGCTTCACCGCGAGAACCCGGCCTCGCTGACGCAGCGCTTCACCACCGACTTCACCTTCGTCAAGGAGGCGCTGACGCGACTGATCAACATCGCCGTGCGCGACGTGCTCACCGCGATCGCGCTCGTCGGCGCGATGTTCTGGATCGACTGGCAGATGACGCTGGTGGTCGTGCTGATCGCGCCGATCGTGGCGCAGCCGATCGGCAAGATCGGCCGGAAACTCCGCCGCATGGCAACCTCGCAGCAGGAACAGACCGGGCAGATGGCGAGCTTGGTGACCGAGAGCCTGCAGGGCGCCCGCGCCGCCAAGACCGATACACTGGAGCCGTATCTCGAGCGCCGCGCTGCTGCAGCCTTCGAGAGCATCCGCGCCCTCAAGATGAAGGCCGCCAATGCGCGCGGCCGGCTCGACCCGCTGCTCGAGGTTGCCGGCGGCATGGCGGTGGCGGGCGTGCTGGCGGCGATCGGCGTGCGCATCACCTCGGGCGGCTCGACGGTCGGCGATTTCACCGGCTATGTCTCGGCGCTGCTGCTGGCGGCGCAGCCGCTGCGCTCGCTCGGCAATCTCAACGCCATCGTCCAGGAGGCCGGCGCCTCGCTGAAGCGCTACTACGCGCTGCTCGACGAGTTGCCGCTGATCACCGAGCGGCCTGATGCCAGGCCGTTGCAGGTCGGCGCGGGCGAGGTCGCCTTCCGGCAAGTGCGCTTCCGCTATCGCGACGATGCGCGTGCGCTCGAAGGCATCGATCTCGTCGCGGCGGGTGGCAAGACGACAGCGCTGGTCGGCCGTTCGGGTTCGGGCAAGTCGACGCTGCTGGCGCTGGTGCCGCGCCTCTATGATCCCAGCGAAGGCCGGGTCGAGATCGACGGGCAGGATCTGCGCGACCTGACGCTCGCTTCGCTACGCGCGCAGGTCGGGGTGGTCAGCCAGGACGTCGTGCTGTTCGACGACACGGTGCGCGCCAACATCGCCTTCGGCCGGCCGGGCGCCAGTGACGAGGAGATCGTCGCAGCCGCCAAGGACGCCGCCGCGCATGACTTCATCATGGCGATGCCGGAGGGCTACGACTCATCCGTTGGCGAGCGCGGCCAGAAGCTCTCGGGCGGCGAGCGCCAGCGCATCGCGATCGCGCGTGCCATCCTCAAGGACGCGCCGATCCTGCTGCTCGACGAGGCGACGAGCGCGCTCGACACCGAATCCGAGCGACTGGTGCAGCAGGCGCTGGCCCGGCTGATGAAGAACCGCACCACGCTCGTCATCGCCCACCGGCTCTCGACCGTGCGCGAGGCCGATCTCATCGTCGTGCTCGAAGAGGGCAAGATCGTCGAGACCGGCAGCCACGAGGCGCTGCTGGCGCGCGACGGCTCGTATGCAAGGCTGCACCGGCTACAATTCGTCGAAAGCTGAGGCGCTTCGCGGCTTCTGACGTGAAGCGCCTCGCACTGTCTCAGGCCGCCGCAGCCTTGGCCGCACGGGCCGGCATCGCCGTTCCGCGCAGCGTGATCGAGAAGGCGGCTGCGAACAGGCAGAGCGCGCCGGCGATGAAGAAGGCCGGCAGGTAGCTTTCATAGACCGTGCGGCTGAAGCCGGCGCCATAGGCGGCGAAGGCCGCGCCGAGCTGGTGCCCGGCGAAGATCCAGCCGAAGACGAGGTTGGACTTGTCGCCGAAACGGTCGGCCGCGATCTTGATCGTCGGCGGCACGGTCGCGATCCAGTCGAGGCCGTAGAACACCGCAAACAGCGACAGCCCGTAGAAGGTGAAGTCGGTGAAGGGCAGATAGAGCAGCGAGAGCCCGCGCAGGCCGTAATACCAGAACAGCAGCCAGCGGCTGTCATAGCGGTCCGAGAGCCAGCCCGACCCGACCGTCCCGGCGAAATCGAAGATGCCGATCATCGCGAGCACGCCGGCCGCCGTCACCGCCGCCATGCCGAAATCGCCGCAAAGCGAGATGAAATGCGTCTGGACGAGGCCGTTTGTGCTGGCGCCGCAGACGAAGAACGTACCGAACAGCACCCAGAAGGTGTGCGTGCGCGAGGCGTCGCGCAGGGCCAGCAGCGGCGACATCAGCATGGCGCCTATTCCGCCTTGCTGCACGGGTGCGGGCACGATCGCGTCGCCGCCATAGGGCGCGAGTCCGACATCGGCCGGCCGGTCACGCATCAGCACGAGCACGGCGAGCGCCGCGACGATCAGCATGACGAGCACGACGATGAGCGCGCTGCGCCAGCCGAAGCGGTCGGTCAGCGAAGCCAGCAGCGGCAGGAAGACGAGCTGTCCCGTCGCACTGCTTGCGGTCAGCAAGCCGAGCACGAGGCCGCGCCGCGTCGAGAACCAGCGCGTCGCGACGGTGGCGCCCAGGACCATGGCGGTCAGGCCGGTGCCGAAGCCGACGACGACGCCCCAGAGCAGCACCAGATGCCAGAGTTGCGTCATCACGAAGGAGCCGAGGATGCCGGCCGCAATCAGGCAGAGCGCCGTGCTGGCGACGCGGCGAACGCCGAAGCGGTTCATGAAGGCGGCAGCGAAGGGGCCCATCAGCCCAAACAGCAGGAGGCGCACGGCGAGCGCCGAGGAGATGTCGGCGGTTGCCCAGCCGAACTCGCGCTGCAGCGGGCCGATCAGCACGCCGGGCGCTCCGACCGCACCTGCCGTCACCAGCATGGTGAGGAAGGTCACGGCGGCGACGACCCAGCCATAATGCCAGCCGCGCCGCGCCATGGCGGCGGGAAGTCCGGGGGAGGGGCCGGCGGGGGCGGCAAGCGAGGACATGGCGATCTCCTTTGCGGGTATCTGCCCGCATATCTGCGAAAAAGAAACGGTCAGAGGACGTTCAATGCGGCGCGCAGGCTTTCGGCATGATCGGGGCCGAGCCGGGCCTCGATCTGGCCCTGGACTCCCTCCCAGAGCGGGGCGCCCTCGTCCAGCGCGCGCGTTCCGACCTCGGTCAGCGAAACCGTAGCCTCGCGCTGGTCCTTGCCGCGTCCCACGGCAAGGTGGCCCATGCGCTCCAGCACCCTGACATTGCGCCCGATCGTCGAGCGATCGAGTTCGGTCAGACGTGCGAGTTCCGTCAGAGTCACCGGCGCAGCGCGTCTCACCGTTCTGAGCAGGCTGAACTGCGCGATGTTGACGCCAACGGGCTCCAGTGCGGCGTCATAAGACGCTGCGATTCGGCGCATGGCTGCGCGAAGAACGGTGCAATAACAGGGGCCACTCATGATGCGGGTATATGCCCGCGTCTCGATCTTTGCAAGCGCCCCTGCAGCGAGAATCGTCCGACGCTGTCATGAAACCCTCATCAGTCGCGCGGATTCTCCAGCGATGGCTGATTCGATCCTCCGGCTCCATACTGCCGTGCTTGCCGCACGCTCGCGCGACCCCGCATTGTCCCGAACGGCGCGGCTGGTGAGCGAGGGCCTGCCGAAGATGGCCAAGAAGCTGGCGGAGGAGGCGTTCGAGGTCGGGCTCGAAGCCGTCCAGGGCGACCGCCGCCGCACCATCCTCGAAAGCGCCGACCTGATCTACAATCTCGTGGTGCTGTGGAGCGAGATCGGCATCGCGCCGGAGGATGTCTGGCGCGAGATGGATCGTCGCGAGCAGCTTTACGGTATCGCCGAGAAGCTGCCGAAGACCCGGGGCAAGCCGGGGGCACGTCCGGCGCCGGGGCGCCGGACGCTGCTCGGCGTCGAAGGCTGAGCCCTCACGCATCTGGAACGGCACTGCGGCGCCTGTCGTCCCGGCATTCCATGGGGCGGCGGCGCCCGCCGGCAAAACTTTCCGAACCCTGAGAGTTTCAGGGTTGCCAAGACGCAGGAGAGCGGCTATTTCCGCCGACATCGGGGCCACGCCAAGCGCTGCGCCCGCCGATATGCGCTCGTAGCTCAGCTGGATAGAGCATCAGACTACGAATCTGAGGGTCGGGCGTTCGAATCGCTCCGAGCGCGCCACTACTATTTCCAGCCACGAACTAGCGTCTCCCATAGAAGTCGCGCTACGCGCCCCCGCAGTCGGATTGGTGAGCGGAGCGCGTTGTCGCTACCGTGCTCGCCAGCAGCACGATCGCTACTCCTCCGACTCGACGCTGCGATTTTCGCCAACGGCGCGGCTGCGTCCCTCCGCTTGCTGCCGTCACGCTGCCCCCGTCTCGGCTGCGAGGAGGGCGACCGAACGCTCCCAGGCCTGCTTGGCGGTGGCAGCGTTGTAGCGCTCCGCACTGGTATCGTTCAGGAAGGCATGGTCGACGTCCGGATAGACGATGGCCTCATAGCGGATGCCTGCAGCCTTCAGCGCCGCCTCGTAATCCGGCAGCGCCTGCACCAGCCGCGTGTCGCGCGCCGCATGCTGGATCAGCATTCGCGCCTTGATCTGGGGCACGCCCGCGAGATTGGGCGAGCGCCCATAGAACACGACGCCGGCCGCGAGTTCGGGCGCTGCGACCGCAAGATCGTTGACCGCGCCGCCGCCCCAGCAGAAGCCGATCGCGCCGGTCTTGCCTGTCGCATCGGGCCGCGAAGCCAGGAGCTTCAGTGCCGCCCGGCCCTGCCGGGTCACATCCTCCGCCGGCAATCGCGGGAACAGGCTGCGCGCCTCGTCGGGATCGGCCGGAGTGCCGCCGAGCGGCGTCAGGAAATCCAGGCCCAGCGCGGTGAAGCCAGACAGCGCCATTCGCCGCGTGATGTCCTCGATATGCGGATTGAGCCCGCGATTCTCATGGATGACGAGGACGCCGCCGCGTCGGCCTGCTGTTTTTGGCGCGACGAGATAGCCCTTGAGCGCAACGCCATCCATGGTGACGTCGAGGCGTTCCGCCGTGATCCGGGCATCGTCGGGCGCGACCTGCTGGGCATGGGCATAATTCGGCTCGAGCAGGGCCAGCGCCGCCTCGGCTGCGGCCGCCGAGCCGGCCAAAGTGAGCAGGCGGTTGAAGAAGACGCGACGGTCCAGCGGCTTATGGGTGTATTCGTCGTAGAGTTCGACGATCCGGCGATCGAGCGCCATGGTGACCTCCAGCGTGGGCGTTGCAGACCAAGGTTGACGTTCCCCTCGTTCCTCGGGGAGCGGAGCCATCCTAGCGCCTGCGATCGCTGGCGGAGGGGTCGGCGCCGCTCATCGCGGCTTCGTGAAAATCACGCCCTGTGGCGGGCCTGACGCGCTATTCCGCGACGATCTTGTAGCGTTGGCCGGGCGTCAGGGCGCCACCGCGCTCGATGCCGTTGAGCACCATGAACAGCTCCTGGGCGCGGTCCTGCTCCGGCATTCGCGCCGCCATCGTCGCAGGCGTATCGCCGGCGGCGGCTGCCACGGTGCGCACCTGCATCGGCCTGACCGACTGCGCCTCTTCCGTGCTCATCACGCGAAAGCTGGAGAGCAGCGCGCGCATCGGCCGCTCCGGATCGCCGCCGCCGCGCGCCGCCAAAATGAAGCGGTAGACGCGGTTGCCGGCCTGCACGGCAGCAAGGCGGAAGGTCCAGTCCGTGCCCTTGCCGACGGCAATCACTGCCGGCTGGCCGGCGATGTCGAGCGTCTCGACGACGGTGGTCTCAACGCCGTCGATCCAGCCGGCCGCGACATAGGATTGCAGCGTCTGGTCGGCCTTCAGCGTGACGGAATCGAAGCGCAGCGCCTGGCTGCCATTGCCGCTAACGCCGATCACCATGTCGCGCGCCGCCTCCAGCCCGAAGCCTTCGGGCGCGGAAAAGCCGATGCGGAGCGCGCTGTTGAGATAGTTGCGCCCGCGCACCACCCCGTCACGCGGGTCATCGCCATAGGCGATGCCGTCGATCGCCTGCAGCCAGCGCGGGCCATCGCGCTCGCCGATGCCGGGCGCACCGATCTGGCGCGCGGCGGCGGTGACGGCCGCGATGCGCTCGGGCGTCTGCGGATGGCTCGACAGGATGTCGAGGCGCTTGTCGTCGGCGCTCTGGTTCTGGCTGCTGTTGCGGAAGGCGGTGTTGCGCCCGAGCGCGGCGAGGAAGCGCCCGGCGCCATAGGGGTCGTAGCCGGCGCGCGAGATGTTGCGCACGCTGATCTGGTCGGCGGTCAGTTCCTGCTGCCGTGAGAACTTTGCGAGCGACAGCTTCGAGCCGGCCTGCACCGCGGCACCCTGCGCCGGATCCTTCAGAACCTGTGAGACGACCTGGCTGACCAGCGCCGATTCGAGCTCGCGCTCGGCCCGCTCGACCGCATGCTGGGCGGTGACATGCGCGATCTCATGGGCAAGCACGGAGGCGATCTCGGCGGTGTCGTTGGCCAGCACCAGCAGGCCGCGCGTGACGTAGAGCCGGCCATTGGGCAGCGCGAAGGCGTTCACCGCCGGCGAGTTCAGGATGGTGATCTCATAGGAGCCGATCTGCCCCTCGCCGGCCTTCGCCAGCCGCTGCACGACCTCGTCCAGCACGGCCCGCGCCTTGGGCGCCCGAAATTCGCCACCGAAGGCCGAGAGCAGTCGCAAGTGCTCGCTGTCGGAGGCACGCTGGACCGTGCCGACGCGCGGCGCGAGTTCGCCATCGGCCGGGCGCTGCGGCGGCAGCAGCACGCTCTGGTCGCCGGTGCAGGCGACGAGCAGCAGCGCGGGAAGCGCGAGCGCAGCCAGCCGCTTGCGGCACATCAGCCAAGGGAGGAGGGACACGTCTCGCCAGAACGCCAGCATTCCGTCAGTCGATCAATTCCAGGGCGAGCTTCGATGTCACGTCGAGAAGCAGGCCGTCCCGCCCGGAGAGGACGCCACGCGCCCGCAAGCGTTTACCGCCGAGCCCGATCGCGGTCCAGCCGGCATCCTGCATCTCGCGCCAGAGCGTCTTCGACAGCACGATCGACGCGGCCTCCCCACGCCGGCGCGAAAAATTCAGATAGGTCCGTTGCGCGCGCTCGCCGACGGAGGCGATGCGCCCCTCCAGCAGCACGAGACGCCCCTCATGCGACTTGAGCACGGCGATATCATGACCGTCGATGGCGGCTTCCGTCCCCGTCACAGCGGGAATGGCTGCAATGGCTGGTGCCCTTGCTATCGCGGGCGCCTTGGCCGGCTTTGCCCGCGACCGTGAGGTGCGGGCGCCGCCGCTACAACTCGCGGGTCGAGCTTCCGGCAGGGGAGCCGCCACGCCCTCGCCCAGCAGGACCGGGCCGAGTTCGCGGGGCGCTGTATCCGTCTCGCCTGCCGGGACGTAAAGCCGCGCCGGAAGGCGCCCCCAGCGGTCGGCTCCGCCGAGCAGGACGAGCTTCAGGTCGCGGTCGCGCCAGGCAGCGATACCGGCCGAGAATCGCGCTGCCTCGGCATCGTCCTGGCGCGGCGCAAGGCCGACGAGGCGCAGCCGCCGCCCATCGACGAGGACCGGGTCGCCGGCGTCGTCCAGCCCAGCGAGCCGAACCGTCGGGCTGTCCGGGGCAAGCTCGGAACAGGCATCGTTGGCTGGGGCCGCCCCGGCGAGGAGCGGCAGGACGAGGAAAGCAGCAAGAAGAGGCTTCACCGGCATGGCGATTATGCTACACGGTTTGCCGCGCGTCCCGGTAGCTCAGCAGGATAGAGCAACGGTTTCCTAAACCGTAGGTCAGGGGTTCGAATCCCTTCCGGGACGCCATTCATTTTCAATATCAACGGGTTGAAGAACGGTTCACTGCCCGGTTTGTCCTCCGGACCTTTCGCCGTCCTACTGCGGCCATTCCAGCGCGATTGACGAGACGATCGGCTTGACCGCCCGCATGACCGGGCTCGACGATGGGAAGCGTCGGCCGCCCGAGGCATTTCTAGGGGCTTGGTCTCTGGTCTTTGGCTCTGGATCGAAGCGGATCGTCAGGCGGCAGGCGCTGCCGGTTCTGGCCAGCGCTCCGCCTTTCCAATCGACAGCGTACCCGCCGAGATCCCAGCCGAAGCCGTTGATGAGGAAAGGCCTGCCGTTGATCGCCTCGAGCTGGGCCAGCGGCGTGCCGACCGTGATGCGGCGCTGATCCGGAAACATCGCGGCGAACGTCCATGTCGACCCTTCCCGCACCGTTATCGAGCGTGGCTGCCGTCGCTCGTCGATGTCGTGCCATAGCACCTCGATGCGGCGCTTCGCGTCCTTCGGGAAAATAACGGCCCCGGGTTCGGTCGTCATTTCGCCGATGTCGATGTCATCGCGCACGACATTCCCGGCGCCAAAGGCATGGATGAGAGCCGCTTCATCCGCGTCCCTTCGAAAGGGCCCGGAGCATTCCAGCACGTCGTTCGCAGGCTGTGCATCAGCGGGCACCGACAAAACGATCGCAAGACAGGCCAAGACAGCACGGAATCTGGTTGCGGCAGGCATTGCGGTCCACTTCGGCGATAGCGGGGCGATGTCTGCGCATCTAAGCATGTTTCGTCCTGGTCGGCAGCCGGTGGGCGCTCAAGCGCAGTCGGACGGCTCCTTGCCATCGCGCGCGCCATTCATCACGCCGTAGGAGCCGGACTTCGCGCCGGGATGAATCGCATATCCAACGCCCTGCAGGCCACGCCTGAGCAACTCCCGCACGGCGGAGGCGCGGCTGGGCATCCGGTTTGAAAACCGGAAATCGTCCAGGGCCTGGAGTTCTTCATCGTCGAGCATGACCTGCAGGCGTTCGCCTCTCGTCAGATCGTTGCCCTTGATCGTCTTCTCGGACATCGCCTTTGCCTCACCTTCCATCTGAATGATGAAGACGCGCCACTTACTCATTTGTTCCAACGTCTCAATCCTGTCATTGCGAGCAAGCGCCCTCGAATGAGCAGCCTAACCCACTGACACAATTGGTTTTTGCTGGGCGCCAAGGCGTGATTGCCGTATGGTTGGACCATGCCTCGCAGATTTCGAGGCGCCCTCGATGGCAAATTTTCTTGATCGAGGGAAGCGGTCGCTGGCCTGTCGCCGCGTACCGCCCACGAAGGCAAGCGTTCATTGCTGGCCCTCGTCCGTCAGGCAAAGGACGGACCTTGAAAGCATTCGATATGACGCATCAAGGCATCATGATCTTTGGAAATGGCAGCCGCCTCGAGATCAAATACAAGCTCGCCATGCCGGGCGCGGACGGTGTTCGCAACGGTCATGTGATCGGGGATCTGATCAGCGTCGATCAGGCGTTGCTCGCCGGAAGTATTCGACTGGTCTGCCAGGACGGGCTGACGCTGACGACACTGATCACCCATCAGACGGCGAGCGGTGCGACATTCGTCGGGACCATCGCGCAGAACGGACATCATGTTCCCAGCATTCTCGCGCAGTTGCCGGCTTCGGGAGGTGCCTGGGGCGGCGCTGCGGTCCATGGACCCGAGCAATCGTCATAGGTCTCGCAAACGATCGCAGAGAGTGCGGCAGCGAGGACGCGCGTCGGCGAAACCCATCACAGGTCGAGCAGAGGTCCATCCTGGGGCTCGGCCTTGCCGTCTTCGCGCCAGCCACCTGCCAGGGTGAGGCTGGCGCTGTAGATCACCTTGCCCAGTTCATCGCGCACGCAGACGGCGAATTCGCGGCTGTCGCCATCTGGCAGAACCTCCCGCACCATATCGGGAAGAGCGTCGAGCGCGAGATGGCGGGCGTCCGCAGCGCCGGTCAACTCGACGCCCTCGCTGTCGATATGGGAGAAATTGCCGTCGGAGCTGTCGATGAAATAGCGGGGCATCTCGCAGCAATCTCCTGCAAGGGGGTCGGTTCCGTCAGCGTGGCAACTTGACCAGGTTGAGATAAGTCGGATCGAACTGTGAGAGCGCAGCCAGCCCGTCGAAATCGACGATGGTGATGGTGCTGCCTTTCCATCTGACGAAGCCGGTGGCGCGAAGCTCCTGAAGCGTTCGATTGGCATGCACAAGGGAGAATCCGAGCGCGTCGGCCAGTTCGACCTGGGTGACGGGAAAAGCAAAGCTTCCATCCCGCGCCAGATCGACCGCATGCAGGCGAAGATAGAGTTCGCAGATCAGATGACCGAGATGAGCGGTCGCTGCACGACGCCCGCTGGAGGTGATCCAGGCCCGCTGGATGGCGCCATCGATCACGGTTGACAGCCAAAGCAGACGACCCAAATGAGCCGACCGCTCGATCACACGCAACAACTCGCGATGCGGGACATAGGCCGCCTCGCAATCCGTGAGCGCCACGACGCTATGGTCCATGACTTTCAGCAGGAATGCATGCAGATCGACGAAATCTCCGGGAATATGAAGCGCGGTGATCTGACGCTTGCCGTCGTCGAGAAGGACTTCACGAGCGGTAAAGCCGCTCAGGACGATGCAGCTCTCCGAGGGATGGGAATGCTGGGCGACCAGCTCCTCGCCCTTGCGCAGCAGCCTCCGGCGCATCGTCATGCCCTCGATGAGAGCCTGCTCTTCCGGAGTGACCTCGTCGCGAAGCGCCAGCGAGCGCACGAGGAACTGCAATTTCGGTACGGTGACGTCTTGAGGCATCCGTCATCCAACGCCGCGTGACGGGCATCGTTCCCAATGACCGCAAAGGCCGAGCAGGCCAGGCAGCCCTGAAACGGCAGAACCCGGCGGTTGCCCGCCGGGTTCTGGTTCGTCTGGACGGCGATGCCGCGATCAGGCGGCCTCTTCCTGGATGTCGTCGTTGTCGCTCTCGGCTTCGCCCTCGGCGGCCTCGACGACTTCGCCCTTGCCGGGACGGCGTGGCGACTTGGCGAGTTGGCCCTCGATCTTCTTCAGCGCTTCGGTCTCGGTGACGTCGTCGACGACCGCGATCTCGCGGGTCATACGATCGACAGCCGCCTCGTAGAGCTGACGCTCGGAGTAAGACTGCTCGGGCTGGGCCTCGGAGCGATAGAGGTCGCGGACGACCTCGGCGATGGCGACGAGATCGCCCGAATTGATCTTCGCCTCGTACTCCTGGGCGCGGCGCGACCACATCGTGCGCTTGACGCGGGCGCGGCCGGTCAGCGTGGTCAGGGCCTTGGTGACGCTCTCGGCATCGGCAAGCTTGCGCAGGCCGACGCTGGCGGCCTTGGCGGTGGGAACGCGCAGCGTCATCTTGTCCTTGGCAAAGCTGACGACGAAGAGTTCGAGCTTGAAGCCCGCAACTTCCTGCTCCTCGATCGCCGTGATCTGACCGACGCCATGGGACGGATACACGACGAATTCACCCGTCTTGAACCCCTGGCGCATAACAGCTTTCTTCACCGTGGACATGCCGTTACGACTCCTGACCGGACCGCTTGACGCGGGCTCGCACTTCTCAATCTCCGGCCGGATGACCGGAGACACTTTGCCTGACGCCGGCGGGTCGGCCCGCCGCTCATGCTCCCTCAGCCGATCGTCCTTCTGTGCAACCCAAGCCAAAGACATCGATTGCTCCGGCACAGGTGCCGGCGGCTCTCGTCATCCTTTTCTAGGGAGCGCCCCGTTTGTGAAAAACCTCGCAGGGGCATGCGGAACGAATGCGACTGAGGCTATTATGTAGCATAAAAAACACGCCGAATCAAAGGTAAACACAAGCTCCAGGCAAGCTTGTGTTCTGCAGCGCAGGAATGGTTAACGCTGTTGGGCGGTTTCGGGGGGTTATTCTGCCCGGTTTTTAGTCGCCTGCACCCGGCTCAGGCGAGAAATGCGCCTCGAGTTTTCCGGCGACGCCGTCGAACTCCTTGGCGTCGGGAGGAGCGTCCTTCTTCTGGCTGATATTGGGCCAGCTCGCGGCATATTTGGAATTGAGCTGCAGCCAGCTCTCCAGACCCGGCTCGGTGTCCGGCTTGATCGCCTCGGCGGGGCATTCCGGCTCGCAGACGCCGCAGTCGATGCACTCGTCGGGATGGATGACGAGCATGTTCTCGCCTTCATAGAAGCAGTCGACCGGGCAGACCTCGACGCAGTCCATGTACTTGCACTTGATGCAGTTCTCGGTGACCACATAGGTCATGTCGCAGGTTCCTCGGTCATGTCGCAGGCGCGTCCCGTCCGCCAGCCGGCCTCATAAAGCCTTCGCAGGCTCAGGATTCAAGGCCGATCTGGCCTTTCCGGGTAGCAGGACTGTCTCTTTATCGGTCCTCGAGGAGGACGAAATTCCGCTGCGCCGGCCGCATAAATTCATTTGTATACAAACGATCGGCGTTTTTAAACGCCGCCCTCGTCGTCTGCAAGCGACGCATCGTCGCGCCCGCCCTCGTCCAGCCGCTCATACAAAAGCCGGGCCTGCTCGAAGGGCCCGCGCCGCTCGCCCAGCAAAAGCAGGCGCACCACGAGGGTCGCGTGCGGCAAAGCGAGCGTGAGCACGTCGCCGAGCTTCAGGCCGTGGGCCGGGTTGTGCGTCCGGCGGCCGCCGATACGGACATGGCCGTCCTCGACCAGACGCACGGCGACCGTGCGCGTTTTGGCGAAGCGCGCGAACCAGAGCCATTTGTCGAGGCGCTGACGATCGTCCCGCACGCTTCGCTCGCCGCCCTCAGCTCTTGCGGCCTTCGAGCTGCGCCTTCAGGGCGGCGAGCTTGGCGAAGGGCGAATCCGGATCGGGCTCGCGATCGGCCGGGCGTGGCCGCGGCGGCTGCTGGAAGCGCTCGCCGCGATCCTCGCGGTTACGGTCGTCGCGGCGCGGGCCACTGCCGCCACCCGGACGCCCATCGCGCTTGAAATCGGGCCGGGGCCCACGACCCTGCTCGGGACGGCCCTGACCTGGGCCTTGACCCTGGCCTGCTCCCTGATCGGGGCGCGGGCCGCGCTGGCCCGAACGGGGCCGGTCATCACGCCGGGGCTCGCGCTCGGGACGCGGCGCGGCAGGTGAACCCTCGACGGGGGCAGCCATGGTCGGAGCCGGAGCGTCGCCATCGCGACGCGGACCGCCCGGTCGCGGTCCGCGATTGGGCCGGTCGCCACGGCGTCCGCCGGGCTGGCGTTCGCCGGGTGCGCCTGCGCCTTCGCGGGGGCCGCGATTGGGCTGCTCGGGCCGGCGGCCGCCCTGATGGCGATGCGGGCGCCAGACCTCGATCAGTTCAGGCTCGGCTGCCGCAACGGGTGCTTCGGCGGCGGCAGCGACCGGCTCTGCCTCGGACGCCTCGACTGCGGTCTCGGGCTCAGCGCGGGGCAGGGCCGACATCAGGTCGGCCGGAACCGGCTCGCGCACGGTCTCCACCTCGTCCTGCGTCAGGATCGGCGCGTCCGCCGTCTCCAATGCGGGAGCATCGGCCGAAACCACCACTTCGGCGATCATTGGCTCGGCAGCCGCATCGGGCTCCGCTGCCGTCTCGGGTGTAGCGGTAGCCTCGGCCGGTTGTTCGTCGCTTGAGGCTGCCGCTTCGGAGACAGGCTCTGCCGCGGCTGCGTCGCCAGCGAGGACGTCGTCAGCCTTGGCGGGTTCTGCCGCAACCGGCTTGGACGGGGGCGCGGCCAGCGGCACGGTGATGGCGGGGCCGGGCCGCTTGGAGGAAACATAGCCGAGCGAACGCAGGATCGAGGCGAAATCCTCGCCGGCGCAGCCGACGAGCGAGGTCATCGCGCCGCTGACGACGAAGCCGTCCTGATCGGCCGCGCCGGTCGGCGGCGTGCCTTGCGTCAGGCCGGGGCGATAGGCGATCGCGGGCCGGATCAGATCGGCGAGGCGTTCGAGGATGTCGACGCGCACGGCGCGCTCGCCGCAGACGCGGTAGCCGGCGGCGCGGTACAGCCCCTTGGGCACGGCCTTGTCGACCGGGAAGGAGGTGCGGCCCGACGCCGCGAGATGGGCGATGTCGTCGAGGCCCGAGAGCTCCGGGCCGCCATGCTTGAGCGCCCAGAGCTGGGCCGCGAGCGCTCGCGGAGCGGGCTTGAGCAGGGCCGGGACGTATAGATGGAAGGCGCCGAAGCGGATGCCCAGCAGGCGCAGGGCGGCCCGGCCCTCCTGGTCAAGCGCCTTCATCTCCTCGGCAACCTTGGCCCGCTCCAGCACGCCGAGCGATTCGGCTGCCTGATAGGCGATGCCGCGCGCGATGCCGGTGAGCGTGGTGGCATCCTCGAGCAGTTGCAGCGCACCGAGCAGGCGGGTGACGTGGTTCTTCAGCCAGAGCTGGAGCCTCGCTTCGACCTGTTCGCGGGCCTGGCCCGCGAGATGCTCCTCGACCAGCAGGCGCAGGCGCGGTTCGATCGCCTTCTCGCCGGCGATCAGGCGCGCCACCGGCTCGCCGATCCAGCGCAGCAGGCCGTCATGCGACAGGACGAAGGCATCGTCGCCGGCGAGCACGACGCGCGCGGCGCGCGCCTCGATCTCGCTGGCGAGCGCCTTCATCGCTGCCATGTTCAAGGCTTTCGCCTCCGGCCCGCCGGCTTTCGGGTCCGCGGTAAAGCGGAATCCCTGCAGCATTCCGACGTGCTGGCCCTCGACGAGCACGTCGCCCGTCGTGGTGACCTCAGCCTCCAACATCGTATTCTCCCGCAAACGGCGCATCAGCACGCTGGTGCGCCGGTCGACAAATCGGCTGGCCAGACGCTCGTGCAGAGCATCGGACAGCTTGTCCTCTACAAGACGCGCAACCCCCTGCCAATGCTCCGGATCGGGCAACCAGTCCGGACGGTTGGCGACGAAGGTCCAGGTCCGCACCTGCGAGATGCGCGCCGACAGCGTATCGATCTCGCCATCGGTGCGATCGAGCGCCGATAACTGGGCCCGATACCAGTCGATATCGAGCGTGCCATGGCGCATCAGCCGCAGATAAAGCGTCGTCGCGAGGTCGGCATGCTGCTGCGGCGCGATCTTGCGATAGTCGGGCAGGCCGCAGACTTCCCAGAGCCGCTCCACCGCCGGTCGGCCCTGCGCCAATGCCTTGACGTCCGGATCCCTGGCGAGAATCTCGAGCGTCGTCATGTCTTCGGCGATCAGCGCTCGCGTCAGGCCCTGTTCGGTGGGCTGCAGATTCAGGCTGTCGAGAAGCTGCGCGACGGAGCGGAAATCGAGATCGGTGTTGCGCCACTGGAGCTGCCGCACCGGCTCGAAACGGTGATTCTCGATCGCCTCGACGAGATCGGCCTCGAAGGGCGGGGAGCGTCCGCTGGTCCCAAATGTGCCGTCGCGCAGATGCCGCCCCGCGCGGCCGGCGATCTGGCCGAACTCGGCCGGGTTGAGTTTGCGGAACTGGTGGCCGTCATATTTTTTGTCGGCGGCAAAGGCGATGTGATCGACATCGAGATTGAGACCCATGCCGATCGCGTCGGTGGCGACGAGATAATCGACGTCGCCGGATTGATAGATCTCGACCTGAGCATTTCGCGTGCGCGGCGAGAGTGCGCCGAGCACCACGGCCGCGCCGCCCTTCTGGCGCCGGATCAATTCGGCGATGGCGTAGACCTCCTCGACCGAGAAGGCGACGATGGCCGTGCGAGGGGCCAGCCGCGTGATCTTGCGGTCGCCTGCGAACAAGAGCTGCGACAGGCGCGGCCGCGTCACGACATGGACGCCGGGAATGAGCTGCTCGATCACCGGCTTCATCGTGCCGGCGCCGATCAGCATGGTCTCGGCCCGGCCGCGCCGGTTGAGCAGCCGGTCGGTGAAGACATGGCCGCGGTCGAGATCGGCGGCGAGCTGGATCTCGTCGATGGCGACGAAATCGACGGCGAGATCGCGCGGCATCGCCTCGACCGTGCAGACCCAGAAGCGCGGCCGCGCCGGCTTGATCTTCTCCTCGCCGGTGACGAGCGCGACCGCGTCGACGCCGGCCTTCTCGACGACGCGGGCATAGACCTCGCGCGCCAGCAGGCGTAGCGGCAGGCCGATCATGCCGGTCGGGTGGGCGACCATCCGCTCGATCGCCAGATGCGTCTTGCCGGTGTTGGTCGGGCCGAGCACCGCAGTGACGCCTTGGGAGCGGACCGAGGGGGGCAGGGAGCGGAAAGGGATCAAGGCGCAGCCGATCTGACGTGTGCATTTCGCCCGGCCATGACGCCCATGAGGCGTTGCGTGATGGCGCGAGGCGTAACGGTGAACTAGGAAGCGGAACGAGTCCCGAACGAAGCAGGCCCGAATCGCTGACTCCGGCAGAATCGGGTTTCGTTCCCGGTAGGGCGTCGCGGCGGCGCGTCCCGGCACCAGGCTGTTGGGGGGAACACCGGCATCGCCCGTCCTTCTCTGCGCCTGGGATCGCCTGCCACCGGCCGCGTCCCCAGCCTCAGACTATCTAAGCGCTGTCGGCCGCGAAACGAGGGTCTTCGCTCTGCGATCGACGCGAGGCGTCACGATCAGCCGAAGAACGCCGCGAAAACCTCCGCCGCCTCGTCTGGCGCCTCGACATGGACGAAATGCCCGGCCGTCTCGCAGAAGCTGACCTGCGCATTGTCGAAATGCTCCGGCACGAAGGCGGCCCATTCCGATTTCAGGACGGGATCGTGGCGGCCCCAATGGACGCGCGTGCGCTGATGGATGCGGACCGACGGCGTCGGATGCCCGTCGATCGCTGCCAGCCGCGCGGCGTTCTGGCTGCGATACCAGTCGAAGCCGCCGCGCAGATTGCCGGGCTTCATGAAGTTGTCGATCCAGAGGTCGAGCGCCGGATCGAAGGCATCCTTGCGATGGCACCAATGCGACAGGAAATGCGAGAAATAGAGCGCGCAGGACTGCCGGCTCAGCCCGATCAGCGCTTCGGCCAGCGGCAACTGGTGGAAGGACTGGTACCAGATCTCGTTGACATGGCCGTCATGGACCCAGCGTTCGGCAATGCTCTGGGTCGGGCAGTTGAAGAACAGCAGCCGGTCGACGAGCTGCGGATGGCGCCGCGCCAGCGCCTGGGCGGCATAGGCGCCGACATCGTGGCCGACGACGCCGACCGCCTCCAGGCCGAGCGCTGCGATCAGCGAGGCCATGTCGTCGGCATGGCTGTTGGCGCCGACATCGGCGCGCGGTGCGGCCGACTTGGCGCTGTCGCCGAAGCCGCGCAAATCCGGTGCGATCAGGCGGAAATCCGGGTGCAGCCGGTTCATCAGCGGCAGCCAGGCCGCCCAGAATTCGGGCCAGCCATGCAGCAGCAGGACCGGCGTGCCGGATCCGACCTCGGCGACATGCAGCGTCGTGTCGCGTACCGCGATCTGGCGATGGCGCAGACCGGGCGGGGTGGCGAAGTCGCTGGACATGATGGCTCCCGACAGAATCTGGCGGAAAGCTAGCGCCTCTCCGCCCGATGCCGCAATCGCCAGCGGGCGCATGAGGGCGATGCAGCCGAGCTTCTCCACAGGGGCTGGCCTCGTCGCAGCATGCTGCGGCTCGTCTACGCCTATTCGTTGATGCTGCGGGGACGGTCCTGCGAGGCGGCATATTTCGCGCCGCAGAAGTTGCGCGCATTGTCGGTCCACTGGCCGAAGCCGGTCGCGACCATGTTGCGAATCACGGTGCAGACATAGCGCTGCTGAGCCGGATTGTTGTGCGGCCCGGCATGATAGCGCGCTACCGCCATGGTCCAGGTGTCGTGGCGCGCCTTCAGCCGCTTCAGGAACTTGGCCGAGTATTCGACGTTCAGCGCCGGATCGAACATGGCGTCGAGGCTGGGGAACTGGTCGCGGTGGTAATGATGGTTGATCTGCATGCAGCCGATGTCGATCAGCTTCTTGCCCTTGGCGCGCGAGGCCTCGAATTCGGCGACGGCGTCCTGCTTGGTCGCGCCGAAATAGGGGCGGCCCTGAATGTTGAGCGCATAGGGCTGCAGCGAATTGCGCCGCCCGCTTTCCGTCAGCCCGACCGAGTAGAGCACGCCGACGGGGATGTCATAGGCCTTGGAGATGCGGGTCATGTGCTCCTCGCATACGGTCTGCGCGGCGGCCGGCGTCGCCAGGCTAGAGATAGCGATAAGGATCGCGGCCAGGGCGGTTGCTCTCGCGCTGATCATGGGATTCCTCCGTGCTGGTTGTCGCGTCCTGCTGCCAGCCGCGACGCTGCGGCTCCTCGCGCTCGCCCTGGCGCGACTGGTCGAAGCCGCGCCCGTCGCGGGCGCCCGAGCGGTCGTCCGCCGTCCCGTCGCGGGGGGCTGCCTCCTGCCCGCCGGGCCGGGGGTCCGGCGCCGTGCCATCGACATGGACGGTCTCGACCGAGACCTGGTCGAGCGCATAGCCGCTCGCCTTGACGATCTCGCGCAGCGCCTCACGGTCATTGGCGAGCATCTGGGCGGTTTCGGCGCGGCTGGCTTCGAGCCGGATTTCCATGCCGCCCTGCGAGATCCGCAGCTTGACGACGATGCTGCCGAGTTCGACCGGGCTGAGCTGGATGTGAAGGATCTTCGTCGGCTCGGAGATGCCCGCCGGCCTGTCGGAGTGCAGGTCGGGCACGTCCTGCGCGCGTGCCAGGCTAAGTTCAGCCGCCGCCTGGCGGATCGGTTCGGCGACCTGCTGCAGCGGTGACAGGCGCATCACCGGTGGCAGATGGGTTTCCTGCCGAACCACGGTGATCGTCATCGGCTTCTCGGGTGCTGCGTCCTTGGCTGCGGCCTCGGACTTGCCGGAAGGATCCTCCAGTGCGTCGGCCAGTGCCGCGAGGTCGGCAAGGCCGGGCAGGTCTGCTGGGGCCGCCGTGTCGCTTGGCATGGCGATGCCCGTTTCACTGGCGGAGGGCTTGACCGCGCCGGCTGCGGCGTCGGGCGAGGTGCCCGTGCCGGCCTTTGCAAGCGCACTGCTCAGCGCGGCGAAGGCGTCGCGCTTCGTGCCGGGTTCCTTGCGGGACTCCGGCGGCGCCTCGCGGCCAGGTGTCTGAAGCGCGCCGAGAAGCAGGCGGGCCGCGTCGGTCGCGCCTGCTGCCGGCGCTGGCTGGACGGCCGCGTCCAGCGCCAATGCGGCGGCGGTAGCCTCCGCGGTCCCCGTCTCCTCGGTCAAAGATGCGTCGGCGTTCTTGCCGTGCGCGGTGGATGCTGCCTTGCCCGCTCCCTTGTCGAGGTTCTGGAGCAGGGTTCGGAAGGCGGAACCCCGTTCGTCGCGGCCGCCGGGCGCCAGACGAGCCTTGGGATCCTTGGTCGCGGCGGCGCCGGCTGCTCCGGGCGCCCGGCCGGGAGGCAGGAAGGGCGTTTCGAGATTGCTCATGGCTTGTCGGCTCCCTCCGGCGCCCCATCGAGAAGCGTGCGGGCCTCGGCGAGGCTGCGTTGCGCCGCCGTCACCATGCGCTTCACGCGTGGATCGAGATCGGCGGGCTCAGCCGTGGCGGTCGGCGTCTGCGTGGTGTCGGCGGGCGTATCGACGATGTTCGCGGCGACGCGCAGCGCGGTCTGCAGGATGTCCTTTTCGTCGGCCGGCAGCCGGTTGGCGTCGATCTTCTTCAGCGTCTCGAGCGCGCCATCGGCCTTGTCGATGCCGATGCGCGAGGCGGCCTTGTAGAGCGAGGCGCGCGCGATCGTGGCCTGGTCGGCGCCGGGAATCCGTGCCACCTCCTCGGCGGC
This sequence comes from Allobosea sp. P2_B12, assembly GCF_056404835.1. Taxonomy (NCBI): domain Bacteria; kingdom Pseudomonadati; phylum Pseudomonadota; class Alphaproteobacteria; order Hyphomicrobiales; family Alloboseaceae; genus Allobosea; species Allobosea sp. P2_B12. The sequence goes on along the minus strand of NZ_JBFUDG010000004.1, from coordinate 321,626 downwards.
GCGGCGCGCCTGCTCGAAGCGGCCGCGGATCAGGGCGTCGCGGGCGATGATCAGCAGGACGGAGCGCTGCTGCTCGCGGTCGAAGGCGCGCAATGTCGCGACCAGCCGGGGAAACTTCTCGGGGTCGCGGCCGATGTCGAAGCGCACCAGCCCGGTGGCGAAAGCCTGGCGAAAATTCTCGGCATAAACCGAGCGGTCGAAGCGGCGCATGTACTGGGCGGTCGCTTTCTCCAGCCTGTCGAGATCGTTGATCTCGGCCGCTATGAAGACCGCGCGCCGAAGTGCGCCTTCCTCGACCAGCGAACCCGGAGACAGCAGCCGCGCCTGGTCCAGCAGTTGCAAGGCGCGCTTCTGGTCGCTGCGCAGGATCAGCGTGGCCTGGACAAGTGCGAGGTGTCCGGCCAGCGATTCATGCAGGCTCGCGGGGTCGAGCGGCATCAGCAGCGCGCGGGCCTTGCCGGTGTCGCCCATGACATAGGCGAGCGCGCCGTCGGCCAGACCCTTGGGCAGCCCGGCCGGCTCCTCACGCTTGAGGAGTTCGGCCAGCACGCCGGGCTGGCCGCCGCTCAGCACATATTGCACGGCGGCGCGGGTGTTGCGCTGATCGTCCCAGATCTCGGGCGCCTGGGCCAACATAGCGTGTTCGAGATCGCCCAGCAGCTTGCCCTGCGCGGCATGGGCTGCGCGGTTGCCCGCCGCGGCCTCGTTCTGGAGCGACTGCAAGGTCCGCACGAGCTGGTAGGGCGGCGGCGCGGCTGCCGCCGGGTTGCCCTGCGTCTCGGCGCGGACGCCTCGCGTGGCGAAACAGAGCGCGGCGATGCAGAGATGAAGCGCGATGCGTCTCATGCCCGCTTCTCCCGGATCAGGATCTCGATGCGGCGGTTCTCGGCGGCGTTGCGGTCGACGGCGCGCGGCTTGCGGCTCGAATATCCTTCGACATGCTCGATGCGGGCCTCGTTGATGCCGCCCTGGATCAGCAAATCCTGCGCGGTATGGGCGCGCGCTGTCGAAAGCCGCCAGTTGTCGCTGCGCCCGTCGCGGAAGGGCCGGGCATCGGTGTGGCCACGGATGATGATCGCGCCCTCGCGCTGATTCAGGACGGTGGCGATGCGCTGCATCGCTTCGACGGTCTGCGGATGCGGTTCGGCCGAGCCGATGCCGAACATGCCGAAATTGGCGTTGTCGGTCAGGCTGATCAGGACGCCCTCATCCGTCTGGCGGACATCGACCTGGGGCTGGTCGCTGCGCTGGCTGGCGCCCTTTCCGCCGGCGATGGCAGCCGCGATGGCGGCGGCGACGGCGTCATCGGCCCGAGGCTTGGCGGGAGCGGGCGCGGTGGCCGGCATGGCCGCGGCCGTGCCGCTGCGCGGCGTCATCGGCGGCGAGATCGCGGGCGGCACGGCCGGAGCAGTGGATTGGGCAGCCGCCATCTGGGTGGACGTCTGCTCCTTGCCCGAGGCCATGGTCGCGGCCGTGGCAGCGGGGTTGGCGGTCGCGGTCTCAGCCAGCGGCGCCGTCATCGTGGCGGCCGGCGAGGGAACTTGAGCGACGGGTGCCACGGCCGTCGTCGGAGCCGGCGCGGGGTCGCCCGCAAAGGCCTCCTGCTTGCTCGGCTTGTCGGTCTGGGGCGTCTGGCGCCAGAAATTCGGATCGAAGGGGTCGCGCAGCGCCTCGCCGCCATTCATGCCGGGCTTGCCGGTCGCGCCCAATGTCAGGGTCGAGGCCCTGTCGGAGCCAGGCTCGGGCTTGGCGGCGGCGAGTTCTGCGAGAATCGCATAGGGGTCCTCGAAGGCGGCCTTGCCCTGGCCCGGATCCTTGAGCGCGGCGCTCGGGCGATGGTCGGTGCCGGTCTTGGCGGCGCCGGTCTCATTGCCGTCATGGCGGCTCGTGCTGTCGACCTCGCCGGGTTCGGCATCCTGCGGATTGCGCACGCCCTTGCGGTCGGAGGTCGTGTCCGAGAGCTTGATCGGGTTGAAATACTGGGCGACCGTCGCGCGCGTTTCGCGATTGGTCGAGTTGACCAGCCAGAGCACGAGAAACAGCGCCATCATCGCCGTCATGAAGTCGGCATGCGCGATCTTCCAGACGCCCGTCTTGGGCTGGTCCATCGTCTTGCCCGCGCTGCGGCGGACGATGATGATATCGCGGCGGTCGTTGTCCATGATCGCTCGTTTACGGTTTGCGGGAGGGCCGCCAAGGCAAGCTGCTGAGTCAGGCCGCGAGCCGGCGGCGCCGGTCGGGACCCTGGCCTTCGAGCCTGGCGACCCAGGCCTCGATGCGGGTTTCGATGGTGGTCTCGCCGGCGACGATGCTGACATCGGTGGCGTCGGTGTCCGTGAACTCCACGGCGCAGCCGGTCGGGAAGACGTTTCGCAGCGTCTCGATCAGCAACGCGGGCCCGCTGACGCGGATCAGCATGCCGTCCTCGCCCGCCAGTAGCGGGCGGATCTGTTCGATCAGCGCGCGGCTGGCGGCATCATGCAGCTCGCCAGCCAGGAAGGGGCGGAGCAGGCGACCGGTGGCGTCGGAGAGGCTTTCGCCGAGTGCGTGGAATGCTTCGGGGATCTGGGTCGCAAGCTGTGCCGCGACCTCGTCCGCCCATGACTGGCGGGCCTGTTCGAGGGCTGCCGCCGCCTGCTGCTGAAGCCAGTCTGCCTGCATTTCGGCCTCGGCGCGGGCCTCGGCGAGACCAGCCTTGCGGCCGCTCTCGAAGATCGCGTCGAGATCGGGCGGCGGCTCGCGTGGTGTCTTGGGCAGGAAGGATGGCAGCTCGATCTCGTCGGCCTCGGCCGAAGCCGTCACCGCCTCGGCAATGTCGGCGACATCGATGTCCTCGACGTCGAAGCTCGGGATGAAGTCTGCGGCTGGGCGATGCTTCACGCGCGCTCTCCCTCATGGATCCACTGCTTGAGGATCGCGGCAGCCTGGGCCTCGTTGAAGTCGATGAGCTGCTCCAGCTTGCGCAGCGGCGAGCGCTGCGAGGCGCTGGTCAAATCGCCGATCAGGTTCAGCCCGATTTCCGTGCCGGCGATCTGGAGCTGCGGATCGACGTCGGACACCGTGGCCTCGTCGGCGACCGTGGTGACGGCCGGCGGGGTCGGGCGCTTCAGGATGGCGTTGATCGAGGGCCGCAGGCCGAACCAGATGATCAGCGCGGCGAGGCCGAGGATCGTGACCGCGTTGATCAGCGTGCCGGACTGGCGCAGCAGCGTCTCGGCGACGCCGATCGGCGCGGCGGGCTCGAGCGTGCGGCTGCCCTGCAGGAAGTCGACCGCGAGGACCTTGATGTTGTCGCCGCGCTGGCCGTTGATGCCGGCGGCCGAGGCGACGACCTGGCGGACGTCCTCCAGCCTGGCGTCGATTGCCTCCGGCGAGGGGGCGGCGCCGAGCGATTCGATCAGGCGCGGCCGGTTGATCAGCACGGCGATCGACATCCTGGCGACGGAGTAGCCGTCGCTGACGGTCTGCGTCTTCTTCGAGGAGATCTCGTAATTGGTCAGCTCCTCGCGGCGCTGCTTCTCCTCGCTCGAACGCTGGCCGCCATCGGCGCGCACGGCGCGTTCGGGGACGTTCTGCTCGACCGTGGTCGGCTCCTGCGTCGCGGCGTTCTGGGAGGTGTCGTTCTCGCGCACGACGCGGACCGAGCGCTCGACCTTCGAATCCGGGTTGAAGACGGTTTCGCTGGTTTCCTTGCGGTCGGTGTTCAGATCTGTGGCGACGCTGATCTCGAAGTTCTCGAGGCCGAGATAGGGCGTCAGCGCCTTGCGGACATTGTCCTGGATCTCGCGATTGACGTTCTGCTGCAGCCCGGCGAGCTTGGACGAGGCCATCTGGCCGGCCTCGCCGCCGGTGGCGAGCAGCGTGCCGTCGGTGTTGAGCACCGTGACCTTCTCGGTCGAGAGGCCCGGCACCGCCGAGGCGACGAGATGGCGGATCGCCTGGGCGACATTGCCGGCGCCGGAGGTCTCGGTGCGGACGACGACGCTGGCCGAGGCCGGCTGCTGGTCGCGACGGAAGGAGCCCTTGTCGGCCAGCACGAGATGGACGCTGGCCGCCTTGACGCCGCGCATGAGTTGGATCGTGCGGGAGAGCTCGCCCTCGAGGGCGCGAACCCGGGTGATTTCCTGCATGAAGGAGGTCAGGCCGAGCGAGCCGAGCTTGTCGAAGAGCTCATAGCCGCCGCTGGTGCTGCGCGGCAGGCCCTTTTCGGCGAGGAGCATGCGCGCCTGGCCCGCCTGCGACGGCTTGACCAGGATCTGCGTACCCTCCGAATTCACGTCGAAGACGACGCCGGATTCCTGGAGGGCTGCGCCGATGCGGTTGACGTCCTCACGCTGAAGGCCGCTGTAGAGCACCGACATCTCGGGCCGGCTGAGATAATAGGCGCTGACGCCGATCGCGGCGAAGACGAAGAGCCCGATGGCGGCGAGGGCCGCCAGACGCTTGTGGCCGAGTTGCTGGAGATTGAGCCAGATCTCTTCGGCGTATTGGCGACCCGGCATCGTCGTTCCTTCGAGCATTGAACGTTATGACGGGAGTGTGCTTGCCGAGCCTTGCGTGAGCATTGCGGGGTGCGACCACGCGAGGCGACGATCTTTCGCTGAGGCTATGCGGCCGACGGAGATCCCGCCGGAATGCGAAAAGGCCACGCTCCGTGAGGAGCGTGGCCCAGTCTTGTGTTGCCGTGTGCCGTTCGCGTCAGCCGCGGAAGAGCGACAGGATGCTCTGGCTGCCGGAGTTGGCGATCGACAGCGCCTGGATGCCGAGCTGCTGCTGCGTCTGCAGAGCCTGGAGGCGGGTCGATTCGGCGTTCATGTCCGCATCGACGAGCTGGCCGACACCGCGATCGAGCGAGTCCTTCAGCGCCTTGACGAAGTCCTGCTGCAGGCCGATGCGGTTCTTGATGGCGCCGAGGTTGGTGGCGGCATCGGTGATCGTGCTCAGCGCATCGTCCACGCCCGAGATGTAGGTTTCGAGCTTGGAGAGGTCGGCGGCGTTGTCCGTCAGGGCGCTGATGTCGATATCGGCGACGCTGAAGGTTTCCCAGGCGGTTCCGTTGTAGGCATCGTAGGACTTGTCCAGGATGCCCTTGCCGCTTTCCGTGGCCGGAGCCGTGGCAAGTGCCGCGGGACCGGTCAGACCGCTGTTCAGCGTGATGGTGACGCCGGCCGGCGCACCGTTCTCCTGGGCGCGGTTGGCGAAGACCAGCTGGCTGGTGGCGGCGTCGACGGCGACGGTCAGACCGTCGATGCCGAGCTTCATGATGTCCTTGGCGATGCTCGCCAGGGTCGAGTCGGTGGTCGTCGCAACGTTCACCGTAGCGCCGGTGCCGACCTGGACGGTGATGTTGCCGGCAGCCGCCACGAAGGTGCCGGTGCTGGCGCCGGTGACCACGTTGGTCGCAGGCGTTGCGTCGGCCTTCTGGTCATAGAGCTTGATGGCCTCGAGATCGACGGTGACCGTGTCGATCTGGACGACGCCGCCGGCCCGCGAGAAGGACGAGACGACCGACTTCGTCGAGTTGTAGCTCGTCGAGTTGGAGTCGACCGAGATCCAGTTCTCACCGTTGAACACGGCGGAGTCACCGGTGTTCTTGAGCTGCTTCTGGAGTTCGCCGATTTCGCTCTGGATCTTGTCGCGATCGACGCCGGGGGTACGGGCGGCGACGAGCTTGGCCTTGATCTCGGAGACGACTTCGACCGTGCCGTTCAGGCCGGTATACATCGTGTCGATCGTCGCGGCGCCGAGGCCGAGAGCGTCCTGAACCGCGCCGAGAGCCTTGTTGTCCGAGCGCATCGTGGTGGCGATGGACCAGTACGCGGCGTTGTCGGAAGCGGTCGAGACGCGCTGGCCGGTGGCGATGCGGTTCTGCGACATCGCGAGGTTCTTGTTGGTCTGCGTCAGCGTCTGCAGCGCAGTCATAGCGGAGGTGTTGGTAAGCAGGCTGGTCATGATGATGTTCCTCAATCTGAAGGGATTGTTGGGGAACATTCCGGGCTTTAACCGGGATGGCAGGGCGGCTTCATGCCTTTGACCGTGTGGGACGCACCCATCGGATCGGTCAACCTTCCATGCATTTGGGTGTAGCTGGCGTAGCTTGCGCGAGGCTGACCCGATCGGCCCGGGCTCTCAAGCCGATTTCGATCACGGTGCTCGTGGAACGTCCACGAGAATGCGTGTCAAGCGACACTTGACACGCGACACTTGGTCAGACTATCTGTTCTTCGTGGACATCGAGAGCATCAGGCACAAGGCCCTGCGGAACTTTGCCGAGACCGGCAAGGCCAAGGGTCTACCCGGCAATCTCATCGGGCGGCTTCGGAACATGCTGGCCTATCTCGCCGCCGTCGAAACCATGGAAGAGTTGAAGGCGCCGCCCAACTACGGAGCTCATGAATTGACGGGCGACCGGGCAGGCGAATGGTCGCTCACGGTGACGAAGAACTGGCGAATGACGTTTCGGATCAATGCCGCCTTCGCAATCGAGGATATGGACCTGGAGGACTACCACTAATGGCCATCAAGCTGCATGAGAGCTTCGCCGTCCATCCCGGCGAGTGGCTGAAGGCCGAGTTCGTCGAGGCCTATGGATTGAACGTCACCGTCGCGGCCCAGAAGCTGGGGGTGACCCGTCAGGCCATGAGCAATCTGCTGAACGGCAAGGCCGGCCTGTCGGCCGAGATGGCGATCCGGTTCGAGAAGGCCTTTGGCGTGCGCGCCGACACCCTGCTGCGGATGCAGACGGCTCATGATCTCGCGCGGGTGCGGGCTCATGAGAAGGACATCAAGGTCGAGCGCCTCGAGTTCGCGGCCTAGGGCGGCGCGGATCGTCAGGCGACCTTCTTCGCGTAGACCAGGCAGAGCAGCTCGGCGACGACCTTATAGAATTCCGCGGGGATCATCTGGTCGAGCTGGACGGCGGCATGGAGCGAGCGTGCCAGCAAGCGGTCTTCGATCACCGGAATGTCGTTGGCCTCGGCGATCTCGCGGATCTTGAGCGCGATCAGGTCGGTGCCCTTGGCGAGGACGAGCGGCGCGCCGCCCTCCTCCTGCACATAGCGCAGCGCCACGGCATAATGGGTCGGGTTGGCGATGATGACGGTGGCGCGCGGCACAGCGGCCATCATGCGGTTGCGGGCCCGGTCGCGCGCCAGCGAGAGCCGGCGCGATTTCAGGATCGGGTCGCCCTCGGCCTGCTTGTGCTCGTCCTTGACCTCCTGCTTGGTCATGCGCAGCGAGTGGCGCCAGAAGCGCTGTGTCCAGACGAGGTCGATCGCGACGATGACGATCGTCGCCACACAGGTCGCCGACAGCAGGCGGATCGCGATCGTCAGGATCAGTTCGGGTATCGCGCTGGGGTCCCTCAGCATGGCCGTCACCACCGTGTTCTTGTCCGATTTGAGGATGAGCCAGACGGTCACCGTGATGGCGGCGAACTTGGCCAGCGACTTGCCGAATTCAACGAAACCCTGGCGGCCGAAAATCCGCTTGAAGCCCTTGGATGGCGAGAGCCGCGACCATTGCGGCGTGATCCGTTCGAGCGCGAGCTGGGGCGGGTGCTGCAGGAAGGTCGCGCTCAGCCCGAAGATCAGGAAGAGCGCGAGCAGCGGCCAGAGGAACATGCTGGCCTGCATCGCCGCATGGATAAGCAGCGTCGTGGTGTTGGCGCTGGTCGAGATGTCGAACCCGCCGGGGTCGCTGAGAAAGTTCGACAGGAAGCGCGTGGCTTCGCCGGCGCCGGCGCGGATCAGGAAGATGCTCCCGATCAGCGTGGCGGCGATGCTGGCGAAGATCGGCGCCTCCTTGGAGGAGGGCGTGTTGCCGCGCTCGACCGCATCGCGAACCTTCTTTTCGGAGGGTTCCTCTGTTTTGCTTTCCTGGTCCTCCTGATCGGACAAGGCGCGTCACCTGCTCGCCGGAAAAAGCGTGCTCACTGGAAGTAAGCACCTTCCTCGCGCTCGGGATTGAGCTCGATTTCGCCGCGGCTCGCCATTTCCAGCGCGACGTCGGTGATCGCGCGGCGGGCATCGACGACCTCGCGCTGGAGCGCCGGCTCGCCGCCCTCCAGGTCCTGCTGGACGATGCGCCGGGCGCGGGCGGCCAGAGAGGAGAGGATCTGGTCCCTGAACACGGCCTCCGTCCCCTTGAGCGCCAGCACCAGCCGGTCGGTCGGCACCTGGTCGAAGATCGCCATCCGGGCGCGGGCCGAGAGCTTGACGATGTCCTCGAAGGTGAAGAGCAGGCCCTTCAGCATCTCCGCCGATTCCGGCCGGACGCGCTGCAGGCTGCCCAGGGCCTCCTCCATGTCGTGGCTGTCCATCTTGTTGAGGATGTCGGCCATGCGGGCATGGGTGTCGGCGCCCTTGTTGCGCGAGAGGTTGAGGGTGAAGCCCTCATAGAGCGCCTTCTCGACGATTCCGGCGGGCTGCTCGGCGACGGGCTTGAGGTTGAGCATGCGGCGCATCAGTTCGTGGCGACGGTCCGCCGGCCATTGCGTCATGACGCGCGAGGCGCAGGACGGCTTGAGCTTGGACAGCACGAAGGCCGCCGTCTGGGGATGCTCCTTGGCGAGATAGCCCGCGAGCGCGCTTTCGGGCATCTGCGAAATGCGGTCCCAGATCGAGCGGTTGGCGGCCTCGGCCGTCTCGCCGATGATCTCGGTGATCTCCTCGGGCGGGAGCACGCCGGTGAGCAGCTTCTGGACCTCGCTCGGCGAGCCGACCAGGTTCATGCCGCGGGAGAAATGATCGCTGAACTCGTCGACGAGATCGGCGATGTCGTCGGCTGCGACCGGGCCGAGTTCGGTGGCGCGGCGCATCAGCGCGCGAACCTCGGCGGTGTCGAGATGCTTCAGCATGCGGCCGGCGAGCGGCTTACCCATCGCCAGCACCAGCACGGCGGCCTTGCCGGCGCCGCCGAGCGGCAGCGGGCGTCCCGTCACGGCGCTTGATGTCGCAGCGCTGCCTCGGTTGTCTTTCGCGGTCACCGTCATCGACTGCTGCGCCTCACTCTTCGAACTTGGCCTGGACGCCGACGATCTCGGTCAGCGACACGCCGAAACGGCTGTTGTCGTCCTCGACGATCACGACCTCGCCGCGCGCGACGATGCGCCCGTTGACGACCACGTCGACGGGCTCTCCGACGCGGTGGTCGAGCGGTACGACGGCGCCGCGGCGCAGCTTCATCAGATTGGCGACCTGCATGGTCGCGCTGCCGAGCACGACCTGGATCGTGACGGGGATGCGCAGCACGGCGTCGAGATTGAGCGGGTCGTTGGCTGTGGCGGGCGCCGCGCTGTCCTCTTCCGGCTGGGCGTCGCCGCCTTCGGTCTCGATGAGGGCGACATCGGTCGGCTCTTCGGAGAGAGCGAGGTCGGACAGCTTCACGGGCTTGGTCGGCTTCTTCATGGTGGTCTCCTGGAGAGAATTCTGGGGCTGAAGGAGGGCCTCAGGCCGCGTTGACGTTGCGGCCTGCCCGCGTCCGCGGCGCGTCCATGCTGGCGCAGATGACCTTGATGTCGCCGACCAGGCGGCGGCCGGCATCGATGCGCAGACCGAGTTCTTCGACCACGTCGCGGCCGCTGGCCTGGAGATCGCGCACGGTCGTCTGGATCGCGGCGAGCGCGGCCTCGGTCTTGCCGAAGACCTGCTGGAACTCGGCGTGGTAGGCACGCATGCGCTTCAGTTCGGTGCGCATCCGCAGGACCTGGAGGCTGGTCAGCAGCAGCGCCGCGAAGAGCACGGTTTCACCGAGATAGAAGATCATCGAAAAACTCCTGTTCCTGGTTGGCGCTGTCCTGGACGCGCAGGACATAGGACCCGTCGCGCTGGCCGAGCTGGCACCAGAAGACGGTTTCGTCGTTGCACTGAAGCTGGATGGGAGAGCGTGGCGAGGACTGCAGCTCGATGACCTGGCCGACCTTCAGCTCGGCGATCTCGCCCAGTGTCATCGGACGCTCCTCGAGGATCGCCTTGAGCTTGACCTCGGTCTTGTGGACCTCGGTCTGGATCTGCTTGGTCCAGCGCTGGTCCTTGACCGTGGTGTGGCCGGAGACGACGCGGGCGAGGTTCTGGCGGATCGGGTTCAGGGCCGTCTGCGGGATGACGACGAACATCTGCCCGCAATTGTCGAGGCCCTGGACCAGAAGCTGCGATTTCACCGCCAGGTTGCTGCGGCTGCCGATGGCGGCGAAATACATCCGCGTCTCGACCTGCTCGAAGATGAAGCTCACATTGCAGACCGGGCTGAAGGCCGCCTGCAGGTTCTTCGCGGCGAGTTCGAACAGCGCTTGCGCCACCTGGATCTCGATGGGGGTGTAGGGCCGCTCGTCGTCGGGAAAGTCCGGCTCGTATTTGTAGGGGCGCTCGCTGCCGTCGGCGCCGAACAGCACCTCGATCAGGGTGAAGATGAAGTCGCGGTCGAAGCCGATCAGGATGCGCGAATCCCATTCCGGCGAGTGGAAGATGCCGGCGATGGTGTTGTGGGCATGGGCGTTCAGCGCATCGCCGATCCGCTGGCTCTGGACGTTGGCGACGGAGAAATAGGTCGGCGAGGTCGACATCTGGCGGACGTCCTCGGCGCAGCCCGTCGCCAGCCGGTCGAAGACCATGCGCAGCATCGGCAGCCGGTCGATCGAGATGCCGGTCGATTCGAGGAGCTTGTCCTCGCGGATCGCTTGTGCGGCGGTGCTCATCAGGCGGCTTCCTTCTGGGCGCGGTCATTGGCCGGCGTGCGCTGGCTGCCGCCGCTGATGGTCTTGTCCTCGACCTCGTCGATGGAGGGCCGCTCGGCCGCGGCGATGACTTTGCGGCCATATTCGAGCGCGACTTGCGGAGCGGCGCCGTTGATGAAGGCGAGCAGGGTCTGCTTCACGACGATGTAGACGCGCGCCTGCTTCTCCCGCGTCGCCTTGATCTTGAGCGAGATCGGCCCGATCACCGCATAGGAGAAGAAGATGCCGGCGAAGGTGCCGACCAGGGCTGCGCCGATGAAGCCGCCGAGTAGCGCCGGTGACTGGTCGATCGCGCCCATCGCCTTGATCACGCCGAGCACGGCGGCGACGATGCCGAGCGCGGGCAGGGCTTCCGAGACTGTGCCGAGGGCAAAGTAGGGCTTCAGACTGTCCTTGAGGTGGCTGTCGATCTCCTCGTCGAGCAGGGCCTCGACCTCATGGGCCTGCGCCTTGCCGACGATGATCAATCGGAAGTAATCGCAGATGAAGGTGGTCAGGATGGGGTCGGCGAGGACGCTCGGATAACTGGCGAACAGCGTCGATTCATGGGGCGTCTCGATATGCTGCTCGATCTCGGCGCGGCCCTTGTTGCGGAGCTCGCGCATCAGTGCGTAGAGAATGCCGAGGACCTCGAAATAGTGAGCCTGGGTCGGCGTGGCGTTGCGCATCGCCTCCATCACGGCGGTGCCGGTATCGGCGACCGTCTTCATCGGATTGGCGACGATATAGGTCCCGATCGCCGTTCCGAGGATGATGACCAGCTCCCAGGGCTGCCAGAGCACGGCGACATGGCCACCCATTGCGGCGAAGCCGCCGATGAGCGAACCCACCGCAATCAACAATCCGATCAGTACGCTCAACGCGCCTCTCCTTCTCGCCCATGGCAGTTGCTCGCAAACTGCAAATAAAGGCGTAGAGGAGGTGGCTTGCGCGAAGCTGAAATGACCGGTCAGCCGCCGGGTCAGGTCCACGCAAGCCTTGCACGGGAGCATGACGCCAAGAAGATCGGCTTGATCTTGTTGCTGCGGAGGCCCCGATGACCACGACCATGCTCAGCTATCAGGCGGTCACGCGCAACATCACGCAATCGCTGGCCCGGACGGCGGCCAAGCCGGATGTCGCCGCCAGCGCCGCCTATTTCGAGAAGAACATCGGCAAGGTGAAGACGCTCGACGACTTCATGAAGGACGACCGGCTCTACCGCTATGCGGTCGATGCGTTCGGCCTGGGCGAGATGGCCTATGCCAAGGCCTTCATGCGCAAGGTGCTGGAAGGCGGCGTTAGCTCGTCCAACACCTTCGCCAACAAGCTCTCGGACAAGCGCTATCGCGAATTCGCGGCCGCCTTCGATTTCTCGACGCAGCAGGCCGAGACGAGCTATTTTGCGGCCAATATCGCCAAGGTGAAGACCGTCACGGCTTTCACATCCGACAGCGCCTCGCGGATGTTCGATTTTGCGATCGAGGCGTTCGGGCTGGAATCGGTCGTCGATACGCCCAAGGAGAAGGCTGCCGTCACCGCGGCGCTGCATCTCGGCAAGGACTCGCCGCTGCATTTCGACGATCCGGCGCTCGACAAGCGGTTCCGCGACTTCCTGAAAGCCTTCGACTTCGCCGCCAAGGGTCTGAAGACGACCATCGACAAGCCGGCGATGCAGCAGGTCGTCGACCGGCACAACGGCGTGGTCCGGGCAGACCAGGCCAAGGTCACGGTCGAGAAATATACCCGCCAGAAGATGGAGCTCGATGCCGGCGCCAGCAATGAGAGCGTCCGGCTCGCCTTGTATTTCCAGCGCAAGGCGCCCGATATCACCGACCCCTACCAGATCATGGCCGATCCGGCCCTGCTGAAGGTCGTGCAGACGGCGCTCGGGCTGCCGAAGGAAATCGGCGCGATCGATCTCGACAAGCAGGCCGAGATCTACAAGTCGCGGATCGACTTCAAGGATTTCAAGGATCCGGTGAAGCTGCAGTCCTTCATCACCCGCTTCACGGCGCTGGCCGATTCCCAGAACGGCAGCGCCGCCGCGGCCGGCGCGATCTCCATCCTCGTTGGTCCGCCGATGGCGGCGGGCGTGAGCATGGACACGCTCTTCAGCATTCAGAACCTGCGCCTCGGGGGCCTTTGACCATGCAGCCTGCCATCTATGTCGGCCTGTCGTCCCAGCTTGTGCTCGAGAAGCGCATGGAGACGCTGGCCCGCAACGTCGCCAACATGAACACGGCGGGATTCCGGGCCGAGGAGGTCAAGTTCTCGACCTTCCTGTCGAAGAAGGGCACCGATGGCGTCAGCTTCGCGTCGCCGGGCGAGACCTATATCAGCCGGATTCCCGGCGGCCTCGACAAGACCGGCAACCCGCTTGACGTCGCCGTCGAGGGCGAGGGCTGGTTTGCGATCAATACTCCGGCCGGCACGGTCTATACCCGCGACGGGCGCATGAAGATGTCGGCCCAGGGCGAGCTGCGGACGCTCATGGACCATCCGGTGCTGGATGCCGGCGGCGCGCCGATGCAGCTCGACCCCGAGGGCGGCCCCCCGACCATCGCGCGCGACGGCATGATCTGGCAGGGCCAGCAGCAGGTCGGCGCGCTCGGCCTGTTCTCGATCGATCCGGCGGCGAAGCTGCAGCGCCACGACAATTCCGGCGTGATCCCCGACCGGCCGGCGACTCCGATCCTCGATTTCGTCATCAACGGCGTGCGCCAGGGCTATGTCGAGGGCTCGAACGTCAACCCGATCCGCGAGATGACCAAGCTGATCGCGGTGACGCGGGCCTTCGAGAGCGCGGCGAACGCGATCGACAAGGGCGAGAAGGCCGTCGACGGCGCCATCCGCACGCTCGGCGAAAGCTGAGCGTCGCCCGCGCCCGCGCCTCCGCATTCCCGGCCTGCGCGCCAGCTCCCTACCATCAGACAGGATCGCGATGAACGCGCTGACACGGCTGGAACATGCGCTCGCCGGCGGTCCCCTTCCGCAGGATCTGGTTTCGATCAGCGGCTGCGTCTCCGAGGTCACGCCGGCGGCGCTGCGGGTGCGTGGCCTCTCGCGCTTCGTGCGGCTGGGCGAGCGCATCGCGCTGTCGACGAATGGCCGCGAGGAACTCGGCGAGGCGATCCGGATCGACCGCGACGGCGTGCTGGTGAAGCCCTTCGCCAGCACGGTCGGCGTCGGCCTGGGCGCGCGCGCCAGCGTGGCGGGGCCGCTTGCCTTACGTCCGACCCAGGGCTGGAAGGGGCGCGTCATCAACGCCTTCGGCGAGCCGATCGATGAAGGCGGGCCGCTGCTGCCCGGCGATGTCGCGATGCCGGCCGAGGGACCGCCGCCGGAGGCGATGAAGCGGGCGCGCGTGACGCGGCCGATCCGCACCGGCGTCAAGGTCATCGACCTGTTCACACCGCTTTGCGCCGGACAGCGCATCGGCGTCTTCGCCGGTTCCGGCGTCGGCAAGTCGAGCCTGCTCTCGATGCTGGCACGAGCTCCGGGCTTCACCACGATCGTGATCGGGCTGGTTGGCGAGCGCGGGCGCGAGGTTCGCGAATTCCTCGACGATACGCTGGGCGCCATGCGCGCGCATGCGGTCGCCGTCGTCTCGACCAGCGACGAGAGCGCGATGATGCGAAGGCTCGCGCCGAACACCGCGATGGCGGTCGCCGAGTATTTCCGCGACCAGGGCGAGGACGTTCTGCTGATCATCGATTCCGTCACCCGCCTTGCCCATGCCGCGCGCGACGTCGCGCTGGCGGCGGGCGAGCCGGCGGTGGCGCGCGGCTATACGCCGAGCGTCTTCAGCACCCTGCCGAAGCTGCTCGAGCGGGCCGGTCCCGGCGTCGAGGGCACCGGCACGATCACCGGGATCTTCTCGGTCCTGATCGATGGCGACGACCATAACGATCCGGTCGCCGACTCCATCCGCGGCACGCTCGATGGCCATCTCGTGCTCGACCGTGCCATCGCCGATCAGGGCCGCTATCCGGCCGTCAATGTGCTGGGCTCGGTCTCGCGCCTGGCGCATCATGTCTGGACGCCCGAGCAGCGTGGTCTCGCATCGCGGATGAAGGCGCTCGTCGCCCGTTTCGAGGACACCCGCGATTTGCGCCTGATGGGCGGCTACCAGGCCGGCGCCGATGCCGAGCTCGACAAGGCGATCGTGCTGGTCCCGAAGATCTACGAGGCGCTGCATCAGGACATGAGCGCGGCGCTGAGCCAGGACGCCTTCAAGGATCTGGCGAGTACCCTGCAGGGCTAACCTTGCTTTCGCTCCCGACACTTGGCGCACCAAACACGCCGTCATCCTGGCCGAAGCGAAGCGGAGCGCCGGGATCCATCGTAGAGCCAAATTCCTGGACGGAACTGGCCTCCGATGGATCCCGGCGCTGCGCCGCTACGCGGCTTGGCCAGGATGACGGCTTCGTTTTACGAGACAGCTCGGTTGTGTGGTTTCGAGGCGAAGCAAGCACCGCCAAAAAACGGCAATCAGCTCCGCAGCTGGTCCTTGCGAACGTAGTTGAACTCCTTGACCAGCACGTCCTTGACCAGGTCGCCGCCAAGGCGGGTGTTGACGCCGGTCCTCACCGCTTTCAGCAGCGTGTCGATGTCGACGCGCTCGAGCCGGGAGAAATCAACCTTGGCGTTGGAGTAGATTGCCCGCAGCGCCTCGTCGCGGACATAGGCGTGCGGCTTCACGGTCATCTGCCGCATGGTGCGGGCGTCGGCGGTGAAGACGAACTGGGCCGCGACATAGCCCTGAACCTCGCCATTGGCGATGATCGGGACGTGGATCAGCGCCGTCTCCTCATATTCCAGCCCTTCGAAGAACGGGGTCTCCGACGCCGGCGGCGTTTCCGCGCGCCAGGTCAAGGCGAGGTGGCCGGACAGCAGCGTCACGCCGCAGACCCAGACGCCGAGGATGAGGAGCCGCGCGGTCGTCACGAGGCGTGCGCCTTGGCGCTCGGGGCGCCGGCGATGCGGGAGGTGGCCGAGTAGGTGCCGTCCGATTCCGCCTCGATCAGCGTCGTGGTCATGGCCGAGGCGATCTCGCGGACCGCGTCGAGATGCATGCCGATGGCGAGGCGGTTGTGCTCGAGCTTCAGCCGCAATGTCGAGAGGCGCGCGATCAGCCAGCCGTCGGCGACGTCGTCGCGCATCGCGCGCATGGCACGGCTGGCGTCGAGCAGCAGCCGGCTCTTGATCTCGTTGAGGCGGTTGAAGTCGGCGCTGCGCAGCGCCATCACCTCGGCGGTCTCGTGATCCAGTGCCTGTTCGAGGCGGTCCAGCACTGACCACAGCGCACGCGAGGCCCCGGACGGCACCACCGGCTCGCCCAGGATTTCACCCTGGATGGGTTCGGATGGCGTGACCAGGGCTGGCAGGCCGGGAAGCCTGGCCTCGGCGGTGGCGGTATCGTCGTGCTGGTCGCTCATGATGCTCAGGCCTGTCGGAAGTTGGAGCGGGTCACGCCGCCCGTCGCGGGACGGGTGAGGTTGAGGAAGCGGTGCTCGGCGGCGAGCGGGATGGCGAGATCGCGCGCATTGGCGCCGGCGATCTTGCTGTCGAGCAGCTTGCTGGCGGCCGCCACGGCATTGCCGGGTGCGGTCGTGTCCGTGTTGTTGCGCGCGGCGATCGCGGCCTCGACCTTCTGGCGGATGCCGAGCCCGCCGGCCTTGGCGACCTGGTTGGCGATCTGCTCGGACAGCATGGAACGCCAGACGCCGCCGGCCGTGCCGCTGCCGAAATTATTCGCCGAGGCCTCGGGCATCATCTGCTCGATGAAGGTCGAGATCACCTGCGCCTCGAATTGCTGCAGGGTCTTGGCGCTTTTGGTCTGGGCGGCGTTGGGTGCGCCGGCTAATTTAGCCGGCGCAAGGCTTGCGAATTTCTCGCGGGCGCCGGCAAGGCCGGGTGAGGCCGCGCCCGGCGCCGCTTCATCGACGGCCGCGGCGAACTGGGTCCCGGCGACGCCGCTGCCCATGCGCTGGAGCCGGTCGAAGGCGACCTGCTGCCGCATCGGGTCGGCGGCGCGCGCGACGTCGAGAACGATATCCGACGGAGGAGAAATCGCCATTGTCACCTTCCAAGGTCGTTGAACGATCTGACCTCATCATGGCCGATCAGGCTTATTCCAGGCTTGCGCATGGCGATCTCTGTCAGGGGAAAGACGCGGTCTTCGAAGGCTAGAGACCCGCAGCTCGCTTGCCTTCGAGCGCATCCATGATCTCGACCAGCGCGCCGTCCTGGTCGCCGCGCAGCTTGACCTTGCGGACATGGTCGACGAGGCGGGCGGTGCGCTTCTCGCGCCCGGTTTCCGCCAGCACCTGCTTGCCCTGTTCGGCCGCGGTGGCGTCGAGCTCCGAGATCGTGATCGCGACGCGGTGCAGGCGCTTGGCCGTCATGTCGGAGAACAGGCCGCCCGTCGGGCCGTCGCCATTGAGCGAGACGACGAGCGCGCGGGATTCCTCGCGGGCGGCGCCGGCCTTGAGTTGCGTCGCCTTCTGGCGCCATTCGGCCAGCTTGCGGATGCGCGACTGGATCGCCAGCATGCGCTCGATCGATTTCAGGCGCTTGCCCTGCATGGCTAGGTCAGCCGCGTTCGAGCCAAGCCGAGAAGGCGGTCATGAACAGCTTGAGCGCCTCGGGCCCAGAGAAATAGAGCAGGAACAAGCCGCCTGCGATGACGAAGGGCAGCGAGATGAAATAGACCGGGATCTGCGGCGTCAGCTTGTTCATCAGGCCGATGGCGAGGTTCACCACCACGCCGTAGATCATGAAGGGGCTGCCGATGCGCAGCGCCAGGTAGAAGGTCTCCGAGGCGCGGTCGGCGATCTGGATCAGGCCGGCCTGGGCGTCCAGCGGCAGGCCGGGCGCGATGCGGGTATAGGAGCCGGCGAGCGCGCGGATGACCTCGGCATGCTGGTTGGTGATGAACATCAGCGTCGCGGCCGTCATGGTGATCAGCGTGACGAAGGGGGCCGAGGCTTCCGCCTCGTCGATCGGCAATCCCGGCAATTGGCCGAGCCCCGCCGTCGTCGCCATCGCGGTCGCGATTGTCTGCAAAGCGAGGAAGAAGAAGCGCGCCATCAGCCCGATCAGCGCCCCGGTCATGGTCTCGGAGACGATGATCCGCAGCAGCGTCGCTGGGGATGGATCGGCAAAGGCGGCGAAGGCCGGCAGGACGAAAGGCGTCAGCGCCAGCGTCACGCCGACCGCGATGAAGAGCCGGAACCTGACCGGGACGCGCGGGCTGGAGAAGCCCGGCATCAGCATCAGGCAGGCGCCGATGCGGCAGAAGATCAGGAAGGCGTGCAGCAGCGTGTCGGGCGTGACCGGCGTCACGAGATCGTTCCCAGCAGGTTGACCTCCAGCCCGCGCGCGATTTCGACATGCGACAGCACCGGCAGCGCCGGAAAGATGCGCTCGACGATCATGCGGACATAGGGGCGCGCATCGGGGCTGGTGACGAGCACGAAGCTCTGGGCCTGGTCCATCCGGGCGCGGATCGCGGTCGTCGCCTCGGCGGCGAACTCCTCGATCAGGCGCGGGTCGATGTCGAACTCGACGACCTCGCCCTTGGCGTCGCGGCGCAGGCTCTCATGGAAGGCGAGGTCCCAGCGATTGCCGAGGCGCAGCATGTTCAGCGTGGCGCCCTCGGTCAGGTCGCCGCAGATCTGCTGGGCCATGCGCATGCGGACATGCTCGGCGATCTGCTCGGCGCGGCGGACATGGGGAGCGATCTCGGCGATGACCTCGAGGATCAGATGCAGGTTGCGGATCGAGACGCGCTCGGCGAGCAGCAGGCGCAGCACGGCCTGGAGGCTCGACAGCGACATATGGGCCGGGCAGATCTCGTCGAGCAGCTTCTTGTATTCCGGCCCCAGCCGGTCGAGCAGCGCGCGCATGTCCTTGTAGGACAGGAGCTGGCCGAGATTCTTGCGGATCGTCTCGCTGAGATGGGTGAGCAGGACCGAGAGCCGGTCGACCGGCTGCATGCCCTCGCGCTTGACCTCGTTGGCGTAGCTCTCGGAGACCCACATCGCCTTGACGCCGAAGGCCGGCTCGCGGACCTCCTCGCCCGGCAGGTCGGGCATGCGGCCGTCGCCGACCACGACCAGCATGCTGCCGGGACGCATCTCGCCGGTGGCGGCGACGGTGCCGTGGATGCGGAATTCATAGGCCTTGGGCGGCAGCTTCAGGTTGTCGGAGAGCTTGATCTCCGGCACGACGAAACCGTATTGCTGCGCGAATTTCTTGCGCATCTTGCTGACGCGATGCGCCAGTTCGCTGTGCGAATTCAGCATCTCGGCGGCGAGCTGCTTGCCGAGGCGGAGTTCGATCTCGGAGGTTTTCAGCGATTCCTTGATCGTGTCCTGGCTTTCGCGAATGGTCTCCTCGGCCTCCATCGCGCGGATTTCCTCGGCGACGGCAGCGCGCTCGGCGAGGCGCTTGGGGATGGTGTGGCCGACGAAGGCCATCAGCCCGCCGAGCAGCGCGAAGGGCAGGAATGGCAGCCCCGGCACCAGCGCCAGGATGACCATCAGGAACGAGGCGACGAAGAGCGCGCGCGGATAATGCCCGAGCTGGCCGAGGATCGCCTGTTCCGCCGTGCCGCGCGTACCGCCCTTGGAGACCAGCAGGCCGGCGGCGAGCGAGACGATCAGGGCGGGGATCTGGGTGACGAGGCCGTCGCCGACCGCGAGCTTGAC
Source organism: Allobosea sp. P2_B12 (assembly GCF_056404835.1). NCBI lineage: Bacteria > Pseudomonadati > Pseudomonadota > Alphaproteobacteria > Hyphomicrobiales > Alloboseaceae > Allobosea > Allobosea sp. P2_B12. The sequence continues at coordinate 302,198 of NZ_JBFUDG010000004.1, read as the reverse complement.
GAAGACGTCGGAGGACTGGGACAGGGTCATGCCATGGCGCGTCACGCCAATGATAATGCCGCCGAGGATGTTGACGGCGGTGATGATGAGGCCGGCGATCGCGTCGCCGCGCACGAATTTCGAGGCGCCGTCCATCGCGCCAAAAAAGGAACTCTCCTCCTCCAGTTCGCCGCGGCGGCGCTGGGCTTCCGGCGCGTCGATCAGGCCGGCCGAGAGATCGGCATCGATTGCCATCTGTTTGCCCGGGATGGCGTCGAGCGTGAAGCGGGCGCCGACCTCGGCGATGCGGGTCGCGCCCTTGGTGATCACGATGAAGTTCACCGTGACGAGGATGATGAAGACGATCAGCCCGATGACGAAATCGCCGGCGATGACGAAGCGGGCGAAGCCGTCGATGATGTAGCCCGCCGCATGCGAGCCCTCATTGCCATGCGAGAGGATGACGCGCGTCGTGGCGATGTTGAGCGAGAGCCGCAGCATCGTCGCGACGAGCAGGATCGTCGGGAAGGACGAGAATTCGAGCGGCCGCTTGATCCAGAGCGAGACCATCAGGATCAGCACCGACAGTGCGATCGAGAAGGCAAGACCGAGATCGATCAGGAAGGCGGGGATCGGCAGGAACAGGATCGACAGGATGCCGACGATGCCGACGGCAAAGCCGATGTCGCGGCGGCTCGCCGCCGGGGCGGCGGCGCCCGGGCTCGCGACCTTGCCCGTGATGAGATTCTGCGTCGCCATGCTTGAGCCTGTATCCTGTCGTCGATAATGGCGGTGATGGTGGTGACGGGCTGAGTGCGGCCCTAGAAGCCGCGTTCGATGCGCCCGTAGACGCGCTCGGTGAAGGCGAAGATCTGCGCACCGGTGAAGGAGCCGGTGGTCGCCATCACGATCAGGATCACGACGATCTTGGGCACGAAGGTCAGGGTCGCTTCCTGCACCTGCGTCAGGGCCTGCATCAGGGCAATCGCGATGCCGATCGCCATCGCGGCCGCGACCGCGGGCCCGGCGCCGAGCACGATCGCCCAGACGGCGTCGCGCATCATGTCGAGAGCGTCGGCCTCATTCATGGCTTCAGTCTCTCACGCTGCGGGAGTGGTCGGCTTCAGCGCGTTGAGGCTGGCGATGATCTGGTCCAGCTTGGCATTGGCCGTGACCGATTGCTCGACCTGCGACAGGGCGGCGAACTGCTGGACATACTGGGCGGGGTCGGTCGGGTTCGTCGGGTCCTGGTTTTTCGCCTGCGCGATCAGGAGCTGCAGGAAGGTGTTGTAGTCGCCCATGGCGCTGGTGGCGCTGGGGGAGTTCGACGTGCTGTTGTTGGCCGTCGTGCTCTGAATGCTGGTCACGTCCATGATCGCCTCTGCAATGTTGGGGGCGTCGCGCCGGCCACCTGTGAGGGGGTGCCCGGCGCGAGGCCTCAAGCGACGTGTGAGTCGAGTCTCTTGGCGGTATCGATTCTCTTGGCGACGATCGCCATCGGAGGGACCGTCTTCTCGTACATAGGCTCCCGAGCCTGCCCGGAGCTTGCGAGGATGCCGGCCTCGGCCGGGTAGAGCGCCCGCAACTGCTTGAGCGCCTCGAAATAGCGCTCCTCGGCGATCAGCCTGTCGATGTGCTCGAGACCGAAGAGGACGGTCGCATCCTCGAAGATGCAGATCGTCGTCATCAGCATGCGATCGAACAGCATCCGGGCGGCGCCGGCGTTCTTCGGGTCGATCAGCATGGTCTGGACGACGAAGTAGAGCTGCCGCAGCGGCGTCGTCGTCTGGTCGGGCTGGATGACATGGGTTTCGAGCAGGAAGGTCGCGTCGTTCATCAGCTCGAGGCTGACCTTGCGATCGAATTTGAGGATCGCCCCGTTGATGTAGATCTTCTCGTTGGCGCGCAGGGACAGGTTCATCGTCTTGCTCATGCTCCGTTTCAAGCGAGGCTGTCGCGGATCATCTTGTTGACGTCGATGACCGATTCGAAGTCGTCGGACTGGCCGAGGCGCAACGCCTCGCCCTGGCGCAAAGCGAACATGCCGATCGAGATCAGCGAGGCCCGCAGCGCTTCCGGCAGGGCGTTCTCGGTGCTGGCCAGATCCTCGATCAGGAAGGTCCAGAGCCGGCGAAGGAAGGTCACCGCCTCGATCGTCTCCGGCGAGGCGGAGCCGGTGGGGCGGGCTTCCTCGAGCAGGACGACGGCCCGGTCGAGCGCCAGCCATTCATTGGCACGGGCCAGGGTGAAGTCGTCCTCGGCCACGGCCGCGTAGGAGCTGTGATACATGAAGCGTCTCCGAAACTGTTGGAACGGGATTGCGGCGATGCGGGCGCGCCTGCCCGGTCGCCCGGGCCTCGTGGCCGGGCGGGGGGATGGTGCGGCGTGTCGATGGGACGTCCCGGCGGCGCAGGCGGCCGGGAGCGAGGGTCAGCTCATGTATTTCAGGATGTTCAGCTGCTGGATCCTGACGGTGAGCGCATAGGCGGTGTCGAGCTGCGTCGTGAGATCGGTGACGCGCACATTCGCCTCGTAGGGGTCGACGTTCTCGAAGGCCTTGATCTGCTTGACCATGATGTCGCGCTGGATCGCCAGCCGCTCGCTCGAGACCTTGACGCGCTCCTCGGTCGCGCCGAGCCGGGCCTGCGTCGCCGTGATGCCGAGGATCGCCTTGTTGATGCTGTCGATGCTGGCGTCGACGACGGCCCGGAATGCGTTGGTGTTGAGCTTTTCCGGGCCGAGATCGTAGGCCATGGTGTAGGCCATCGCGAGGTCGCGCATGGTCTGCGTGTTGGCGTTGGTCGAGACCTCGACGACCTCGCTCAGCGAGATGCGGCTGGTCATGTTCTGGTCGAGGGCCGAGGACCAGTTGGCGCCCCAGGCCGGGTCGGCGAATTCCGTCGGCAGGACGGTCTGCAGGAAGGTCTGCATGTCGGCCTGCGTGATGTTGGCGACGCCCGGCGCATTCTGGGCAAAGCCGAAATGGCCGAGGAAGGCGGCATCGACCGCAGCCTTGTTGCCCGCGGCCGGCGTGGCGAAATAATCCGTGACCGGCCGCGCTTGCGTGTTGATGCCGGCGAAGATGAACTGCCCGCTGGTCGAGGCGTTGAGCGCGGCGGTCATTGCCTGGAGGTTGTTCTTGGCCTCCGATTTCAGCACGTCGGCGCCCTTGTCGCCGTCGCGGACGCTGATCAGCGTAGCGAGGAACTGCTCCGCCGTCTCGCGCATGCCGTCGAGCGCCTTCTGCGTGACCTCGAGGCGCGAGGAGACCAGGCCGTTGGTGTCGATGATGCCGTTCAGCCGGTTGTACTGGTCGCGCAGGCCGATCGTCTTGCCGGTGCTGCCGCCGAGCGTCAGGCCGATATCGGCATGCCGCATCGTGGTGGATTCCTTGGTGGCGTCGGCAAGGCTGTCGCGCGCCTTCGCCACGGCATTGCGCAGCGTCGACGAGAGCGAATAGTTCGAGGTGAAGCTCGTCTTCATGGTGTTACCTCACAGCCGCGAGCAGTGCCGCCAGCATCCGGTCGATGGTGGTGATCAGGGTGGAGGAGGCGTTGAAGGAACGCTCCAGCTCCATCATCAGCGTCATTTCCTCGTTGATATCGACGCCAGTGATGTTGGAGAGCGCAGCCGTCGAGCGTTGCAGCAGCGCGGTCTCGTAGCCGAGCGTCTGCGTCGAGGTCTGGCGCCTGGCCTCGATCCAGCCGACGGAGGATCCGGCGAAGCCGACGAGCGTGTCGGTCGGGTCGGCTCCCGTGACGGGGTCGAAGCTGCGCCCGGTTCCGAGGCTGGTGAGCAGGCCCTGGATGCGATCGGGGAAGCCCGCCGCGCCCGAGGCGTTGTAGTTGTAATCGGGGTCGAGCGGGTCGGAGATGCCACCGTCGCGCAGCCGGTCGAGATTGCCGCCCTGCGAGGGGTCGGCATTGGCGTTGACGCGGATCGCGCCGGCAAGGCCTGCGACCGTCACGCCGGTCGCCGGGATCGTGGCGGGGCCGGGCGGGGGTCCGTAGGTGAACAGGCCGGCCTGGTCGGGCCCGACGCCGGTCTGGTCGCTTTCGGCGAAGACCTCGATCAGGCCGCGGGCGATCTCGTCGAGCTGGGTCTGATAGGTGACGGTGATCTCGTCGCGAACGATCGACGAGCCGTAGATCTGGCCAGATTTGATCGGCATGATCGCATTGGGGCCGGTGACCGGCACGCTGTCGACATAGACCGCGTTGCCGGAGGTGCCGGCGCCCAGCGAGAAGTTCGGCGCCATGGTGACGCTGCGCGGCACGGTCTCGAACAGCGTCACGCCGCCATCGGTGTAGATCACCATGTCGTTGTTGGGCCGGGTCGAGACGCTGATGCCCATCTCCTCGGAAAGCTGCGAGAGGATGCGGTCGCGCGTGTCGAGCTGGTCGGTGATGTCGGCGCCGGACTGGCTGCCCTTGACGATCGCCTTGTTGGCCGCCTCGAACTCGACGAGCAGGCCGTTCACGCGATCGACGCCGAGCTTCATATCGGCATCGGCCTGCTGGCGCACCGTGCGGACGGTCCCGCTCGCCTCGTTGAGGGTCCGCACCAGCTCGGTCGCCTTGGTCAGGACGTTCTGGGCGAGCAGCGGGTCGTCCGGCGTCACGCCGTATTGCTGCAGGGCGTTGGTCAGGTCGCCGAGCTTTGCCGCCAGCGACTGGTCGAGCTCGGGATCGTTGACGGTGGCCTCGAGCTGGTCGAGCGCGTCGACCATCGCCTGCTGGGCCGATGTCGTCGAGGTCGCGCCGAGCTTGGCGGAGAACAGCACCGAATCCATCGCCCGGCTGATCGAGGCGACCCTGACCGCCCCGCCATAGGTCGTGATGACCGTGCCGGACTTGCGGTTGTAGTTCGGGTCGTCTGCGCCGGCGACATTGCGCGAGAGAACGGAGGTCTGGGTCGAGGTCGCCGTCAGCGAGGACTGCGCCACGTTCAGGGCTGATGAAAGGCTCATGGGATGGTCCCCGTCTCTCTTGCTCGCCCGCTCAGCGCTTCAGGTTGACCAGGACGTCGAGGATTTCCGAGCCGGTCTGGAAGACCTTCGAATTCGCCGTGTAGCTGCGCTGCGATTCGATCATCGCGGTCAGCTCGGTGGCGAGATCGACGTTGGACTGTTCCAGCGCGCCGGAGCGGATCGAGCCGAAGCTGCCGGTCTCGGGGAAGCCGACGATGACGTCGCCGGACTTGTTGTTCACCGAATAGACATTACCCGATTGCGGGGTGAGCTGATCGGGGCTCGGCACGGTTGCGAGCGGGATGCGATAGGTGGCGCGGCGGGCGCCGTTCTCGAAGACGGCATAGACCGTGCCGTCATCGGCGATCTCGACGGTGTCGACGGCGCTGGGCGCGTTGCCGTCGACGGCGAGTTCGAGCGCGGTTTCGCCGGTGGCGACCTGCGAGACCTGGCTGAAATCGATCGTCGTGGTCGCGCCGCCGGGGATCGCCACGGTGAAGTTCGCCGGGGCCGTGGTGAGCTGGCCGGTCGGTCCGAAGGCCAGGGCGACGGTCGCCAAGGCCGGCGAACCCGCCGCGCCATAGGGGAAGCCACCGGCCGTCGCAGTAGACTGGTCGAAGACCACGGCCTGCCAGGTATCGGGCGCCGTGCCTGTTTTCGCCATGTAGACGTCGAGCATCTTCTTGTTGCCGAGATTGTCGTAGGTGACGATCGAGGCCTTGCTCGAATAGGTGCTGCCGGCGACGTTCGCCGAGGGCAGGGTCGCGGCCGGGATTACCGCCGCGTTGGAATCGAGCACGCCCTTGAAGGAGCCCGAGGTCGTCGGGTTCGCCTCGTAGGAGACATTGGCGAGGTTGATGCGCTCGAGCCCGTCGAGGCTGTTGGCGACGACCGTCGGCTCGCCGTTCTGGATCGGGTAGCCCATCAGGTAGAAGCCGGCCGAATTGACCAGTTCCTGGCTGCCGTTCTTCACGAAGGCGCCGGCGCGGGTCATATATGGCGTGCCGCCCGCGTCGGTGACGACGAAGAAGCCGTTGCCGCGGATGGCGAGGTCGGTCTTCGAGGTCGAGCCCATGATCAGGCCCTCGTCGGAGATCGCATAGCGTGTCGTCGTCTCGACGCCGCCGGAATTGTATTCGCTGTGGTTGCCCTCGGAGATCAGCGAGGAGAACTCGGTCGAGGCGCGCTTGTAACCGACCGTATTCACGTTGGCGATATTGTCGCTGACCGCGCCCAGTTTGCTTCCCTGTGCGGCCATGCCGGACACGCCGGTACGCATGATACCAAAAATGCTCATCTGCCCATCTCCAAGCGAAGCTTTCGAAGGGCAGTTGATCTTGTTTTGCTTGTGCGGAGCTTTCGGAATACGGCAGGTAAATCTTTAGTAAAATTTACATCTTGGCGAGCCAAGGATCAGGGCCGTTTTCACTCCTTATATAATAGCGCTTCGCGATCGGTGCTCGCCGGCGTGCCGAAACGGTGCATCGGCCTGACGTCGCGGCCATTCCGTTAGTCGCCTCATGAATCCCCAGAATCGGGTTTCTGTAGCGTGCAATTCTGTTTGGTAAATGAAGTGTATACGGAATGGAATAAATCCGTATATCAGTCTTTAAGAGCGCTTCGTGCAGTATTCCGTCTTGTTTCGCGCCGCGGCATTATCGCATTGACGCTGCCGGAATCGGTTCATAACGTTATTCTGCTTCCATCTCATTCGAGATGGCAGCGTTTCCGATGCCGGGGGGTATTAATGTATATCGTGATCGATGATCGTGCCTTGGTGACCGAGGGCTACCAATCGCTGTTTACTGGCGAAGGCGTCCCAGCGATCGGCTTCACGCCGTCGCGTTTCCAGGAATGGGTCGAGGATACCCCGTCCGATCACCTCAAGACGGTCGAGGCCTTCCTGATCGGCGAATGCGCGGAGCGCTCGACCTTCCCGACGATGATCCGCCGCCGTTCGCAGGCGCCGGTGATCGCGATGAATGAAGCCAGCTCGCTCGAAAAGACGCTGGAGCTCTTCGCCGCCGGCGTCGACGACGTGGTCCGCAAGCCGGTCCATGTCCGTGAAATCCTGGCCCGGGTCAACGCGATGCAGCGGCGCTCCGAGAAGCGCCGTTCGAGCGATGACGAGGTCGCGGTCGGCGAGATCCGGGTTCATTTCGACGGCAGCGACCCGGAAGTTGCCGGCGAGCTGATGGCGCTGCCGCGCCGCGAACGCCGTATCCTCGAATTCATGATGCGCAACCGCGGCCGCTGGGTGACCAAGACGCAGGTCTTCAACGCGGTCTACGGCCTGTTCGATGCGGAAGTCGACGAAGCCGTCGTCGAGAGCCATGTCAGCAAGCTGCGCAAGAAGCTCCGGGCGAAGCTCGGATACGATCCGATCGATTCCAAGCGCTATCTCGGCTACACGATCTCCTGACGCTCCGGCCCCGGCCCTCGGGGCCGGGAGCGCTGTCCGCCGCGCGCCGCCAGTATGGGCGGCGATTTCGCGTATCCGGCCCAATCAATTCGCCAAGCGACTACTACGACAATTGCCGACGACAGCTTCGCGCAAGTCAATCCTCCTAGTGTTGCATTGCAACGACCATGGAGGCTTCAGGTGGAGCCAGTTCATCTCTTCGATCTCGCCGCCAAGCAATCGCATTGGCTCGCCGTTCGACAGAACGCCGTCTCGCAGAACATCGCAAATGCCAATACGCCGCGCTACACGGCCGTCGATGTCGAGCCTTTCGAGGCTGTCGTCAGGAAGACGACCCTGTCGGTCGCGGCGACGTCGCCCAATCACATCACCTCGACCCCCGCGGAAACGCTGACGGCCAGGCCGCGCAAATCCGACAGCTGGGGCACCGTCCATTCCGGAAATTCGGTCAGCCTCGAGCAGGAAATGCTCAAGGCCGGCGACATCAGCCGCAACTACGCCTTCACGACGAATATCGTGAAAAGCTTCCACCGCATGATGATGACGGCGATCAAGGGCTGATCAGCCCGGCGCAAGTCTTCTCATGCGAGTTAAGTCTTGTCATGCGAGTTAACACTGCGCGAATTCTTGCCACAGGTGAGTATAACGATGATCGATCCCATTGATGCTTCGCTTCGTATCGCCGGCGCCGGTCTCCAGGCCCAGTCGACGCGCGTGCGCGTCGTCTCCGAGAACCTCGCCAATGCGCAGGCGACCGGCACGACGAAGGGAGCCGATCCCTATCGCCGCAAGACGGTGACCTTCGAGAACACGATGAACCGCGCGCTCGGAGCGTCCCTGGTCAAGATCAAGGGCGTCGGCGTCGACAAGGCGCCGTTCCGGGTCGAGTTCGAGCCGAGCCATCCGGCCGCCAACGACAAAGGTTACGTCAAGATGCCGAACGTCTCGATGCTGCTCGAGATGGCGGACATGCGCGAAGCCAACCGCTCGTATGAGGCGAACCTGCAGATGATCAAGCAGGCGCGCTCGATGCAATCCATGACCATCGATCTTTTGAGGAACGGCTGATGCTCAACGCGATTTCCGCACTCGCCCCCGTCGCGAGCCAGGTCACCCAGGGGCTGCAGGGCCTGGGCGCCGCAGGCGTCAGGCCCGGTCTCGGCACTGATGCGGCCTCCGCCAGCCCCGGTGCCGATTTCGGCTCCGTCTTCGCCAATGTCGCGCAGAACTTCGTCGACAATCTGGCTCAGGGCGAGGCCCAGGCCGTCGCCGGTGTCCAGGGCAAGGCGGCGGTGCAGGACGTCGTCCAGGCCGTGATGTCGGCCGAGCAGTCGCTGCAACTGGCGATGGCGATGCGCGACAAGGTCGTCGCCGCCTATCAGCAGTTCACGCAAATGCAGGTCTGAGGAGCACTTATCATGAAAGTCCTTGCCATCGCCTCGACCGGCATGAGCGCCCAGCAGCTCAACGTCGAAGTCATCGCCAACAACATCGCCAACATCAACACGACCTCGTTCAAGCGGGCGCGGCCCGAGTTCACCGATCTGCTCTACCAGACCGAGCGCTCGCGCGGCGTGCCCAATCGCGGCGGCGACGGCTCGATTCCGGAAGGCGCTTCGCTGGGGCTCGGCGTTCGCGCCGCCGCCATCCGCAACCTGCATATCCAGGGCGCGATGACCCAGACCGGCAACCGGCTCGACCTCGCCATCGATGGGCGCGGCTGGTTCAAGATCACGGCGCCCGAGGGCGAGACGCTCTATGCCCGCGCCGGCACCTTCAACACCAATGCCGATGGCGACATCGTCACGGCCGATGGCTACCTGCTCGATCCCGTCATCCGGGTTCCCGCCGACGCGGTCGATGTCACGGTCAACGAATCCGGCCTGGTGCTTGCCAAGATCCCCGGCGAGGTCCAGCCGCGCCAGCTCGGCCAGATGTCGTTGGCGAACTTCGCCAACGACGCGGGTCTGGAACCGCTCGGCGGCAATCTCTACCGCGAGACGGTGGCCTCGGGTCAGCCGCGCGACGGCAACCCGACCGCGATCGGCTTCGGCAAGCTGCGCCAGGGCTATCTCGAAGCGTCGAATGTCGATCCCGTGAAGGAGATCACGGCGCTGATCGCGGCGCAGCGCGCCTATGAGATGAACGCCAAGGTCATCACCGCCGCCGACCAGATGGCCGGCACCGTCTCCAACGGCATCCGGTAAGGAACGCGCGCCATGGCCATCCTGTCGGTCCGATCCCCCCTGCTCGCCGTGCTTGTTTGCCTTGCCGCGCTCGCGCCGGCGCAGGCCGCGCCGGGAGACGTCATGCTGCCGGTCCCGGCGGTCACGCTCTATCCCGGCGATGTCATCGGCGACGCGCATCTGGTCGACCGGGCGTTCCGGATGGCGGCGCGGGTGGCGATCGACAACCGCCTCGCGGTCGTCGGCAAGGTGGCGCGGCGGACCCTGCTGCCCGGCCAGCCGATCCCGCTCAACGCGGTGGACGATCCCAAGGTCGTGCGCCGCGGCGTGCCGACGCAGGTGATCTTCCGCGAGAGCGACCTCGTCATCACGGGGATCGTCGAGCCGATGGCTTCGGCCTCGGTCAACGAGATGGTCAAGGCACGCAATCCCGATACCGGGCTCATGGTCGTCGGCGTCGTCCAGGCCGACGGCACCATCCGCGTCGGGAGCGAGTGATGGCCTTGACCTCGCGGCTGATCGCATTCGCCTGTGCGCTGACGATGGCGCTCTCCTGCGTCGCCCCGGCGCAGGCTTCGGTGCGGATCAAGGATATCGCCGGCCTCCAGGGCGTGCGCGACAACCAGCTTGTCGGCTACGGCCTCGTCATCGGCCTGCAGGGCACGGGCGACAGCATCCGCAATTCGCCGTTCACCGGCCAGGCCCTGCAGTCGATGCTCGACCGGCTTGGCGTCAATGTCCGCAATCAGGCGCTGCGCACGCGCAACGTCGCGGCGGTGATCGTGACGGCGGATCTGCCGCCCTTCGCCGGCCGCGGCAGCCGTATCGATGTCAGCGTCGCCTCGATGGGCGATGCGACCTCGCTTCTGGGCGGGACGCTGGTGGTCACCTCGCTGCTCGCGGCCGACGGGCAGACTTACGCGCTGGCGCAGGGTCGTCTCAACGTCTCCGGCTTCTCCGTCCAGGGCGAGGCCGAGCGTCTGACGCAAGGTGTTTCGACCGCGGCGCGGATTCCAGGCGGGGCCATGGTCGAGCGCCAGGTCCCCGATCAGCTTGCCACCCTGCATGTTCTGTCGCTGGAATTGCGCAACCCGGATTTCGTCACGGCGGAGCGGGTCGCGAGCGCGATCAACGTCTATAGCCGCGAGAACTACAAGGCGACGGTGGCCTTCGCGCTCGACCATCGCACGATCAGCCTGACGCGGCCGGTCAATATGTCGACGGCGCGCTTCATCGCCGATATCGAGCGGCTGACGCTGGAGCCGGATTCGCCGGCGCGGGTGGTGGTCGACGAGCGCACCGGCACGGTCGTGATCGGCCGCGACGTCAAGATCTCCACCGTTGCCGTGACCCATGGCAACCTGACCGTGCGCGTCACCGAGACGCCGCAGGTCTCGCAGCCCGAGCCGTTCAGCGGCGGACAGACCGCGGTGGTTCCCCGCACGGCGGTGGAAGCGCAGCAGGCCAATGGCCGGCTCGCGATCATCAACGGGGCCAATCTGCACACGCTGGTGCGCGGTCTCAACCAGATCGGCCTGAAGCCCGCCGGCATCATCGCGATCCTGCAGGCGATCAAGACGGCAGGAGCCCTGCAGGCGGACCTCGTGGTCCAGTAGCGGTTCCTCGCCTCGCCCGATCCTCCTCAGCAGGAGGCCGGGCCGGGTCAGCCCCGCGAAAGCATCGCCAAGTATAAATTCAGCAGATCATTCAGGCGAGTTGTGAAGAATGCAGCCGATGAGTTCTCCTGTCGTGTCGGTGCTGCCGGCCCTGCTGCTGACGCTGAGCGTCGGCCAGGCCGCAGCGCAGACCCAGACGCCCAAAACCACGCCGGCCGCAGTGGCAGCATCGACCTCGGATGCCGCCACTTTCTGCTCCGCTCTTCGCGACCCGGCGGCGGAAGCCCGCTTCGCCTGGCAGGCGAACACGCTGAAGGGGCTCGAGAGCAAGCTCGCCGATACGCTCAAGAAACTCGACGAGCGCAAGGCCGAGCTTCAACTCCTGACCGACCAGCGCGCTGCCGAGGTCAAGCAGGCCGAGGCGCGCATGACCGAGATCTTCTCGCGGATGCGCCCCGATGCCGCCGCGCTCCAGCTCGCGGCGATGGACCAGAGCGTCGCCATTGCGGTGCTGGGCAAGCTCCCGCCACGCGCCGCCAGCGCCGTCCTCAACGAGATGGAGGCCTCCCGGGCCGCCCAGCTCGCCGAAGCCATGGGCGGCCGACGTTCGCCCACTGCCAACAGAACACCCACAACCGGAGGCCAGACCCGATGAAGGCCATCATTCTTTCCGCGTGCGCGCTGACGCTCGCCGGCTGCGGCATGGACATGTCCGAACTCAACCGCGAGCCGCAGCTCTCGCGGGTCGGCAGCGGTCTCGTGACGCAGCGCGATGCGATCCCCCTCGGCACGCCTACGGGGCGCGGCGTCGATGTCGCGTTCAACTCGATCTATACCCGCCAGAGCGAGGATCTCTTCCGCGACACCCGCGCGATGAAGACCGGCGACGTCGTCACGGTGAAGATCTCGATCAACGACAAGGCCAAGCTCGACAACAAATCCGATCGCTCGCGCAACTCGGCCGCGAAGTTCGGGCTGGGTTTCCTCGCCAACTTCAACGGCGCGTCCGGCGACGCCTCGATGAGCGCGAACGCGAATTCGGATTCGTCGTCGCGCGGCCGGGGCCTGACTGACCGCTCGGAAGAGGTCGAGATGTCGGTCGCCGCCGTCGTCACCGAGATCCTGCCCAACGGCAACCTGGTGATCAACGGCTCGCAAGAGGTGCGTGTGAACTACGACATGCGCGTCCTCAACGTCACCGGCATCGTGCGTCCGCGCGACATCACCGGCACCAACACGGTGTCCTACGAGAAGATCGCCGAGGCGCGGATCGCCTATGGCGGGCGCGGCCGCGGCATGGAGGTGCAGCAGCCGGCCTGGGGTCATCAGGTCTTCGACAAGGTCACGCCGTTCTGATGGCCGCCTTGCTCACCAAGCCGGCGGGGGGGCGCAAGCGCCGCGCCTCCTCGCGTCCGGCGCTGCTGGCCGCCGTGCCCATCCTGATCCTGACGGCGCTCGCCGCCGGCGCCGGGACCCTCTGGGGCCTGCGCGTCGTCGGCACGGTCGAGAGCACGGTGATGAAGCGGATGGAGGCGGCGGCGCCGGACCTTTCGGTCAACGCGCAGATGGTCGGCTCGTTGGTTTTGAAGAAGCTCTCGCCGATCGTGACCAACCTCGCCGCGCCCGCCAATACCTGGGTGCGGCTGGAGGCGGCGCTACTGATGGAGCAGAAGGCGGCCGCCGGCGCTGATGCGCTGGTCGGCTCGATCACCGAGGACATCCTGGCCTATCTCCGCAGCGTCACGGCGCGGCAGATGGAAGGGGCGGCCGGCCTGCGCAACCTGCGCGAGGATCTGATCGAGCGGGTCGCGATCCGCTCCAAGGGCCTCGTGCGCGACATCGTCATCGAAACCCTGGTCGTCCAGTGATCAAGCTCCTCGCGACGCTTTCCATCCTGCTGGCCGCCACAGTCGAGGCGGGCGCCCAGTCTTTCGGGCTCGACGGGCTCCTGCCGCCCGGAGGCGCATCGGCCTCGGGCCGCATCGTTCAGATCGTGGCGATGCTGACGATCCTGTCGGTGGCACCTGGCCTTCTGATGATGGTCACGAGCTTCAGCCGCTTCGTGATCGCGCTGTCCTTCCTGCGCTCGGGGCTCGGCCTGCAGAGCACGCCGGCCAACCTGATCCTGATCAGCCTGGCGCTGTTCATGACCTTCTTCGTGATGGCGCCGACCTTCGACCGGGCCTGGCAGGACGGGGTGCTGCCGCTGGTCGAGAGCAGGATCAGCGAAGGCGAGGCCTATACCAAGATCACCGCGCCGTTCCGCGATTTCATGCTGGCGCAGACGCGGCCGCAGGACTTACGCCTGTTCTCCGACATGGCGCCGCCGAGCATCCGCCCGGTCGATCCGGCTGCGGCCGTCGATCTGCGCGTGCTGATCCCGTCCTTCATGATCTCGGAACTGCGGCGGGCCTTCGAGATCGGCTTCCTGATCGCGCTGCCCTTCCTGGTCATCGATATGATCGTGGCGACGATCGTGATGTCGATGGGCATGATGATGCTGCCGCCGACGGTGATCTCGCTGCCGTTCAAGGTGATCTTCTTCGTCCTGATCGACGGCTGGAACCTGCTGATCGGCGGGCTGGTCCGGTCGTTCAGCTAGCGGATGGGACTCGGACGGCGATTGTCCTGGTCCCGAAACTCAACCGTCATCCTGGGCGACCGCAGGTCGTCCCGGGATCCATGATAGGGATCGACATCGCCCTATGATGGATCCCGGAGCTGCGCGGCTTGTCCAGGATGACGCGGAGTTGACGGCGGTTGGGGCCTCCTCAGGCCCACTCGCCCCTGCGGAAGACAGCAACGCGGCTGCCGTCGGCGTGGACGCCGTCGATGTCGACCTGGTCGGAGCCGATCATCCAGTCGATATGGATGAAGCTCTTGTTGCCGCCCTGGGCCGCGATCTGCTCCGGCGTCAGCGTCGCGCCGTCGAGGAAGCATTTCGAATAGCACTGCCCGAGCGCGATATGGCAGGCGGCGTTCTCGTCGAAGAGCGTATTGAAGAACAAGAGCCCGCTCTTCGAAATCGGCGAGGAATGCGGCACCAGCGCCACTTCGCCGAGTCGGCGCGCGCCCTCGTCGGTGTCGAGCACCTTGGCCAGCACGTCGCCACCGCGCGTCGCCTTCGATTCGACGATGCGGCCGGCCTCGAAACGCACCTGGATGTTGTCGATCAGCGTGCCCTGATAGGACAGCGGCTTGGTGCTTGAGACATGGCCCTCGACGCGCCGCGCGTGCGGGGTCGTGAACACCTCCTCGGTCGGGATGTTTGGATTGCAGGTGACGCCGTTCTTCGCCGTCGAGGCCCCACCCTGCCATTCATGGCCGTCGGCGAGGCCGACCGTCAGATCGGTGCCGGGGCCGGAGAAATGCAGCGCCTGGAAGCGCTGACCGTTGAGCCATTGCGTGCGGGTCCGCAGCGTCGCGTTGTGGCTCGCCCAGGCGGCAACCGGATCGCCGGCCTCGACGCGGGAGGCTGCAAAGATAGCGTCGGCAAGCCTGGCGACCGCGATGTCCTCGGCATCACCCGGAAACACCCGGCGGGCCCAGGCGGCGGTCGGAAAGGCGAGGATGTTCCAGTTGATGTCGAAGCCGGCGATCTTCTCGAGCGCGGGCTGGTAGGCGATCGAATTGGCCTTGCTGGCGCGCGAGACCTTCGCCGGGTCCTGCTCCGAGAGCAGCATCGGGTCGTCGCCGACGATGGCGAGGCGCGCCGTGTTATTGGCGAAAGCCTTGGCGACGCCCTCATGCAGCCAGCCGGCCGCCCGGTCGAAGCTGTCGTCGCCGCCGTAGCGGTAGCGGGCAAGCGTGACCTCCTCGTCGGAGAGGATCGGCGTGACGAGGCCGGCGCCGGCCTTGTAGGCGTGCTCGGCGATCTTGCGCACCAGCGGCAGCGCCGCGACCGGCGCCGTCAGGAACAGGTCCTGGCCGGGTTGCAGGTTGAGCCCGACCCGGACGGCGGCCTGCGCCAGCCTGTCGAGCTTTTCGAGGTCGATCGATGCGGGGATGCTGCGCTGATGGATGGTCATGGGACGCCTGGGCTCGCTTGTGTCGGCAGAATCTAGTGCAGAGTCTGGGCTCCGCCAATGGACCATCCCTCATGGGACGTTGCAGGATGACGCCGCTTGCGCCGGAACACCCTTCGGTGCCCTTCGCACGAGATCGCCATGTTCCTGCTCAACACGCATCAAGATCACCGCAAGCCGTTGCTGCCGGCCGATGCCGAATGTCTCGGCGCCGACGCTGCGGCGGAGGTCGAGCGCCATCTGCGACATCGCGAGAATTATGCGGTGACGCCGCTGCATGCGCTGCCGGCGCTGGCGGCCGAGCTCGGGATCGGCGCCGTCCACATCAAGGATGAGGGCCATCGGCTCGGGCTCGGCAGCTTCAAGGCGCTGGGCGGCTCCTATGTCGTGGTCAGGCTCGTGCTGGAGGAGGCCTCGCGCCAATTCGGGCGCCTGGTCGACATCGCGGAGCTGCAGGCGCCCAAGGTGCGGGCAATCGCGGCCGGCATGACCTTCTCCTGCGCGACGGATGGCAATCATGGCCGCTCGGTCGCGCAGGGTGCGCAGCTCGTCGGCGCGCAGGCCGCGATTTTCGTGCATTCCGGCGTCAGCGAGGAGCGCATCGCGGCGATCGCGCGCTTCGGCGCGACGATGATCCGGGCTGAAGGAACCTATGACGATTCGGTGGCCGAGGCGGCGC
This sequence comes from Allobosea sp. P2_B12, assembly GCF_056404835.1. Classification (NCBI taxonomy): domain Bacteria; kingdom Pseudomonadati; phylum Pseudomonadota; class Alphaproteobacteria; order Hyphomicrobiales; family Alloboseaceae; genus Allobosea; species Allobosea sp. P2_B12. The sequence continues at coordinate 286,322 of NZ_JBFUDG010000004.1, read as the reverse complement.
GTGTCTCCGGAGAAAAGGGCTGGATCGTCGTCTCCGACACCTCATGGCCGGGCTATGAGCGGATTCCCGGGCTGGTGATGCAGGGCTATACGGCGCTGGTCGCCGAGGCGCTGCGCCAGATGCCGCAACCGCCGACCCATGTCTTCGTGCAGGTCGGCGTCGGTGGCATCGCGGCGGCGGTTGCGGCCCATCTCGCGCTCGTGCTGGGCGAGAAGCGGCCGGTCTTCGTCGCGGTCGATCCGGCGCGCGCGGCCTGCATGTTCGAAAGCGCGCGGGCCGGGGAGCCGGTCAAGGCGGCAGTCGGCGAGCCGACGGTGATGGCGATGCTGGACTGCTACGAGCCCTCGCTCGTCGCCTGGCGCATCCTGTCGCGGGTGGCGGATGGCTTCATGACGGTCGAGGACGCGGATGCGGTTGCCGTGATGAACCGGCTGGCGCGTCCGGCGGGCGATGACCCTGTCGTGGTCGCAGGCGAAAGTGGCGGCGCGGGCCTGGCCGGGTTGATCGCAGCGGCGGCAGACCCCGCGATCCGGGCGCAGCTTGGCCTCGGCGCCCATTCGCGCGTCTTCGTCGTCAACACCGAGGGCGCGACCGATCCGCAGCGCTATGCGGAGTTGGTTCACGCGGACTGACGATCTGCGCGTAGCCTGCGAGCGGCATGCCGCCGAGGCATGGCCGCCGCTCAATCCGGCTGGCGCATTCATCTTGGGCCTCTGTCATATATCGTGCGGATTTGCGTTGCGGCCCCGATCTCCGGCGGTCTCGCGACAAACGAGATGGGGAGTTGTCGCTGATGGCCGTTGCGAAAGAAGTGCCTTACCGCACGCAGAACTGGACGCTGGGCAAGCCGATGGCGAGCGGGCGCAACGGCATCGTCGTTTCGCAAAACCGCGAGGCGGCTGAGGCCGGCGCCGCGATCCTCGAGGCCGGCGGCAATGCGGCCGATGCTGCGGTCGCGGCCTGTTTTGCGTTGGCGGCGGTTGAGCCCTGGAACAGCGGTCTCGGCGGCATCGGTTTTGCGGTCGTGCTCAAGGCGAACGAGACCACGGCCAAGGTCGTGGATTTCGGCCCGGTCGCGCCGCGCCGTGCCGATCCGGCGGATTATCCGCTCACCGGCGAGATGAAGAAGGATCTGTTCACCTGGCCCGAGGTGGTGGGCGATGTGAACATCCATGGCCCGCTCTCCTTCCTGATCCCGTCATCGGTCGCCGGCTATGCCGCGCTGAAAGAAAGCTTCGGCACGGCCATGCCGGTGTCGAAGCTGCTGGCACCAGCGATCGCGCTCGCCAGGCGCGGCCTGGCGCAGGACTGGTACACGACGCTCAAGGTCTCCTCCTCGGCGGCGGTGCTGCGGCTCTACGGGGAAAGCGCGCGGATCTATCTGCCGAACGGCCTGCCGCCGGTGCCGCCCTATCAGGGCAAGCCCGGCTTCTTTACGCTCGGCAATCTGGCGGCGACGCTGGAGCGTCTGGCCTCGGCAGGGCTCGATGATTTCTACCATGGCGAACTCGCCGGCCGGCTCGTCGCCGACATCAAGGCGATGGGCGGCGTGGTCGATGCCGAGGATCTCGCCGGCTGCAAGGCGATCATTCGGGACGCGCCGACGATCGACTGGCGCGGCACCCATCTCGTCCACACTGCAGGCGGCTTGACGGCGGCGCCGACGCTGGAGGCGGTGGTCGAGGGCATGGCTGCCGACAAGCCAGCTCCTCACGGCCCCGATGCGGAGTGGTTCGCGACGCTGTCGCGGGTGATGCGCGACGCTTACGCCAGCCGCCTCGAAGGGCTCGGGGCCGCCAAATCTGTTCCAGGCTCGGCGGCGAAGGAACCGGGCGACACCTGCACCACCCATCTGACCGTCGTCGATGGCGACGGCACGCTCGTCTCGGTGACGACGACGCTGCTCTCCTCGATGGGTAGCCGCGTCGTGCTGCCCGATACCGGTGTGCTGATGAACAACGGCATGATGTGGTTCGATCCGCGCCCCGGCAGTGCCAATGCGATCGCGCCCGGCGCCAGGCCTTTGTGCAACATGTGCCCGGTGATCGTGACGCCGAAGAATGGCGGCTGGCCGCGCTATGCCGGCGGCTCCTCGGGCGGCCGACGCATCCTGGCGAGCGTCTACCAGATGCTGGCCTGGACGGTGGATTGCGAGTTGGGCCTCGAGGAAGCCGCGCATCTGCCGCGCATCGACGTCTCCGGCCCGGACCAGACCAGCGCCGATCTGCGCCTGCCTACTGGGACGCTTGCGGCGCTGGAGGCGGCCGGACCGCTCGTCGTCGTCGAGCACGGCGTGCTGCCGATCAACTTCGCCTGCCCCAACCTGATCCGCGTCGATGCCGACGGCGCCGAGGGCATCAGCGATGTGATCTCGCCCTGGTCGGCCGCGGTGGCGGCGAAGCGGTAGGGCCGGAGCACTATTCCGCCATGCTCGCCCTTGTGGCGAGCATCCACGTCTTGGGCATAGCGCTCGATGCAAGAAGACGTGGATGGTCGGGACAAGCCCGACCATGACGGTGAGTGCGCGCCGCGGGCTTGTCAGACCCGCTTCAGGCCCCAGGGATAGGGCGCCGAGCCCTTCTGCATGCCGGTCAGGCTCTTGCGGTAGGCGGTGCGGATCATGAAGACGCCGAGCGGGATCGTCGCTGTGTCTTCCAGCGCGAGCCGGCCCAATGCGGCGGCGGCCTTCTTCTGCGCGGGCTCGTCGGGCGCGTAGAGCCACTCCTCGGCCAGAGCCTCCGCCTTGGCGCTCTCGTACCAGCCGAACCAGCCCTTGGCGCCCTGGCCGCGCACCAGATAGGACAAGGCCGGGTTACCCCAGCCAGTGGTTGAGCCCGTGGTGTGGAAGATGCTCCAGCCGCCCTTCTCGACGGATTCGCGGCTGTTGCGGCGCTGGATGACCGTGCCCCAATCGCTCGCGACGAAATCGACGGTCATGCCGATGCTCTTGAGCAGTTCATAGGTCACGTCGCCGAGCGGGCCGATATCGGGGAAGTCGGTCGGGTTGATGATGACGACCTTCTCGCCATTGTAGCCGGACTCCTTCAGCGCTGCCTTGGCCTTCTCGATGCTCTGGGGCATCAGGTCCTCGAGCTCGCCGTCATAGTACTGGCTGCCGCGGAACCAGAGATTGCGCGAGGTCTTCCAGACCGAGGTATCGTCGCCCTGGGTGGCGCGCATGTAGTCTTCCTGGTTGACCGCCATGCGGACGGCGGCGCGCACCTTCGGGTTGTTGAAGGGCGGCTGCAGGTGGTTGAGCCGCATGATGGCGCCGCGGCCGGACTCGTCGGTGACCTCGCGGGTGATGTCGGGGCTCCGCGCCAGCATCGGCTGCAGGTCGCTGAGCGGGCGCTCCCACCAGTCGACCTCGCCCTTGATCAGCGCGTTGGCCGCCGTCGCCGGATCGGGCAGGATCTGCCATTCGATGCGCTTGAAATTCGCGACCTTGCCGCCGGCATTGCGGCTGGGAGGCTCGGAGCGAGGCTTGTAGCCCTCGAACTTCTCATAGGCGACCTTGCTGCCCGAGACGTATTCCGACGGGATGAAACGATAGGGGCCGGAGCCGATCACCTCGGTCACCTGCTTGGTCGCATCGGTCTGGGCCAGGCGTTCCGGCATAATGAAGAGGGCGCCATCGGCCTTGGCGAGCACGTCGAGCATCATCGGGAAGGCCCGCGTCAGCTTGATCTCGAAGGTCTTGTCGTCCACGGCGGCGGAGGATTCGATGGCCTTGGCGAGAAGCTGGCCGTAAGGGTCGCGCTGGACCCAGCGCTTCAGGCTCTGAAGGCAATCTGCGGCCTTGACGGGCGTGCCGTCATGGAAGGCAAGCCCGTCGCGCAGCTTGAAGCGCCAGCTCTTGCCGTCGGCCGCGACCTCGTGGCTGTCGACCATCTGCGGCTGCGGCTTTCCGGCGAGATCGAGCCCGTAGAGCGTATCGTAGACATAGTAGCCGTGATTGCTGGTCACGGTCGCGGTCGTCCAGACCGGGTCGAGCGCGGTCAGATTGGCCTGCGGCACGAATTTCAGCGTGGTCGCCGCTTGTGCCGACGCGCGTCCGACCATGGACGGCCCGGCCAGTGTCAGGGCAGTCGCGCCCTTCAGGAATGTACGACGCTTCATGGATGTTGACCCCTTCGTGTTCTGATCATTGACGGCATGGAGATGTGCCACGGGAAGGCTGTCTTGGACGTTTCTGTCGTCCCGGCCTGCCGGTCGACGCGCCTGGACGCAACGGCTCAGTCGAAGCCGAGGAAGCCGGGCGCATCGCTGAGCCGTGGCCCGGCCGCGAGCCTGGCGATGTCGGGCACGGGCCGGGCCGTCAGCGGGTCGCCCGCGAGCGCCCGTTCCAGCGCGGCGGCCACTGCCAGCACCTTGGCGTCGCCGCCGCGGGGCCCGACGATCTGCAGGCCGAAGGGCATGCCGTGGTCGTCGAGCCCGACCGGCAGCGAGATCGCCGGATGACCGACGGTGGTGACGGCATAGGCCAGCGCCAGCCAGTGGAAATAGGTCCTTGTCGGCGTGCCGTCGATCTCGGCCGGATAGAGCTCCGACCAGGGCCGTGGGCTCAGCGTCACCGCCGGCGACAGGATGACGTCGTAATCGCCGAAGAAGGACTGCCAGTTCTTGTAGAGCACGGTCTGCTGCTTCAGCGCGCGGGTGATGTCGAGCGCGCCATAGCGCAGCCCTTCCTCGACATTGGCGCGGACATTGGGGCCGACCATCTCGGGCGTGTCGCGGACACGCTCATACATGCCGGCGAGGAAGGAGACCGCGCGCAGCACCTCGAAGGTCTCGTCGGTGCCGGAGCAGTCGGGCGTCGCCTCCTCCGTCGCGGCAAAGAGCGACGAGAAGGAACCGACCTTCTGGGCGAAGACCTTGCGGATGTGTTTCTCGGTGGGTGCGAACCCGAAATCGGGGGTGATCGCGACCTTCAACGAAGCGAGGTCGATGCTGGCCGGCCGCGCGAAATCCTCGGGGCGGCGGACGGTCTGGCCGTGGATCGTCGTCGCCAGCGGGTCGGCCGCGTCGTCGCCGATCATGGTCGAGAGCAGCAGGCAGAGATCGGGCACGGTCCGGGCCATCGGGCCGAGCACCGAGAGCGGGTTCCAGCCGAGCGGGCGCTTCTCGCTCGGCACGAGGCCAGGCGACGGCCTGAAGCCGACGATGCCGTTATAGGCGGCGGGATTGCGCAGCGAGCCGCCGGTGTCCGAACCGGTGGCGATCGGCACCATTCCTGTCGCCAGCACGACGCCGGAGCCGCCCGAGGAGCCGGCGGCGCATTTCATCGGGTCGAACGGGTTTCCGGTCGCGCCATAGACGGCGTTGCGGGTGTTGGCGCCGGCGCCCCATTCAGGCGTGTTGGTCTTGCCGAGCACGATCGCGCCGGCCTGGCGGACCTTGGCGACGATGAGCTGGTCTTCCGCCGGAACATGGTCACGGTAGAGCTGGCTGCCATAGGTGGTGCGCAATCCTGCGACGTTCTCCAGATCTTTGATGCCGATCGGCAGGCCGTGCAAAGCGGGAAGCGCATCGCCGCGCATGGTGGCGGCATCGGCGGCCTTGGCGGCGGAACGGGCGCGCTCATCGTCGCGGGCGACCATGGCGTTGACGGCGGGATCGACGGCGTCGGTGCGGCGGATGCAGCTTTCGAGCAGTTCGACGGCGGAGAGTTTCTTCGCTCCGATCAAGGCACGAGCCTCGACGGCGCTGAGTTCGCAGGGTTCGGTCACGTTGGCAGGCCTTTCGTTGACGGCCGCGCGACGCAAGAGGCGTGCCCGAATCCGGCCGGGGCACTCTAAGCAAAAGCCGGCTGCCGTGAAGTGCCGGCAGCGCAGGGGAGCGTCAGCTTCCCCGCCCGTTCATCGCGAGGCCGTCGCCGCCGGCTGCTGCCCGCCGGCTCGGACCATTGCGAGCGCTGGTGCGAGGCGCTGGGGGTACCTGCCGATCGCCAGAGGGTGGCTTAGCAGGACGATGTCGATGCGCTCGCCGCCTCCTGGGCGCGGCGGCGGAGGCGACGAGACCTGGCCAGCCGATCCTGATCGAGAGCGATCCCCTTGCCGGCTCATTTGAGACCGCTTTACGTGCAGTGGTCGAATGCCGTTCACTCCGATGTCTTGTTACTCCGATGTCTTGGGATCGTTACCCGGGGCAGGTAACAGCTCTTCCCGTACGGGAGCGGAGAATGACCATGAAGAGTTTCATCAAGGGACTGATCGCGGCCGGCATCATGGCGCTTGGCCAATCGGCCTCGGCCGCCGATCCCGCGCTTAACGGGCTCGTTCAGACGCTCACCCGCGCAACGGCATGGCAACAGACGGCCGCGGTCAAGCTCCAGTTCCCGACCTTCCATCCGCAAGGCATGCTCAAGATCGGCGATGCCTTCTTCGTCTCGTCCGTCGATATCAGAAAGCCGACCACCCGCTATCCCGCGCTACAGGACGGCTATGACCGTGATACCGGCGAAGGTGTCGGCCATCTCTTCAAATTCGATGCGCAAGGCAAGCTGCTTGCCGACATCACGCTGGGCGAAGGGGCGATCTATCATCCCGGCGGCATCGACTTCGACGGCAAGGACATCTGGGTTCCCGTCGCCGAATACCGGCCCAACAGCCAGTCCGTCATCTACAAGGTCGATCCGGAGACGATGAAGGCGACCGAGGTCTTCCGTTTCAAGGACCATGTCGGCGGCATCGTCCACAACACCGACGACAAGTCGCTGCATGGGGTGAGCTGGGGTTCGCGCCGCTTCTACGCGTGGCCGCTCGACGCAGCCGGCAAGGTGATGAACGCATCGACGCCGCCGGAGCGACTGCGCGTCACCAATCCGGCGCTCTATATCGACTATCAGGATTGTCATTTCATCGGCATGAGCCGGATGCTCTGCTCCGGCCTGAACAATTACCGCGCGGCCAAGGACGGCCCGGTCTTCCGCCTCGGCGGCCTCGAGATCGTCAGCCTCAAGGACAACCGACCGGTGTTCCAGGTTCCGATCGAACTCTGGTCGCCGTCGGGTTTGCCGATGACTCAGAACCCGTTTTGGGTTGAGCCGACGGGGCAGGGCGTGCGGGCCTATTTCATGCCGGACGACGATCAGTCCACGCTGTTCACCTATGAGGCGGTGACGAAATAAGCGTCGGCTTTCAGCTGCCCTGCCCGCCCATCGCCAGCCCGAGGAAGAGTGCCGCGCCGAGCACCGCGACGAAGGCGGCGGCGAGCAATTCGAGCCCGGCGATGATCCGCGCACTGCGCAGCGAGGAGCCGCCGGCCAGCCTGAGCGCGGCGAATTTGAAGAAGACCGCCAGCGCCGCGAGCGCACCCGTCGTCAGGGCCGTGCCGAGCGCCATGGCGAAGGTCGCGGCGATGCCGGCCCAGAACAGGCCCTGAGACGCCGCGAAGACCAGGATGATCAGGGCGCCTGCGCAGGGGCGCAGGCCCGCCGCGAAGACGACGCCGGCCATTTCGCGCCAGCCGCGCAATCGGGCGATCTCGTCGGGGCCGGGCATATGGACATGGTCGCAGGAGGGATCATGCGCCTGCGCGCCATGGCCGAGCGCCAAGAGCGCGCCTGCCTTGCGCCAGAGCACGAAGGCGCCGACCAGGGCGACCAGGGCGAAGCTCGCACGCTCGATGACGTCGGTGGCGACGGCCATCGTCTGGACCGTCTGACGCAGCGCGATGGTCAGCGTGCCGACGAGCGCGACTGCGACCAGGGCCTGCAGGGCGGCGGCGGCGAAGCTCAAGGCGAGGCCGCGCCGCAGGCTGCGGTCATCGGCGACGATATAGCCGGAGATCACCGCCTTGCCATGGCCAGGGCCGGCGGCATGAAAGACGCCATAGCCGAAGGAGAGCGCCAGCAGGCCCCAGAGCGCGGCCGGATTTGCGGCCACGGCCTTCAGCGTCGCGGTCAGATCGCGGTAGAACGCGGATTGCCAGGCGAGGATCATCCCGCCGATGCCGGTGGTCGAGGGCAGGGATTCGCGCGGCAAAGGCACGCCGAAGGGATTGCGCGGCGGCGGTAGCGGCGGTGGGCTCCAGGCGCCGATGACGGCGGCCAGCAGCGCGAGCCCGCCTGCGACGAGCGCGATGGCGAGCGCCATCACGCTCAGCCGGCGCGACAGCGCGGGCCATGGCATCGCGGCGATACGCGGCACGTTCAGGGACATCTTGGGATCACGGACATGCCACGAGCGCGCGGGTCGTAACCTGCAACCCGCTGGTGTCGGGGGTGGCGGTGATGTCCTCCTGCGCCAGCTTCTGCTGGACTGTGGGGTCGAGCTTCGGCGGGCGGGCGACACGGACGATGCAGCCCTTGGGTGCGTCGCGTGTGATCACGGCATCGGGCGCATCGACGATGTCGAAGGCGACGAAATAGCTGGGGTCGCCGATCTCGATGCCGAAGGAGCGGTTGGCATGGGGGGGCGTCTTCAGCGGCAGCGTATAGGTCAGCGTCAGGATCTTGTTTTCGAACACCAGCCCGGCCTCGCTCGGCTGGCCGAATTCCTGGGCCTTGCCATTGGCCTTGGCGGTGGTGAAGAAGCCAACATCGGGCAGGGATTCGACATTGACCTTGGCGAGCTCGGCGAGCTCGTCGGGCGTCAGCTTGCCGTCGCCGTTCTTGTCCAACCCTTGCGTGATATAGGCCGAATAAGCCTCGTCGAAGCTCCAGATGTGCTTCAGTGCCCTGACCGTGCCATCGGGCGCATAGAGGATTTCGGCCCGTGCCGTGACGAAGACATGCGGATGGGCCACGGCGGGAGCTGAAAAGCCCAGGAGACCGAGGCAGCCGGCGAGCGCGAGCAGAGCGGAACGGACCGGCGGCTGCGTCAAGGCTGACATCCTTTGCATGCGTCGAAGCTGATGCGGCGTGGTTGACGCATGATGGACCATGCCACCCCGGCGCACCATCGGGCGATGCCTGCGTCGCCCAGAAACGGGGCCAAATCGCGGCGCCGTCCAGCGGACGGTTGGCTCACGCGGCAAAAGTCGCACTTGCCCCGGCTGCCCGGCATGGTGTCCCTTCGTTTCGGCCGCCCGGCCTTGCCAATGGTAACGAGTCGCCTGTGATCGATCCCAACGAACTTCGCGCCATCGCCGCCTGGTCACGCGACCTGCGCGAGGAGGAGTTCGAGGAGGCGCGACGCGGCATCAGCTTCAAGGCTTACGGCAAGGGCGCGAACATCTGCCATGTCGGCGACCGGATGGAAGCCTGGACCGGCATTGCCGAGGGGCTGGTCAAGATGTCGACGACGTCGAAGACCGGCAAATCCGCGACGCTCGCCGGCATGAGAGCCGGGGCCTGGTTCGGCGAGGGCACGGTGATCAAGGGCGAACTGCGCCGGTATGAACTGGTGGCGCTGCGCGAGACGAGGCTGGCGCTGATGCGGCGTTCGAGCTTCCTGTGGCTGTTCGAGCATTCGGCCGCGTTCAACCGCTTCCTCGTGCACCAGTTCAACGAGCGCCTCGCCCAGTTCATCGCGCTGGCGGAAACCGAGCGCACGCTCGACTCGACGGGCCGGCTGGCGCGCAACCTCGCCTGGCTGTTCAACCCGACGCTCTATCCCGACAAGGGCCGCACGCTCGAGGTCAGCCAGGAGGAACTCGGCCTGCTCGCCGGCATGTCGCGCCAGATCGCCAATCAGGGGCTGCAAAAGCTCGCCGGGCTCGGCCTGCTCGAGATCGGGCATGGCAGCGTGACGATTCTCGATGTCGAGAGGCTGGCGCGCTACGAGGGATGAGCGGCAGCGCCGGCAATGACGGAACGGGACATGCTGCGCCTGCAGGGCGCGATCATAATCGCGTGTACCAGCCTGCCGGACACATCTCTGCAAGACGATAGTCTCCGAAAGACGAATTGTCTGTCAAGCCTGCCCTTGCAAAGCTCATGCACGGCTGCGAGGCTCAGCCCAACGACAAGGGCCGAATGGCCTGAACGAAGGCAGGCGCCATGTACGCCGGCTGCTCAGGGTGGAGATGGACGATGGCAAGCGCGAGCGCCGGCCAGGCGGATACCTTTCCGAAATTGCTGCTGCGCAATGCGCGTGAGCGCGGCGGTCGCGTGGCGTTCCGCCACAAGGACCTCGGCATCTGGCAGTCCTGGAACTGGGCGGAGGTCGCCGAGCAGGTCCGCGGCTTCGCGCGGCAATTGCAGACTCTTGGGCTGAAGCGCGGCGAGAAGGTCGCGATCATCGGCTACAACCGGCCGCGTCTCTACTGGTCGATGGCGGCCGCGCAATGGCTGGGGGCCGTGCCGGTGCCTGTTTATGCCGACAGCGTCGCCGACGAGATGGCTTATGTGCTGGATCATGCCGAGGCGGTCTTCGCCGTGGTGCAGGACCAGGAGCAGGTCGACAAGATCCTCTCGATCGCGGAGCGCCTGCCGAATCTGCGCCACATGCTCTATGACGAGCCGCGCGGTTTGCGCGACTACGACCATGGCAAGCTGCATGCGATCGACGAGATCATCGCGACCGGGCGTAAGGACCTCGCTTCGAACCCTGATGCTGCCGTCGCGCTGGAGCGCGAAATGCAGGCCGGTTCAGGCTCGGACCTCGGCATCATCCTCTACACCTCGGGTACCACCGGCCGGCCCAAGGGCGTCATGCTCAGCCATTACAACATCATCACGGCTGCCGAGATCGGCTGCCAGTTCGACGGGCTGAACGAGAGCGACGAGATCATCGCCTATCTGCCGATCGCCTGGGTCGGCGACCATGTCTTCTCCTATGCGCAGGCGATCGTCGCCGGCTTCTGCGTCAATTGCCCGGAGGGGCCGGAAACCGTGATCGACGACCGGCGCGAGGTCGGCACGACCTATGCCTTCGCGCCGCCGCGCGTCTTCGAGACCATGCTGACGCTGACCATGGTGCGCATGGAGGATGCCAGCGCGCTAAAGCGGAAGATGTTCCACTACTTCCTTGGTGTAGCGAAGCAGTATGGCGAGCGGGTCCTGAACGGGGAGAGCGTGCCGCTCGGCGGCCGCCTGCTCTACGGGCTCGGCAACATCCTGGTCTACGGCCCCCTGCGCAACCGCTTCGGCCTGACCAAGATCAAGGTCGGCTATACCGCTGGCGAGGCGATCGGCCCTGAGCTGTTCAGGTTCTACCGCTCGATCGGCATCAACCTGAAGCAGCTCTACGGACAGACGGAAGCCGGCATCTACATCACCATGCAGCCGAACGGCGAGATCCGGGCCGATACGGTCGGGCGCCCGGCGCCGCTGGTCGAGATCCGGATCGACGAGAATGGCGAGGTGCTCTACCGCTCGCCCTCGATCTTCGGCGGCTATTACAAGGACCCCGAGAAAACAGCCGAGACGATGACCGCCGATGGCTATGTCCGTTCCGGCGATGCCGGATTCTTCGACGAGGAGGGGCATCTCAAGATCATCGACCGGGCCAAGGATGTCGGCAAGCTCAGCAGCGGCGAGCTGTTCCCACCGAAATACATCGAGAACAAGCTGAAATTCTATCCCAACATCAAGGAGGCCGTGGCCTTCGGCCAAGGCCGCGACTACGCGACCGTCGCGCTCAACATCGACCTGACGGCGGTGGGCAACTGGGCCGAGCGCAACAACGTCGTCTACGCTTCCTACCAGGAGCTCGCCGGGCACGATCTCGTCTACGACATGATCGCTCAGCATGTCGACGAGGTGAACCGCTCGCTGGCTGCCGAGCCGCTGATGGGCGGGGCGCAGATCCGGCGCTTCCTGATCCTGCACAAGGAACTCGATGCCGATGACGGCGAGCTGACGCGCACGCAGAAGGTCCGGCGCGGCTTTATCGCCGAGCGCTACGCCCCGCTGGTCGAGGCGCTCTATGACGGTTCCCAGGCTGCCGACATCTCCACCGAGGTGACCTTCGAAGATGGCCGCAAGGGTGTGATCTCGGCCAACGTCAAGGTGCGCGACGCCAAGACCTATCCGGCGACCGCGCCCGAGCGTCCGCTTCCGGCGAGGGCGGCATGAACGCGGAATCCATGAACGTGACCGGCGAACCGATCCGCGAGACGAGCGAAGTGCTTCTTTCCGTCCAGAACGTCTCGCTGCGCTTTGGCGGTGTGAAGGCGATCTCGGATGTCTCCTTCGATATCCGCAAGGGCGAGGTGCGCGCGATCATCGGCCCCAACGGCGCCGGCAAGACCTCAATGCTGAACTGCATCAACGGCTTCTACCAGCCGCAGGAGGGCCAGATCACCTTCAAGGGCCAGCGCCGCGACAGGATGAAGCCGCATCGCGCGGCCGCCGCCGGCATCGCGCGGACCTTCCAGAACGTCGCGCTGTTCAAGGGCATGTCGACGCTCGACAACATCATGACCGGGCGCACGCTGAAGATGAAGCGCGGCTTCTTCTGGCAGGCGCTGCGCCACGGCCCGGCGATGACGGAGGAGATCGAGCACCGCCGCGTGGTCGAGGACATCATCGACTTCCTGCAGATCGAGCACATCCGCAAGCTGCCTGTCGGCAAGCTGCCCTACGGCCTGCAGAAGCGCGTCGAGCTCGGCCGGGCGCTGGCGATGGAGCCGGAGCTGCTCCTGCTCGACGAGCCGATGGCCGGCATGAACCTCGAGGAGAAGGAGGACATGTGCCGCTTCATCCTCGACGTGAACCAGCAATTCGGCACCACGATCGCGTTGATCGAGCACGATATGGGCGTGGTCATGGACCTCTCCGACCGCGTCGTCGTGCTCGAATATGGCCGCAAGATCGCCGACGGCACGCCCAGCGAGGTGAAGGCCGACCAGAAGGTGATCGATGCCTATTTGGGAGTGGCGCATTGATGGACCGCACCCGTCTCACCCTCAGCCCTCATCCTGAGGAGCGCTCCGCAGGAGCGCGTCTCGAAGGATGCTCCAGAGGGCTCTTTCGGCGCGAGCTGGAACATCCTTCGAGACGCCGCTTCGCGGCTCCTCAGGATGAGGGCTCGTTTCAATTGCCGATGATTTGGAAGGCGCAACCATGAGCGACGTTGCCGCACGGCCCGCGCCGAACCTTCTCGCCAACCCCTGGATCAAGGCCGGGTTGATCCTGGCCGCCATCGTCGCCGCCGCGATCCTCGGCGCGCGGCTCGACACCTCCGGCACGCTCTACAAGATCTTCATCGATCCGTTCGAGCAGATGGCCGCGGCGCCCGACCTGCTGGTCCAGGCCGTCTGGGAGGGGCTGGTCTCGGGCGTGCTTTACGCGCTGATCGCGCTCGGCTTCGTGCTGATCTTCAAGGCCTCTGGCGTGTTCAACTTCGCGCAGGGGATCATGGTCGTGTTCTCGGCGCTGACGCTGGTCGGGCTGCATGAGAAGGGCGTGCCGGCCTGGCTCGCGGTGATCCTGACGCTCGGCGTGATGTTCGTGCTGGCGGTGGCGATCGAGCGGGTGGTGCTGCGCCCGCTGGTCAACCAGCCCGACATCATCCTGTTCATGGCGACCTTCGGCATCACCTATTTCCTGATCGGGCTCGGCGAATCCGTCTTTGGCGGCAACCCCAAGCAGATGATCGCCGACCAGCTCTGGCTGCCCAAGGGCGCGGTCGATCTGAAGATACTCGGCGGGCTGGTCTCGCTGCAGAAGATCGACATTGCGGCTGCGATCATCGCTTCGGTGATGATCGCGGTGCTGGCGCTGTTCTTCCAGTACACCCGCATCGGGCGGGCGCTGCGCGCGGTCGCCGACAGCCACAAGGCGGCGCTCTCGGTTGGCATCTCCTTGAACCAGATCTGGGTCATCGTCTGGTTCACCGCCGGCATCGTCGCGCTGATCACCGGCATCATGTGGGGCGCGCGTTCGGACGTCTCCTTCGCGCTCGAGATCGTGGCGCTGAAGGCGCTTCCCGTGCTGATCCTTGGCGGTTTCACCTCGATCCCCGGCGCGATCATCGGCGGGCTGATCATCGGCATCGGCGAGAAGATCGGCGAGTTCTACTGGGGCCCGCTGATCGGCGGCGGCATCGAGAGCTGGCTGGCCTATTTCATCGCGCTGGGCTTCCTGCTGTTCAGGCCGCAGGGCCTGTTCGGCGACAAGATCATCGAGCGGATTTGAGGGCCAAGCCATGTTCTACCGCGAGGCCGGCCAGTTCAAATCCACCTACCAGGCCGACATGGCCGTGTTTCCGATCCGGCAGGACCGGATCGGGCTCGCCGTGATCCTGTTGATCGCCTTCATCGGCATACCCTTGATCGGCAACGACTTCTTCATCACCTCGGTGATGATCCCGTTCCTGGTGTTCTCGCTGGCAGCGATCGGGCTCAACATCCTGACCGGCTATACCGGACTGATCTCGCTTGGCACCGCGGCCTTCATGGGGGTCGGCGCTTATGCGGCCTACAAGATGACGACAGCTTTTCCCGGCGTGAACATCATCTTCCTGATCCTGGTGTCCGGCCTGTTCTCGGCGGCAATCGGCGTGCTGTTCGGCCTGCCTTCGCTGCGGATCAAGGGCTTCTACCTGGCGGTCGCGACGCTCGCCGCGCAGTTCTTCCTGCAATGGGCTTTCGTGCGCGTGCCCTGGCTGTTCAACTACAACGCCTCGGGCGCGATCGAGGTGCCGCAGCGTCTGTTGTTCGGCATTCCCATCACCGGCGCCTCGGCCGCGCCTGAGACGCGGTATTATGTCTGCCTCGTCCTCGTCGTCATGCTGACCTGGTTCGCCTCGAACCTCGTCCATGGCAAGATAGGGCGCTCCTGGATGGCGGTGCGCGACATGGACATTGCCGCCGAATTGATGGGCATCAAATTGCTCAACGCCAAGCTGCTCGCCTTCGCGGTCTCGTCCTTCTATGCCGGCGTCGCCGGCGCGATGATGATCTTCCTCTGGTACGGCGGCGGCGAAGCGGCCGACGTGTTCAACATCCGACTCTCCTTCAACATCCTGTTCATGGTCATCATCGGGGGCCTGGGCTCGCTGATCGGCTCCTTCCTCGGGGCGGCCTTCATCGCCAGCCTGCCGACGATCATGAAGTTCGGCCTGCCGGCACTCGGCGTGCCGCTGTCTGGCGCCACGGCCGAGCATGTCACCTTCATGCTGGTCGGCGCGCTGATCATCGTCTTCCTGATCGTCGAGCCGCATGGGCTGGCGCGGCTCTGGCAGATCGGGAAGCAGAAATTGCGGACATGGCCGTTCCCATACTGAGGCGGGGACGGCCCGAGAAACGATCCGCGTCGGCCTTCAAGGACGCGGGCGAAAGCAGACCGGCGGGGCCTCGATGCCACCGCCGGGGGAAACGAACGGAGGATGAAGCCATGAAGACATCTCATCTTATGAAGGGCGCAGCCTTGGGCGCATTGCTGGCGGCCGGTGCGTACGCTGCGCCCGCCGTCGCGCAGGACTCGGTCTATTTCGCCAACAACGCCTACCGCACGGGCCCCTTCGCCGGCTCTGGCATCCCGATCGGCGACGGCATGCGCGACTACATCACCATGATCAACGAGCGCGACGGCGGCGTCGGCGGCGTCAAGATCGTCTATGAGGAATGCGAGACCGGCTACGACACCAAGAAGTCGATCGAGTGCTACGAACAGGCCAAATCGAAGAACACGATCGTCTATTCGCCCTGGTCGACAGGCGCGACGCTGGCCGCGATCCCGCGTGCCCATATCGACAAGATTCCGATCCTGTCGATGGCCTATGGCCTCTCGGCCTCGGCCGACGGCACCGCCTTCCCCTGGGTCTTCATTCCGCCCTTCACCTATTGGGACGGTGCATCGCTGATGGTGAAGCACATGGCGGCCGAACTCGGCGGCATGGACAAGCTCAAGGGCAAGAAGCTCGGCCTGATCCATCTCGACGCGCCCTTCGGCAAGGAGCCGATCCCGGTGCTCGAGAACCTCGCCAAGAAATACGGCTTCGAACTCAAGATCTATCCCGTTGCCGCCGCCGACATGCAGAACCAGGGCTCGCTCTGGCTGTCGATCCGACGTGACCGGCCCGACTACCTCTACAACCAGGGTTGGGGCGCGATGAACCCGACCGCGGTCAAGGAGGCGATCAAGAACAACTTCCCGATCAACAAGCTCATCGGTGTCTGGTGGGCTGGCGGCGATGACGATGCGCGCGCCGGCGGGCCGGAGGCGAAGGGCTACAAGTCGCTCAACCTGAATGCGGCCGGCACCAACTTCCCGGCGATCCAGGACATCCAGAAATATGTCGTGGAGAAGGGCAAGAGCCTCGCGCCGAAGGAGAAGGTCGGCGAGAACCTCTACAACCGCGGCGTCTACAACTCGATGCTCGTGGTCGAGGCGATGCGCAATGCCCAGAAGCTGACCGGCAAGAAGGTCATCACCGCCGAGGACATGCGCCGCGGCCTGGAGAGCCTCAACATCACCGAGGCGCGGCTCAAGGAGATCGGCATGGAAGGCTTCGCCACGCCGACCACGATCTCCTGCACCGACCATTCCGGCCACAGCAAGGCCTATGTCGCCGAGTGGGACGGCACGAAATGGACCAAGAAGGGCGACTGGCTCGAGCCGCTCAAGGACGAGGTCCGGCCGCTGATCGAGGCCAACGCCAAGGACTACACCGACAAGGCCGGCAACTGGCCGAAGCGGACGGAAGCCTGCGAGAAGTCGTCCTGAGCTGACGAGCCTGGCCCTTCTCCCCTCGGGGGAGAAGGTGTCTGCAAAGCAGACGGATGAGGGAAGTCTTGCAGTGCCTCATCCGTCCGTCCCTCATCCGATCCGGCTATGCCGGGCCACCTTCTCCCCGAGGGGAGAAGGAAGGAGCGCGAGATGTCCACCGCCACACTCGACCAGCCGACTGCCACCGCCCCCACCAGCGACAACATCCTGTCGCTGAACAATATCGAGGTGATCTACGATCACGTCATCCTCGTGCTGAAGGGGGTGTCGCTGCATGTGCCGCGCAAGGGCATCGTCGCGATCCTCGGCGCCAACGGAGCCGGCAAGACGACGACGCTGAAGGCGATCTCGAACCTGCTCAAGGCCGAGCGCGGCGAGGTCACCAAGGGCTCGATCGTGTTCGAGGGCGAGCGCGTCGACAAGATGTCGCCCAACGAACTGGTCCGGCGCGGCTGCATCCAGGTGATGGAGGGCCGGCACTGCTTCGGCCATCTCTCGATCGAGGAGAACCTGCTGACCGGGGCCTTCACCCGCCGCGACGGCAATGCCGCGATCAAGCGCGACCTCGAGAAGATCTACGAGCTGTTCCCGCGGCTGAAGCAGCGCCGCAACTCGCAGGCCGGCTACACCTCGGGCGGCGAGCAGCAGATGTGCGCGGTCGGGCGCGCGATGATGTCGAAGCCCAAGATGATCCTGCTCGACGAGCCCTCGATGGGGCTGGCGCCGCAGATCGTCGAGGAAATATTCGAGATCGTGCGCCGGTTGAATGCCGAGGACGGGGTGTCCTTCCTCGTCGCCGAACAGAACACCAACATGGCGCTGCGCTACGCCACCTATGGCTACATCATGGAGACCGGCCGCGTCGTCATGGATGGCGAGGCCAGCATGCTGCGCGAGAACGAGGACGTGAAGGAATTCTACCTCGGCGTCTCCGAGGGCGACAAGAAGTCGTTCCGCGAGGTGAAGAGCTACAAGCGCCGCAAGCGGTGGCTGTCGTGACCGGCGGGGCGGCAGGCGGTATAGCGCTGCGATGCTCTACGCTCTCATCGCCATCGTCGTCATCCTCCTGATCTTCGGGCCACAGGCCTGGGTGCGAAACCAGATGAGCCGACACGCAACCCCACGCCCGGACCTGCCGGGAACCGGCGGCGAACTCGCCAGGCATCTGCTCGACCGGTTCCAGCTCGGCACGGTCGCGGTCGAAAGCACCTCGGCCGGCGATCATTACGATCCGATCGCCCAGGTCGTGCGGCTGTCGCCGGAGAATCATGACGGGCGCTCGATCACGGCCGTCGCCGTGGCCGCCCATGAGGTCGGGCACGCGATCCAGCACGCCCAGGGCAGCACACTTTTCGCGCTGCGGACCATGCTGGCGCGCTTTCTCGGCGTCTTCGACAAGATCGCGATGGCGGTGCTGCTGACGGCCCCTATCGTCATGGCGATCACGCATGTGCCCGCGATCGGGCTGATGCAGGTCGGGATCGCCATCGCCATGCTCGGCGTCGGCCTGGTCGTGCATCTGGTGACGCTGCCGCTGGAGTTCGATGCCAGCTTCGGCAAGGCGCTGCCGATCCTTTCGGCTGAAGGCTATCTCGATCCGCGGGATCTGCCGGCGGCGCGTGGCGTGCTGCGCGCGGCCGCCTTCACCTATGTCGCGGGCGCATTGATCGGCCTGCTCAATTTCCTGCGCTTCCTGCGCATCATCCGCTGAACCGGGACATGATCGATGAGCGCCCATCACGATGATCTGGAGACCCGCCCGCCGGACAGGCGCGAGGCGGATCTGTTCGCCCGCCTGCCGGCGGTACTGGCCGCCGCGATGACGGCGCCGGCCTATGCCGCGCATCTCGGAGGCGTCGATCCTGCCGCAATCACCGATCGCAACGCGCTCTCTGAGCTGCCGGTCCTGCGCAAGGCGGATATGCCAGCTCTGCAGAAGGCAGCGCTGCCCTTCGGCGGTTTCGTTCCCGGCCAGCCCGGCGCCTTCGGGCGACTTTTCACCTCACCCGGCCCGATCTTCGAGCCCGAGGGCACGGGGCGTGACCCATGGGGCACGGCGCGCGGGCTGTTCGCGGCAGGGTTCCGGGCCGGCGACATCGTGCTCAACACCTTCGGCTATCATCTGACGCCGGGCGGCTTCATCATGGATTCCGGCGCCCGTGCGCTCGGCTGCGCCGTGATCCCGGCCGGACCGGGCAATACCGAGCAGCAGATGGAGGTGATCTCGGCTTACAGGCCCACCGCTTATACCGGCACGCCTGATTTCCTGAAGATGCTGATCGAGGCCGCCGAAAGCCGCGGCGTCGACATCTCCTGCATCAAGCGCGCGGTGGTCTCGGGCGCCGCCTTCCCGCCCTCGCTGCAGGCCTGGGTCAAGGAGCGTGGCGTCGATGCCTATCAGCTCTACGCCACCGCCGATCTCGGCATCATCGCCTATGAGACATCCGCCCGCGAGGGCATGGTTCTGAACGAGAACCTGATCGTCGAGATCGTGCGGCCGGGCACCGGCGATCCGGTGGCGGAGGGTGAGGTCGGCGAGATCGTCGTCACCAATCTCGACCCGCATCATCCCCAGATCAGGCTCGCGGTCGGCGATCTCACCGCCGTGATGCCGGGCGTCAGCGCCTGCGGCCGGACGAACAGCCGCATCAGAGGCTGGATGGGCCGCGCCGACCAGACCGCCAAGATCAAGGGCATGTTCGTGCGGCCCGAGCAGGTCGCGGAGATCGCCAAGCGCCATAGCGAGATCGCCAAGCTGCGCCTCGTCGTCGGCCGCGCCGACGAGGTCGACACGATGACGCTGAAGGCGGAGATCTATGCCGAACCCGCCGGGCTGATCGACGCCGTCTCCTCGACGCTGCAGCAGGTGACGAAGCTGCGCGGCGCGGTCGAAATCCTGCCGCTGGGCGCGCTGCCGAACGATGGCAAGGTGATCGCCGATGAGCGGCCGGTTGGATAGCGCGTCATGCTCGGGCTTGACCCGAGCATCTCGTCACCAGAGGTCTCCGGCGCCTCATTCGGCCTAAGATTCTCGGGTCTGCGCTTCGCTTCGCCCGAGAATGACGATCCTCACCAGTTGACCGGCGCTTCTCCCTTCGACTCCAGCCACGCATTCGCCCGCGAGAACGGCTTCGAGCCGAAGAACCCCCGCCGTGCCGAAAGCGGCGAGGGGTGGGCGCTTGCCAGCACCAGATGACGGCTTTCGTCGATCAGAGGCCGCCGCATCTGCGCCGGATTGCCCCAGAGGATGAAGACCACATGCGGCCGTTCGCGCGAGACGGCTGTGATGATCGCATCGGTCACGGCGCCCCAGCCGAGCAGCAGGTGCGAGCCGGCCTTGGACGCGCCTTCGCGCACGGTTAGCGCGGTGTTCAGAAGCAGCACGCCCTGCTTTGCCCATGTCGTCAGATCGCCGTCAGCCGGTGCAACGAGGCCGAGATCGTCGCCGCGCTCGCGATAGATGTTGACCAGCGAGCGCGGCAGCGGCGGCGGGCCGACATAGGAGAAGGCGAGCCCGTTGGCGTGGCCCGGCGTCGGGTAGGGGTCCTGGCCGAGGATGACGACGCGAACGCTGTCGAGCGGCGTCAGCGCCAGCGCGGCGAAGACGCGTTCGGGGGCGGGGGCCACGACATGGCCGGCCTCCCGCTCGGCATCGACGGCGGCGCAGGCGCGCTGGGCCTGCGCGCCAGGCTGGAAAACCGGCAGCGCGCCCCAGTCCCTGGCCTCAGCGCTCGCGAGAAAGGCCGCGAGCGCGGTGCGGCAGCTCACTTCAGGACAGCCCGGCCCTCGACCTTGGCGTCGATCGTGCCCAGCCGGCGCAGATAGACCATCACCTCATTGGCCATCAGCTTGCCGTCGGTCAGGCCGATCAGCGTCTTGCCGCGTCCGAGTGCGGTATAGCCGTCGCCGCCTTCCAGCATGAAGTTGTTCGACGCAACCGTATATTTGCCGGCGGGGTCGATCGGCTTGCCGTCGACCGTCACAGTGGTCACGCGCGAGCCCTGGGGCTGCTTCAAATCGGCCTCGAAGGCCAGGCCGGAGACGACAGGGAAGCGGCCGGCACCCTGGGGTGCGTCGCGCAGCCCGTTCTCGATCGCGTCCTTGACGTCCTTGCCGGTGATCTCGACCATGACGGTGGCGTTGCCGAAGGGCAGTTCGCTCAGCACGTCACGGCGGGTCAGCTTGTGGCCGATCGGATACTGCTTGTTGGCGCGGATGCCGCCGGCATTGGTGATCGCCAGCTGAGCGCCGGTCGCGGTCTTGATCGCATCGGCGATCAGGTTGCCGATCGCGGTCTCCTGCGTGCGGATGACGCCGGTGCGCGAATCAAGCGGTGCGGCGAGCACGGCGACATCGATGTCGAGCTCCTTCGAGAGCTCGGATTCGTAGCCCTTCACCAGGGCCGCGACTTCGGGGTCGGGCGTCGCGCCGCGCGAGTCGTTGACGCGGAAGGTCGGCGTCCAGGAGACCTGGCGGGCGGCGCCCTCGCCGCGCACGCTGACGGCGATGTCGATGGCGGTGACGTAATTGCCCTCTTCGTTCGATTCGACCATCACGACCTTGCCGTCATAGGCGATGGCGAGGTCGTGGTCGTGGCCGGTGAGCAGGATGTCGACGACGCGCGAGCGCACGATGGCGTTGTCCATGGCGCGGTCGGCATGAACGACGGCGACGAGGATGTCGGCGCCCTGGCTCTTCAGCGCGCGCGCCTCGCGCCGCAGCGCCTCCATGGTCGAGGAGAATTTCAGGTCGCCGGGGTTGGAGATCTGCGGGGTCGGGTCATAGGCGGTGCCGATGACGCCGACCTTGAAGCCGCCGAGCTCGAAGATCTGGCTGTCCTTATGGCCGGGCAAAGGCTGGCCGGCGGCGTCGCGCAGGTTGGCGGCGAAGGTCGGATAGCTCTGGGCTGCCGTCAGCTTGAGGTAGTTCTCCTTGCCGAAATCGAATTCGTGGTTCCCTGGCACGAAGACGTCGAGCCCCATCTTGTTCTGCATCGCGACGATATGGGCGCCCTGGTCGAAGCCCGACATCAGCGAGGGCGAATAGCAATCGCCGGCATGGCAGAACAGCACGGGCACGCCCTTGGCGCGCTCGGCCCTGGCGATGCCGGCGGCGCGCGCGAAGCCGCCGCGGCCCTTGTCGTCGCTCATCTTGTAGATGTCGTTGATCAGCAGCAGCGTGAAGGCAGGCGCCGGCGTCTGGGCGATCGCGGCCGGCGCTGTGGCGGCGAGCGCGGCCGGGGCGGCGATGACGCCCAGGGCGTTGCGGCGGGTCAGCTTGGTCATGAGGTGGAGCCTCTGATTGAGAACACCTCCAGACTAGCAAGGCTTGCGCCGTTCTGGCCAGCGCAACCATCGCCTCGGCCGCGTCGCAGGTCCTGTTGAAGGTTCGGCAGTGTCGCACCCCCGATTTCCGGACGTTTCACGACTGGACGAAAACCGGAACTCGTCTAAATCACGGGTCAGATGAAAGAGCGTGCCATGACCTCCGAGACGCCGCCAGCCGCTGCCGGATATGCCGTTCCGCTGCCGAGAGATCATCCTCCGATCCGGAGCGGGCGGATCGGGGTCCTGATGATGAACCTCGGCACGCCGGAAGGCACCAGCTACTGGCCGATGCGGGCCTATCTGCGCGAGTTTCTGTCCGACCGTCGCGTGATCGAGACGTCGCGCTGGCTGTGGTGGCCGCTGCTCAATCTGGTCATTCTGACGACCCGACCGGGCCGCAAGGGCAAGGACTACGCCTCGATCTGGAACAATGAGCGCGATGAGGGGCCGCTCAAGACGATCACGCGCTCCCAGACCGAACAGCTCGCCGCGCGGCTTGCGCCGGAGACAGGCGATCGCGTCGTCTTCGACTGGGCGATGCGCTACGGCTTCCCGGATGTGAAGAGCCGGCTGAAGGCCCTACTCGACCAGGGCTGCGACCGCATCCTGCTGGTGCCGCTCTATCCGCAATATGCCGCGCCGACCTCGGCCACGGCCTGCGACCAGGCCTTCCGCGCGCTGATGACGATGCGCTGGCAGCCGGCGGTGCGCGTCGTGCCGCCCTATCACGACGATCCCGCCTATATCAAAGCGCTGGCGACCTCGATGCGCGCCTCGCTCGCGAAGCTCGATTTCGAGCCGGAGGTGATCCTGTGCTCCTTCCACGGCATGCCGAAGGAGTATCTGCTCAAGGGCGACCCCTATCACTGCCACTGCGCCAAGACCTGGCGGCTGCTACGCGAGGAGCTGGGCTTCAGCCGCGAGCGCTTCCGGCTGACCTTCCAGTCGCGCTTCGGGCCCGATGAGTGGCTGCAGCCCTATACCGACGAGACGGTGAAGGCGCTGGCGGCGTCGGGCACCAAGTCGATGGCGATCGTCGCGCCGGGCTTCTCGGCCGATTGCCTGGAGACGCTTGAGGAACTCGATGTCGAGAACCGCGAATTCTTCATGCATGGCGGCGGCGAAAAATTCGCCTATCTGCCCTGCCTGAACGCCTCGGCGGAAGGCGTGGACGCGATCGAGGCGGTGGTGCGCCGCGAGCTGATGGGCTGGGTCTGATCCGCCCGCTGCGCCGCGCGCCCCGCCACGAAATCCGCGACGATCGCCGCGACCTGGCGCGATTGCAGGATGCGGCGATGCCCGAGCCCCTGCACGGCATGAAGCCGCACGAAGGAACCGGCGCCGGCCAGCATCTCGGCATTGGCGAAGCCGACCTCCTTGTCGTCGCGGCAATGCAGCAGCAGCGTCGGCCCGCCGAAGCGCGCGAGCTGATCGGCGCCTTCGAAGGCTGAGATCGGCGTTCCGGCGACGCTGTGGATGCGCGCCTCCAGCGCCGCCTGACCGCGCTGGCTTAAGCCGATCGCCCTGCCGAACTGGCGTGTCACCTGCGCCAGCGACGAAGGCGGGCAGATCATGGCGAGGCGCTGTGCCATCACGCGCGGCTGCGCGGGAACAGTGCCTGCGAGCGCCGCGAGCGCGATCGACCCGCCGAAGGAGTGGCTCACGATCGCATGCACGGGCGCGAAGGCACGCGCGACGGCCTCGAGGCTCGCCACGCCGAGCGGCACGTTGAGTTCGGAGCCGGTCGACTGGCCGTGCGCCGGCAGATCATAGGCGACGACCCGGAAACCCGCATTCAGCAGGGGAGCGACGAAGGCGCCCATCGTGGCCGCCTCGCCAGTCCAGCCATGCAGCAGGATGACGGTTTGCGCCGGGCTCCTCGCGATCTCGGGTCGAGGCTCGCAGACATAGGCCGAGACCGAGCCGCAAGGGAAAGGGACCGAAACCCGAGCCGCCCTGCCCAGCCGCCCGCCCATGGACTTGACCGCAGGGCCGGAATTGATTCCCTGATGAGCTCGGGGTGGCGTGCAGAAGGCCTTGAAAGCGAGCCGGCCGGTCAGGCGCGGCGCGATCAGGCTTGAGGCGCGGATAACGGGCCGGAGCAGGCGGAGGAACGAGGCGGCCATGGCGCGAGTCCTGATTTGTTCAGCCTTGAACGAGTATGTTCAATCATGAACAAAAAGCAAGAGCCTTCACCCCAGCCGAACAAACCCCGTCTGCCCTGGGACCTGCCGCGCTTCCGCAACTGGATCGCGGTGGCGCGCGTCCATCAGCTCTGGAAGAGGGTGTTTGGCGAGGCGCTCTTGCCGCTGGGCATCCAGCTCGCGCATTACGACGTGCTCGCCAACATCGCCCATTATCCCGGGCTGACCCAGCAGGCGCTGGCCGAGAAGCTGCTGGTCGGGCGGAGCACCATGAGCATGCTCCTGCCGGAGCTGGAGCGCCGCGGCCTGATCGAGCGGCGCGGCGACGACGCCGACCGCCGCGTCCGTCGCTTGTGGCTGACGGACGAAGGCGCTGCCCTGACCGACAGGGCCATGGCGATCCATGTCGCCAGGCTGGAGGAGATGATGACGGTGCTGAGCGACGCCGAATGCGATTCGATCGGCGAGATGATGCGCCGGATCGCGACATCGCTCGAAGGCCGAGCCGAGCCCGCCGCCCCGCAGGAATAGCAAAAGGGCCGCTCTTGCGAGCGGCCCCCTGCTGATCTGCCGTGCGTCGAGGCTTACTTCGCCGGGGCGAAGATGCCGATGCTGCTGGCGGTGATGTCGAAGGAGAGCGAGCCGACCACGGTCGGGTTGCACCAGTTCGAGGTGTAGTTGCCGGTCGCGTTGCCGCGGTTGATGCCGCGCGGATCCGAGGTCAGCAGGAAGCATTCGTTCTTGGAGAGGTTGGTGTCGTGATAACGGATATCCGCCGTCAGGTTCTTGTAGGTGTAGGACAGGCCGACGTTCCAGTAGTTGTAGTCGGGCAGGCGGATTGCCACCGGGAAGGCGATATTGGTGTTGGTCGTGCCCAGCCAGTAGCGACCGAATTCGCCGGAGACCGAGAGGCCTTCGAGGAAGGGAAGGTTGTACTTGGCGGTGGCCGAGGCGTAGGTGCCCTCCGCGCCGGTTCCGAGCCAGTTCCAAGCATGGAAGACGTTGGCGCCGACGGTGACCTTGTCGTCCCAGTTGTAGGAGACCTTGCCGACGACTTCCATGAAATCGGTGTTGCGCGGCGTCCAGGTCGCGCCCAGCGAGTCGATGAAGCGCTTCTCGTTGGGGTAGTAGTACTGGATCACGCCGAGATCGAAGGTGACGGGGCCGAATTTCGGCCGGATACCGGCAGTGAAGTCGATTTCGGCGGGCGGGCTGGTGGCGAGATCGACGTTGGAACCCCAGACACCGACATAGAACAGGTTGTCGTAGATCTGCAGCTCGACGCCGCCCTGGATCGCGGGCTTGCGGTCGGTCTGCGAGATGCCGCGGAAGTTGTAGTCCGTGACGCCCTTGATGCTGATCGCGGCATCGATCCAGGTGATGCTCGGCGGGATCGGGGCGAGCGGCGCGCCCTTGCGGCTCGGGAGATCGGCGGCCTGCGCGGCGCCGGCGAAAGCCGCGAGAGACAGGGTCAGGCCAGCCACCGAAGAACGGACGAAATCGAAAGCCATTATCTGCTCCGTGCCAAAATCGAGCTCTGCGCCGCAGCGCGTTTCCGCCACAATGAAGGCGGCCGATCGCCATTTTCAGCAAGGCAAGGTTTTTGGCAGGATGCTCAGGGTTTAAGCAAAAGGCCCCGCTTGAGGGGCCTTTTGCGCCTGCGAAATAGTCCAGGCCGACAAAGCGGTGGGCTGTTGTATTTCGATCACGCCGTATTCAGCGCGTAATATTTGGTCTCAGCGGATTGCGGGCTGGCCGGTGAAAGCGGTTTCCGGCTTGTCCAGATAGGTGGTCCGCAGGGTGTCAGCGCGGCGCGGCGGCAGCGGCGCCCGCATATTGGTCGGCACTGAGGGCACGGTCGAGGCGACAGGTGCAGCAGTCTCGGCCGGCGGCTGCGATCCGCCGATCAGCGGCATGAAGCTGAGCGCGCGACGATAGAAGGGCTGGCTCTCGTCGGATGCGGTGCCGAAGGAACCGGTCTGGCTTTCAGCAGCGACGGGAGCGGGCGACGCGGCGCCCGGCTGGACCCTGGCGAGCTGCGTCGCGGCCTGAGCGGCGGCAGGCTTGGCCCCCTCAGACTTGGACGCCTCGGGCTTGATCGAGCCGGTCTTGTTGGCTTCGGGCTTGGTCGTATCGGGCTTGGCTGGCTCGACCTTGGCGACCTGCGGCTGGGCGGCGGCCGAGACGGCGGCGAGCACGGCTTCGTTATCGGCCGATTGCGCCCGGACGGTCGCCTTCGCCTTGCCCTTGTCGTCTAGCACGACGACCTGCGGGCCGATGGTCAGCGCGTCGGGACGGCTGACGCCGACATCGCGCGAGGCCCAGGAGACCGAGCGGTTGAGCGAATCGGAACCGCTGGCGACAAGCGCGGTCTTGAACGAGCTATGCTGGTCGCCGTCGTCATAGAGAAGCTTGATGGCGGGCGTGCCCCTGGCGACCAGGGCTGCGACCTGCATGTCGTCCTGCTGGCGCTTCTGCTGCACGGCCTGGGCGACCGAGGTGTCGCCATTGCCGTTGAAGACATAGCGCCCGCCGTTGACGCCAACCTGCGGCTCGTCGCCGGTGACGTCGAAATAGTCGGTGCCTTCCTTCAGGTTTTTCCAGAAGGCGATGTTGGAATCGAGCCGGTGCTTGGCGAGGTTCTCCGGCGTCATCCGGAATGGCAGCGCCTGCATCTGGACGGCCTTCTGGCCGGCATTCTGGGCCTCGCGGACGAGCGCATAGATCTCGCCGATCTGGTCGTCGGTCATCGAGTAGCAGCCGGCCGAGGAGCAGGCGCCGTGCACCATCAGATGCGCGCCGGTGCGGCCATGCGAACGGTCATAGGCGTTGGGATAGCCCATATTGAACGAGACGTAATAGGACGAGTTCGGGTTCATCTGCGCCGGGCTGATGGCGTAGAAGCCCTCGGGGGCCATGCGGTCGCCTTCGCGAATCTTCGGGCCGAGCTGGCCGGACCAGCGGCACATGGGATAAGTCTTGAGCAGGGCGTACTGGCCGTTGGGCTTGCGCTTCCAGACCTCGAGCTCCGACTCCTTCTTGTAGGAGCGGATCAGCACGGGCTGGTCCTTGCTCATGCCCTTCTCGGCCATGAGGGTGTAGGTCGCCGACGGAATCGGGATGTGGTGGCGGGCGGAGCCGCGATAGCGGTCCTCCTCGCAGGCGCCCAGGGACAATGCAACAAAAGCCACGAGCGCGAGTTGCTTGAATGCCACGTCGTCAATCCCATCGAACGGCCGGCCAGGAGCGCGACCTGTGACTTCGCAAGACGGCCAAATTGTGCCCGCCGTCCCGTTTTAGAAGCGTTAGCCTTGAAGGTTCCTTACCACAGGGTCCGTGGTCTAGGCCACATGGTCAAGGCGGGGTTAATCGGCCCCTGGTCACCACGCTGTCGTAAGGAACCGGGCAGCCCTCAGAGATTGCGTCCGATCGCGAGGAATTTCGCCGCACGCTGATCGGCGATCTCGTCTGGCGAGAGCCCCGCCAGATCCGACAACGCCGAGGCCAGCGCATCGCTGGCGCGGCCCATGACGGCCTGCCGGTCGCGATGGGCGCCACCCGTCGGCTCGCTCACGATCCTGTCGATGACCCCGAACCTCAGCAGATCCTGCGCGGTGATCTTCATGCCGGTCGCAGCGTCCTGGGCGCGGCCGGTGTCGCGCCAGAGGATGGAGGCCGCACCTTCAGGCGAGATCACCGAATAGATCGCGTGCTCGAGCATCATCACCCGGCTCGCGGCTGCGATCGCGATGGCGCCGCCCGAGCCGCCCTCGCCGATCACCAGGGCGACACTGGGCGTGCGCAGACCGAGAAAGGCCTCGGTCGAGCGCGCGATCGCCTCGGCCTGACCACGCTCCTCGGCCTCGATGCCGGGATAGGCGCCGGCGGTATCGATGAAGCTCAGCACCGGAAGCCCAAAGCGGTCGGCGAGTTCGATCAGCCGGACCGCCTTGCGATAGCCCTCGGGCTTGGCCATGCCGAAATTATGCCGGATGCGCGTCTCGGTCGAATCGCCCTTCTCCTGGCCGATGACGCAGACGGGCTCGCCGCGGAAGCGGCCGAAGCCGCCGACGATGGCCTCGTCCTCACCGAAGGCGCGGTCGCCGGCCAGCGGGGTGAACTCCTCGATCAGCGCGGCGCAGTAATCCTTGAAATGCGGCCGCTGCGGATGGCGCGCAACCAGCGTCTTCTGCCACGGCGTCAGCGCGGCATAGAGATCCTTGAGCGCCTGGCTCGCCTTGGCATCGAGCCGCTCGATCTCCTCGGACAGCGCATAGCCTTCGCCCTTGGCCTCGAGGCCACGCAGTTCGTCGGCCTTCGCCTCCAGTTCGGCGACCGGTTTCTCGAAATCCAGATAGCTTCGCATCGTGATCCAGTTTCAGGTTCCGCGCCGGGACGATTCCGGCGCGTCAAAGCGTCATGCGGAACCGGGCTCGCGAAAAGCGGCGGACCTTGGCCGCGCTCTCGCGGGCTTGTCAACCCGGCGGCGTGCCGTCGCGGGCATTGCCATTGCGCGGTGTCGGGGTCGGCTGGGGCAGCAGGATCGGCCGGAAGGCGAAGCTGCGGCGCGTCGCGCGCAGCGGAATGCGACGGTAGACCTGCTTGGTCGCGTCGATCACATGGACGCCGGCGAAGGGCAGGGAGAGGCCGGCCCCGACCCGCTCCCAGGCCGCGGCCGAGCGCATCAGCACACGCCGGCGCAGCGGCGGGACATAAAGCGCTTCGGCCCAGTTCTCGGGTGAGAATTCCGCGCTCCGCATCAGAGCTTCAAGCTGCGAGCGGCTGAAGGGACGGCCCTGGCCGAAGGGCGTGCCGTCCATGCGGGCCCAGAGGCCGCGCCGGTTGGGCACCACCAGAATCATCCGCCCGCCGGGCGACAGCACCCGCCCCGCCTCCTCGATCAGATCCTCGGGGCTTTCCGTTTCCTCCAGCGCGTGGACGAGCACGACCCGGTCGATCGAGGCCGTCGGCAGCGGCAGCAGGGTCGGCTCGACCAGCGCCGAGGCGGACAGGCCGTCGGAGGGCCAGTTCACCACGCCCTGCGCCGCCGGCATGAAGGCGATCACCCGCTCAGCATTGACGCCGAGCACCGAGAGATAGGGCGTCGAGAAGCCCAGTCCGAGCACGCGCTGCCTGGCGCAATCGGGCCAGAAGCGCAGCATCGCCGTGCCGATGAAGCGCCGCGCCACATGGCCGAGCGGGCTGGCATAGAAGGCGCGCAGGTCGACGACGTCGAGGGACATGAGCGTGAGATGGAACGGCGGGGCGGCCAAAGCAAGGGCGCTGCTGCCGAAGTCAGCGCTGCGGCCGAACGACCGTTGGCGGTCGAGACTGGCTTCCGGCCGCTCCATTCGCTATTCGCCAATGGGTCAGCCTGTTTTCCGGAGCCTCCCATGCCGCTCGATCTCCACGTCTTCCGCACGCTCAGCGACAATGCCGGCGCGCTGCTCCACGACCCCGCGACAGGGGCCTGCGCGGCCGTCGACGTTCCCGATGCCGGGCAGGTCATGGCGGCGGCGAAGGCCAAGGGCTGGACGATCAGCGAGATCTTCGTCACCCACGCCCATGCCGACCATACGCAAGGCGTGGTCGAGCTGAAGCAGGCGACCGGCGCCAAGGTCTGCGGGCCGGCGGATGCCGCTGACTCGGCGCCGCTCGACCGCATCATCGGCGAGGGCGATGTGGTGTTCCTGGGTAACGACGGCTTCGAGATCTGGCATACGCCGGGCCATTCCGCCGGGCATCTCAGCTTCGTCTCGCGCAGCGCCAAGCTGGCGCTGGTCGGCGACGTCGTCTTCGTGATGGGCTGCGGGCGGGTCCAGCCCGGCCAGATGGCGGCGATGTGGACCTCGCTGTCGCGACTGATCGCCCTGCCCGGCGACATCCGCCTGCTCGGCGGTCATGACTATACGCTTTCGAACGCCCGCTTCGCTGCCGCGATGGAGCCGGCCAATGCGGCGCTGACGGCAAGGCTGGCCGAGGCCGAGGCGGCCAAGGCGAGCGGGCGCTTCTGGGCGCTGACCACCGTGGCGGAGGAAGCCGCGACCAATCCGTTCTTCCGGGCGGGCGAGGGCGCGCTGGGCGCGGCGGTCGGTCTCGTCGGGGCGCCGGCCGGCGATGTGTTTGCCGCGCTGCGCGAAGCCAAGAACCGGTTCTGAGAGGGCGGCTCGATGAAGCTGGATGGCCTGACCGCTGCCGAGGTGATCCGCCTGCTCGATCTGAAGCCGCATCCCGAGGGCGGGCATTACCGCGAGACCTTTCGCGATCCGCGTGAAGCGGATGGGCGCAGCGTCTCGACGGCGATCTATTATCTCCTCGACACCGGCGAAACCTCCGAATGGCACCGCGTCGATGCCGCCGAGATCTGGCACCATTACGCCGGTGCGCCGCTTGTGATCAGCGTCTCGTCCAACGGGCATGACGCCTCGGCGCATCATCTTGGCACCGACCTTGCCGCAGGCCAGCGGCCGCAATTCGTCGTGCCGGCTGGCTGGTGGCAGAGCGCGACCTCGCTCGGAGCCTGGACGCTGGTCGGCTGCACGGTCGCGCCGGGCTTCGTCTTCGAGGCATTCGAGATGGCGCCGCCCGGCTGGCGGCCGACGCCGCGCAAGCCCGGAGGAGCGTGATGGCTGAGTTTCAGAAGGGGCTCAGTCAGGACGGCGTCGATCAAAGCGATCTCGGCCTCGTGCTCGACTGCGAGCGGCGCATCGTCAATGCCTGGCCGTCGCCGGCGACGCTTTTGATCGGCGACTGGGTGGTGCGCTTCGCCAGCGGCTATTCGGGCCGGGCCAACTCGGCCTCGCCGCTGAAACCAGGCGCTGAGCTCGACGAGGCGACGCTGGCGTTGATCGAGGAGCTCTACCGGGCCGATGGGCTGCCGCCCTGCATCCGCCTGACGCCGCTGGTCGGCGAGGCGACGCGGGCAGCGGTTTTGGCGCGCGGCTACCGGGTCAAGGATGCCTCCTTCGGCCTGATCCGAGCGCTCGCCGATCTCGTGCCCGAAGCCGAGCCCGAGCTTGAGATCGAGGCACGCCCGAGCCAGGAGTGGATCGCCGGCGTCGCGGCGCGACAGACCGGCATCAAGCAGGATGTCGACAAGCTTGCTGCGATCGTCGACGCAGTGCGTCTGCCGGCGGCCTTTGCGACCTGGATGGTCGCGGGCGAGTCGGTCGCCTTCGGGATGGCTGTGGCCGAGCGCGGCATGGCCGAGATCGGCAGCGTCGTGGTCGACCCCGCCCATCGCGGCCATGGCTTCGGCCGGCGTCTGGTCGGCGGACTGATGGGCTGGGCCCGCGCGATGGACTGCGAACAGGCCTATCTCCAGGTCGACCAGACCAACGCGGTCGCGCTTGGGCTCTATGGCAGCCTCGGCTTCCGCCAGCTCTACGCCTATGAGACGCGGGTGCTCGATCTGGGCGCGTGAGCACCCGTCACTCTCGGGCTTGACCCGAGAATCTCCGGCCGGATGAGGCGCCGGAGACCTCTGGTCACGAGATGCTCGGGTCGAGCCCGAGCATGACGCCGTTTTTGCTCAACCCAGGCTCGCCCGCTTCATGAAGGCGCCGCCCTTCATGATCAGCGGCATGTGCTTGCCCTGGCGGGTCAGCAGCGACAGGTCCTTGAGCGGATCGCCGTCGACGACGATCAGGTCGGCGTGGGCGCCGGCCGCGATCGTGCCGATCTTGCCTTCGAGCTTGAGCAGCTTGGCCGCGACATGGGTGGCCGAGCCGATGACCTCATGAGCCGGCAGCGCCCGGCCGCGAATGACGAACTCTTCCGACTGGTATTTGTGCATCTCGCCGAGCAGGTCGGAGCCATAGGCCATGGCGAGACCGGCCTTCTTCATGATCGCGAGCGAATTCATGCCGGCCGAGCGCACGACATCGACCTTCGCGACCGAATCCGGCGGGAAGCCGAGCTTGGGGCCGTCCGAGACCAGTTTGTCATAGGTGACGAGCGTCGGCACCGCGACCGCGCCCTTGGAGGCTGCGAGCTTCGCGGTCTCGGCCTCGATCAGGTTGCAGTGTTCGAGCGAATGCACGCCGGCCTCGACGCAGCGGCGGATCGCCTCGTCGGTGTAGACATGGGCGGAGACATAGGTGCCGGCCATGCGGGCTTCCTCGACGATCGCCTCCAGCTCGCTGACGGAGAAGCCGAGGAAATGGATCGGGTCCGTCGGCGAGGCGCAGCCGCCATTGGCCATGATCTTGATGAAGTCGGCGCCGCCCTTGATCTCCTCGCGCGCGCCACGGCGGACCTGGTCGAGCCCGTCGCAGATGCGCCCGAGCGCGCCGAGCCGGTGGCGCGTCAGCGGCGTGGTCGCATCGTCATAGCGGCCGCGGAAATCGGCATGGCCGCCGGTCTGGCTCAGCGCCTTGCCGGAGATGACGAGGCGCGGCGTCGGGAAATGGCCTTCCTCGGTCGCCTGCTTCAGGCCGAAATCGGCGCCGCCGACATCGCGCACCGTGGTGAAACCGCGCATCAGCATATCCCGCATGATCACGAAGGAGCGTGCTGTGACGAGCGAATCCGGCAGCATCGCATTCTTGCCGAGATCGGCAACGCCGGCCACGACATGGACATGCGCGTCGATCAGGCCGGGCATCAGGGTCTTGCCCTTGAGGTCGACGATTTTGGCCTTGGCCGAGGTCACCGACTTGCCGACCTCGCGGATCGTGCCGCCCTCGACGAGAACGCTGACGGGAGCGCCGGCTTCGGGCGCGGTGCCGTCGACGATGCGGGCATTGGTGAAGAGCGTGCTGGCCATGATCTTGGTCTCTGCAGGAGTTCCGAAAGGGGATTTAGCGGGTGAGCAGCGCCGTGCCGTAGAGGCCGATGGCGAAGACGATATGGCCGATGATGTTCATCAGCCGGATGCGGTTGGCGTTGGGCCGCTTCGAGGCCGCGATGCCGGCGCCCATGCCGGGCGCCAGGATGAACCAGCCACAGCCGACCGTGGCGAGTCCGACGATCAGCGCCGGCAGGAAGGTCGGGTTATAGGCCCAGGTGACGCCCCAGATCGCCAGGACGATGCCGGCGAAGAGGATGCCGACGGCGTAGTGGAAGGCCCAGCCGATGGCGAGCTCGTTTGCGACCGGCTCGGCCTTGGCAATGTCCTCATGGACCATCTGCCCGCGCAGGAGATGAACGAGCCAGCGCCCGGGCATCGCCCAGTTCGTCGGCGGCCAGCCGATGGTGCGCTTCAAGACCTGCCCCCAGAGATCGAGCAGCACGGTCGCGCCGACGCCAATCAGCACCGCACGAACGATCAAATCCACCATGTCATCCCCCCGGAGCGCGGAAGCCCGGCCCCCGTCCTTAGCGCCGGTTCACGGCGTCGTTTGCAGTGAGGCCCATGGAGCGGTGATCCGCCCGGCGGGTCAACCGGTGAGGCTTTCGAAAATGCCGCGACCGGCGCAGGCGCGCCATGCGCCAGGCGCTGCCGCCGGGCGACGCGCCGGGTTGGAACATCGCCAGCATCGAGGGGTTGCCCCAGTCGAAGCAGGCTTGGGGAGAACGACATGGGCGCCGCGACGGCCGGGACGACACGCAGCCGCGAGACACCTCCGCACGGACCGCATGGCGCAGCGGAACTGCCCTCGGTCAGCGTGACCAGCTATAATCTCGAAATCCGGGACCAGGACGGCTTCATCGGTGACAAGGCGAGCCGGAGCGCCTTCGTCGAACATCTCGACGCACTTCGCCTGCATCTGCGCGAGCAGGGCGGGGACCCGCTGAAGGGTGAGACCATCGATATCAGCAAAAAGGAACTGGATGCACTGCTGAAGGACGGCGACCCGCATGAAGCGGCGCTGATGCTCAGCGCGATCGAGCGCTTCGCCCAGTCGCTCGCCTTCGTCGTCCGCCGCTTCGTTCGGCTCAAGAGCTGGGCGCCCGTCGAGCGCATCGTTGTCGGCGGAGGGTTTAGCGACAGCCGTATCGGCCAGCTCGCCATCGGGCGCGCCGGCATCATCCTGAGCACCGACGGCCACAAGATCGATCTCGTGCCGATCAGCCATCACCCCGACGAGGCCGGACTGGTGGGCAGCGCGCATCTCGCGCCGAAATGGATCTTCGAGGCCTATGACAGCCTGGTAGCCGTCGATATCGGGGGCTCGAACATCCGGGCCGGCATCGTCGATCTGCGCCAGGACAAGTCGCCCGATCTCAGCAAGGCGCGGGTCTCCTCGTCCGAACTCTGGCGGCACGCGGACGACGAGCCGAGCCGCGACGAGGCGATCAAGCGGCTCGGCGAGATGCTGAAGGCCCAACTGAAGCAGGCGGAGAAAGACGGCCTGCGCGTTGCGCCCTTCATCGGTGTCGGTTGTCCCGGCCTGATCGAGCCGGACGGCGCGATCGACCGCGGCGCGCAGAACCTGCCCGGGAACTGGGAAAGCAGCCGCTTCAATCTCGTCGATAGCATTCGCGAACTGGTTCCCGAGATCGGCGACCACGAGACGCAGGTGGTGATGCACAACGACGCGGTGATCCAGGGCCTGAGCGAAATGCCGGCGATGCAGGATGTCGAGAACTGGGCCGTGCTCACCATCGGCACCGGGCTGGGCAATGCGAGCTATCGCAACCGGGCCAAGCCGAAGAGCAAAAATGCCGACAAGAGCAAGGATGCCGATAAGGGCAAGGCAAGGTCCAAAGACTGAGGACGCGGCTCCCCGGCGTCGCCTTATGTTCTGCGGCGCCATGATGATGTCCGGTTTGAGAGGGATGAGGAGCCCGGCCGCCGTGTCCGCTCCGGCGGAGCTGCCGCCATCCCGAACTGTTCAGACAGGTCCCGCCCTTGCTCCTCGTCCCGCATATCCGGTGCTGTGCTTGTCTTGGGCGGAGCTGCGCTTGCCTTGCGGCCGAAGCTGTGGCGAGGGTCGAACCAGCATCGAATCACCAGTCTGAGCGAGGCCTCATCGGCATGGCTGCGCGCATGGGGCAAGCGCCCACACCCAGGCCCAGCCTTGCGCATGGGTTCGTCGTCGCGATGGCGCTGCTTTTCGCGATCCTCGCTGGCTTGGGGCAGGCCTTTGCCCAACCGGTAGCCGTCGATGCAACGGCGGCCCGCGCCCGGCTCGATTCAATCCGCCTCGAGCTGACCCAGATCGAAACGACGCTGGCGGCACCGACCGCCACGGAAACGGAACTGCAGCGGCAGCGTGTCCGCCTGCAACCCTCGCTCGACCAGTTGCGCCAACTCATCGAGGAGCAGGCGCCGCGCGTCGAACAGGCCAAGCTCCGCCT
Source organism: Allobosea sp. P2_B12 (assembly GCF_056404835.1). Lineage (NCBI taxonomy): Bacteria > Pseudomonadati > Pseudomonadota > Alphaproteobacteria > Hyphomicrobiales > Alloboseaceae > Allobosea > Allobosea sp. P2_B12. The sequence goes on along the minus strand of NZ_JBFUDG010000004.1, from coordinate 251,046 downwards.
CGACCAGCTTGGTGCGAAACCCGATGCCGCCGCCCCGCCCGAAAGTGCGGAGGTGGCGCGCGAGCGCGAGAGCCGTCTCAAGGCCTTCACCGAGGCGGATGAGACGATGAAGATCGCCCGCGCCGCCTTCCTGCAGGCAGAGCAGCTCCAGACGGCAATCGGCGATCGCCGTCGCGAACTCTTCGCCAAGGTTCTCTTTGCCGCCGGCCCGACGGTTTTCAACCCGGACATGTGGAGCAGCGCGATCTCGACCGTGCCTGAGGATCTGCGCGCCTCGGGCTATATCTTCGGCGGCTGGCTGTCGGGCGTGGCCGATGCGATGTCCGGCGTGCGGGGCGGGCTGGTCGCGCTCGCCTTCATCGGCGCCGCCCTGCTTTATCTGGCCCGCGGCCGCTACCTGCCGCGTTTCAAGGCGCGTTTCGGCAACACGCAGGACACCGGCAGCCTGCACTGCCTCTACGTCGCGCTCGCGCATGTCGTTGCCGGCGCCGCGCCGCCAGCGCTGGCAAGCTGGCTGATCTATGCCGCGCTGAACACGGCCGGGCTGCTGCCGCCACGGATACAGCCGGTGGTGGCGGCCGTGGTTGCGGGGCTTGCCGTCGTCGCCTTCGTCCAGTCCTTGCTCGACGCGCTGTTCGCCCCCAGCCAGCCACAGCGGCGGCTGGTCAGCGTGATGGATTCGACCGCGCGCATCGTGGTCTGGATGGGGACCTCGCTGGCGCTGGTGCTCTCGGTCGGCAAGGTGCTGGAAGCGTGGCTGACGGCGATTGCGGCGGGTCTGGCCGTCTCGATCATCCTGCGCAGCATCCTCATCATCATCTTCGCGCTGACGCTGGTGGCAGGGCTCTACCGCCTGCGCGACAATGAGGAGGTCGAGGAGGAGGCTTGTCTGGGGCCCTATGTCGCGGTCGATGGCGCGAGCCTGGGGCCGATCCGCATCTTCGGCTGGATCGTCGGGCTGGTCATTTCGCTGGCGGTCCTCAGCGGCTATGTCGTCTTCGCCTCCTTCCTGATCGAGCAGGTGGTCTGGATCGGCATCGTGGCCTGCATCTTCGTGCTGGCCTATCAGCTCGTGGATCTCGGCATCCCCCAGGCGCTGACCGGAAAGGGCCGGCTCGCGCTGACGCTGAAGGCGGGGCTGGGCATCCGAACCGGGACGCTGGACAAGATCGCCGTCATCGCGGCCGGCGTGCTCAAGCTTGTTCTGATCGTCGTCACCTTCCTGCTGGTGCTGGCGCCCTGGGGGCTGGAATCGGCCGATTTCCTGACCTCGCTGCGGGCAGCCTTCTTCGGCTTCCAGGTCGGCGGGGTGACGATCTCGCTGTCCTCGATCATTATCGCCGGCTTGCTGTTTGCGGCCGGCCTCACCGCGACCCGCTCGATGCAGGGCTGGCTCGAGGGCAAGTTCCTGCCGACGACGCAGCTCGACACCGGCCTGCGCAACTCGATCACCACGGCTGCGGGCTATGTCGGCTACATCGCCGCGGTCGCGCTCGGGGTCTCGGCGCTGGGCCTGAGCCTGGAGCGGCTGACGCTGGTGGCGAGCGCGCTCTCGGTCGGTATCGGCTTTGGCCTGCAATCGGTGGTGTCGAACTTCGTCTCGGGGCTGATCCTGCTCTGGGAGCGGCCGATCCGCGTCGGCGACCAGGTCGTGGTCGGAGACGCCGAAGGCATCGTCAAGAAGATCAATGTGCGCTCGACCGAGATCGCGACCTTCGACCGCTCATCGGTGATCGTGCCGAACTCGAATCTCGTTTCCGGCGTCGTCCGCAACCGGGTCCGCAACGACCGCACCGGGCGCATCCTGATCGCGCTCTCGGTGCCGCGCACCCTCGACGCAGGAGCCGTCCGAGCCATGCTGAGCGAGGTCGCGAGTGCGCATGGCGACGTGATGCAGAAGCCGCCGCCGTCGATCATGTTCAAGAAGATCGGCACGGCGACGATGGATTTCGAGCTGATCTGCGTCGTCGCCGATGTCGACATCGTCGGGCGCGTGACCAGCGACCTGAATTTCGCGATCCACAAGCGCTTGACCGAGATGGAGCCGGCCGCCGGCACGCCGGAGCTGCTGGTGAAGGGGCTCGAAGGCGTCGAGCAGTCGCTCGGCGACATCGCCGCCGCCGTGGTTCGCGAGAGCAAGGCGATCAGGACCGCAAAGCCCGCTGCGACCGCCCGCGCCGGGCGCAAGGCACCGGCTTCACTTTCCGCCGAGGACGACGAGACCGAGACCGGCCATGCGCCTGTGCCCGCTCCCGCACCGCCGGAACCGGCCAAGGACGACAGCAAGGAATGATGCGATGTTCAGCCTTCGACGCGGCGCGGCGAAAGCCCGGCCGATGACCTGTCCCGTCCTCGTCGCCGGAGCGCTCGCGCTGCTCGGCGTCGCCGGCTGCACCGAGCCAGCGCGTACGAGCCAGCCCGCGTTTTACCGCGATCTCGGCTCGGCTTCGGCCCGGGTCGACGAGAACGAGGCGCGCGCCATGATTTCGGCCTATCGGCTGAATGCCGGCCTGAACGCGCTGGCGCTCGATCCCGATCTGGTCGCGGCCGCGCAGCAGGAGGCGAGCGCGATGGCAGCCGTCGACAAGCCGGCGCAGGCCGAGGCCGTGAAGGCGCGGCTGGCGCGCGGCGGGCAGCCGGGTGCGGAGGCCAATCTCTCGGCGGGCTATCGGCGGCTGGCGGAGGCGTTTTCGGGCTGGCGCGATTCGCCGCAGCACGACCGCGTCATGAAGGTGGCGGGTGCCCGGCGCATGGGCATTGCCACGGCCTATGCGCCGGGCTCGAAATACCAGGTCTACTGGGCCCTGATCCTGGCGCCCTGAACCCGGGCCTCCTGAACCCTGGTCTCTTGAATCCTGGCCCCGCGAACTCCGGCGCCGTGACGCGCGTCAGGGTTTGATGTTGGCTGGCAGCGGCGGCGCGTCGGCCTTCAGCACGATGCCGACGCGGCGGTTATAGGGCAGATAGGGATTGTCCTTGACCAGCGGTTCGGTGTCGCCCTTGCCGGAGACGGAGGCGAAGCGGTCGCTCGGCACGCCCGCATTGGCCATGATCTCCCGCACCGCATTGGCACGGCCGACGGATAGCTCCCAGGGGTCGCCTTCCGGCGGTGCGCCCGGCCGCGGCGTGGCGGTGTGGCCGCTGATCGTGATCTTGTTGGGCATGCGCCTGAGCGTCGGGGCCAGTGCCGCCAGCACCTTGCGCATGCGCTCGTTGGGCTGGCTCTTGCCCTCCGCGAACATGGCGCGGCCTTCCTGGTCGACGAGCTGGATGTCGATGCCGGTCTCTGAGACCTCGACCAGGATGTTGCGCGAGACCTCGGCGATCTCGGGCATGTCGCGCAGCGCCTGCCGCAGCGAGGCTGCGGCCAGGGCGAAGCCGCGGTCCTGCGCGGGATCCTGAAGGCCGTCCTCATGCGGCTGGTTCTTGGCCGGGCCGGGAGTGTCCGTGGCGTCAGGGAGCGGCCTGATGCGCGCGTTCTTGACATAGGTTCCCGTCGGGATGCCGTCGGTCTCGACGATGCCGGCGAGCCTGATGTCCTTCTGGTTGCCGAAGGCCTCTCGCATCGACCCCGCGACGATTTGGAGCTTGGCCTTGTCCTGGCTCGAATAGGCCGCGAGCATCACGAAGAAGCTCATCAGCAGCGCCATCAGGTCGGCGAAGGTGACGAACCAGCCGTGGCCGCCATGGCCGCCGCGCTTTTTCCTAGCCATTGGTCAGTTCCCGGCCATCGGTCAGATCCCGGACATCGCTCAGGCCCCGGTCAGGTGGCTTCCGCCATCTCGCCCCGATGGTGATCGGGCAGATAGGCGAGGAGCATTTCGCGGACCAGCGTCGGGCTTTTAGCGTCGCGCATCTGGAGCACGCCGTCGATGATCAGCGTGCGCGAGATCTCCTCCTCCTCGAGCTTGATGTGCAGCTTGTCGGCGATCGGCATGGCGATCAGGTTGGCGACGACCGCCCCATAAAGGGTCGCCAGCAGCGCGGTCGCCATGGCGCCGCCGAGCTTGGAGGGGTCGGACATGTTGGCGAACATCGTCACCATGCCCAGAATCGTGCCGATCATGCCCCAGGCGGGGGCGCAGTCGCCGACCGCGCGATAGACCTTCGAGCCTTCGTCGAGCCGCTGCAGGAAATTGTCGCGGTCGCGCTCCATCGTGTCGCGGATGAACTCCTTGTCGTAGCCGTCGGCGATGTAGCGCAGGCCCTGGGCGAGGAAGGTGTCGGAGACCTCCGCGGTCTCGAGCGCGACCGGGCCGCTCTTGCGCGCGATATCAGCGACGCGGGTGATTTCGTCGATGAGTTCGCGCGGGTGGACCGAGCGCATGGTGAAGGCGAAGCGGATGCCCATCGGAATGCCGTGCAGGATCACCGAGAAGGGAAAGCGGATCATGGTCGCGGCGGTGGCGCCGCCAAAGATCACGACGACGGCATGGATGTCGTAATAGGCTTTGAAATTGCCGCCATCGAGCAGGATCAGGCCGACGAGCACGCCGACGCCGGACAGCAATCCTACGGCGGTCGCAATATCCATGATGACGATCCTGGCCACGCGCATGCGACGTCGATCCCGCAGCCTGCGCGGAATTCGTCCCTTGAGACGTTATCCGTCCCGCCTTGAAGGAAGCGTTAAGGTTCAGGGCTTGTTCACGGCCCTGACTGCGCTAAAGCTTCGGGCATGTCATTGTTTGCGATCTACACCCGTGTGCTCGGCGAACTCGGTCCCGAGAAGCGGCTCGGCCTGATCCTGGCGCTGGCCAATGTCCTGCTGGCGGCCGCCTCCTTCGCGGAGCCGATGCTGTTCGGCGCGCTGATCGACAAATTGTCGAGCGCGCAAGGCGCCGGGCAGCGCCTGACCTGGGGCGAGATCAACCCGCTGATCCTCGCCTGGGTCGGCTTCGGCCTGTTCACCATCGGCGCCTCGGTCTTCGTCTCGCTGCATTCCGACAGGCTGGCGCATCGGCGCCGGCTCGCCGTCATGGCGAATTATTTCGAGCACGCGCTGACGCTGCCGCTGGCCTATCACACGCAGACGCATTCTGGCCGCGTGCTCAAGGTGATGCTCGACGGCACCAGCGGCATGTGGGCGCTGTGGCTCTCCTTCTTCCGCGAGCATTGCGCCAGCCTCGTCGCGCTCTTCATCCTGCTGCCGTTCACGCTCTGGAAGAACTGGCAGCTTGGCCTGCTGCTGATCTCGCTCGTCTTCCTGTTCGGGCTGCTGACGGCCTATGTGCTGCGCAAGACCGATAAGCTGCAGAGCAATGTCGAGGCCTATCACTCGAACCTCGCCGAGCGGGCCTCGGATGCGCTCGGCAATGTCCCGGTGATCCAGAGCTTCACCCGCATCGAGGCCGAGGTTCGCGGCCTGCGCTCGACCATCGCCAGCCTGCTGGAGGCGCAGCTTCCGGTTTTGTCCTGGTGGGCAATCGCGACGGTCGCGACTCGCGCCTCGGCGACGCTGACGGTGCTGGCGATCTTCGTCGTCGGCGCCTGGCTCCTGATGCAGGGCCTGACGACGGTCGGTGAGATCGTCACCTTCATGGGCTTCGCCACCATGCTGGTCGGGCGGCTGGAGCAGATCGTCGCCTTCGTGAACTTCATCTTCATGCAGGCGCCGAAGATGCGCGAATTCTTCGAGGTGCTCGACACGCTGCCCGCCGTGCGCGATCTGCCCAGCGCGCGCGATGCCGGGCGGCTTTCGGGCGCGGTCGCCTTCGAGGACGTCTCCTTTTCCTATGACGGCAAGCGCGCTGCCGTGCAGGACGTCTCGTTTTCGGTGGCGCCGGGCGAGACCATCGCCATCGTCGGCTCGACCGGCTCGGGCAAATCGACGACGCTTGGCCTGCTGCATCGCGCCTTCGATCCGCAGTCGGGCCGCATCACGGTGGACGGGCAGGACATCCGCGAGATTTCGCTGCTCTCCTTGCGCCGGAACATCGGCGTCGTCTTCCAGGAGCCGATGCTGTTCGCGCGCTCGATCCGCGAGAACCTCACCGTCGGCAAGCCGGATGCGACCGACGAGGAGATGATGGAGGCGCTCGACCGGGCGCAGGCGACCGAGGTGATGGCCCGCCAGACCGACGGGCTCGACACGCTTGTCGGCGAGCGCGGCCGGACGCTTTCGGGCGGCGAGCGCCAGCGCCTGTCGATCGCGCGCGCGCTCCTGAAGAACCCGCCGATCCTGATCCTCGACGAGGCGACCTCGGCCCTCGACGCCGCGACCGAGGTCAAGCTGCAGAAGGCGCTGGAGGAGGTGATGAAGGGCCGCACCACCTTCGTCATCGCCCACCGCCTCGCCACGATCCGCAATGCCGACCGTATCCTGGTGTTCGAGCAGGGTCAGGTCATCGAGATGGGCTCCTTCGAGGAACTCGTCGCCAAGGGCGGCCGCTTCGCCGCGCTGGCGCGGGCACAGTATCTCGTTACCGACAAGCCGGCGGCGCTGGCGGAGGAGGTCGCGAGCCCGCTGGCGGCGAAGATCGCGCTCGACTAAGGCGCCTGGGTTCGCCCCGATCTTGCATGGCCAGGAGCTTTCGGCGCGGCTTCGCCTGCGCGGCTTACGAAGGATATGACCATGCGTTCGTTTATTACCGGTTTCCTGCTTTCGGCGGTCTCGCTAACCCTGACGACGGCTGCCGGCGCCCAGACCGTCTGGGAGATGCCGACCGAATATCCCTCAAGCGCGATTCCCGGCGAAGGCGTCGCGACCTTCGCCGCCATCGTGAACGACAAGGCCGGCGGGCGGTTGACGATCAAGCCGAGTTTTGACGCGGCGCGCGGCGTCAAATCCGCGGCGATGATCGGCGCGGTGCAAAAGGGCGAGGTCGCGGCCGGCGATGCCTTCGCGGGTGCGCTCGGCGCGGTCGATCCGCTGTTCGGGCTGTCCTCGCTGCCGTTCCTGGCGACCTCGATCGCCGATGCGCGCAAGCTCACCGATCTGGCCCGCCCGGCCTATGACAAGAAGCTCGCCTCCTTCGGCCAGAAGATCCTCTACACCACGCCCTGGCCGGCGTCGGGCATCTGGTCGAAGGCGCCGCTGAGTTCGGCGACGGCGCTCGATGGCCTGGCCATCCGCACCTATGATGCGACCTCGACGGCGGTGCTGAACGCGGCCGGCGCCAAGGCCAGCAACCTCTCTTTCGCCGACGCCATGCCCAAGGTGAAGGACGGCAGCGTCACGGCCGTGCTCTCCTCCGGCGATGGCGGTGCGGGCCGCAACCTCTGGGATTTCCTGCCGAACTTCGTCGAAGTGAATTACGCGCTGCCGATCTCGATCGCGACGGTCAATCTCGCGGCCTATGAGGCGCTCCCAGTCGATCTGCGCAAGATCGTGGACGATGCGGCGGCCGCCACCGAGCAGCGGCAATGGACCGCGATCGTCACCCGGCTCGACGAGAACTACGCTCGCATGCGTGCCAACAAGGTGACGATCCTCACCGATGTGCCACCCGCCGTCGCCAAGGCGCTGGCGGATGCCGGCAAGGGCGTGGTCGATGACTGGCGCCAGAAGGTGGGCGCCGAGGGCGCCGCCGTGCTCGACGCCTATCGCAAGCCCTGAGCAGAATGGCGTGACCGGGCCGTCCGGCAAACGAAATTCATATTCGTGTGTTTATTGCTGATAGGCTGCCGCGTCGGCCCGTTTCCGCGCGCCCTTTTCACACCACTCCATTTCAGGATGAACGATTGAGCGCCATGATCCTCCGCCTCGCCTGTGCCTGGGCGACCGTTGCCGCATTCCTGCTGTTCGGTAGCAGCCTGCTCGGCCAGCTCGGCGCGCCGCTGATCTCGGCTGTGATCTTCCTGTGGCTGCTGGGCATCATCATCTGGGCGGCCTTTGGCGTGGTGCATGAGGCGGAGATCCTGGCCGGGCGGCTCGGCGAGCCCTTCGGCACGCTGATCCTGACGCTGTCGATCGTGATCATCGAGGTGGCGCTGATCTCGGCCGTGATGCTCGGCGCCAAGGGTGCGCCAACGCTCGGGCGCGACACGATGTTCGCGGTGCTGATGATCGTGCTCAACGGCGTCGTCGGCATCGGGCTCCTGGTCGGCGGCCGGCGCCATTTCGCGCAGAGCTACAATCTGAAGGGCGCCTCCTCCTATCTGGCGGTGATCATTCCGCTGACGGTGATCCCGCTGGTGCTGCCGAACTTCACCACCTCGACCAGCAACGGCACGCTGACGACGCTGCAATCGGTCTCGTTCTCGCTGTTCACCATCGCGCTCTACGGCGCCTTCCTCGTGCTGCAGACCGGGCGGCACCGCTCCTTCTTCCAGGAGCCGACGCGCGAGCAGGCGCCGCTGCCGCGCACCGCCCTGCCTGACGACGACGCCGTGGAAGACGACCACGGCCATCCCGATCCCGGCGGCGCGACCACGACCCATGTGGTGCTGCTGCTCGCCAATATCCTGCCGATCGTGATCCTGGCGAAGAGCCTGGCGGCGGTACTGGATTTCGGCATCATCAAGCTCGGCGCTCCCGTTGCGCTCGGCGGCATCCTGATCGCGATGGTGGTGTTCACGCCGGAATGCATCGCTGCGCTGCGGGCGATCAGCGCCAACCAGCTCCAGCGCGCGATCAATCTCTGCCTCGGCGCCGCCGCCTCGACGCTCGGCCTGACGGTGCCGGCCGTGCTGGCGATCGGCCTCTATACCGGGCAGGAGGTCGTGCTCGGCCTGTCGGGCACCAACATGGTCATCCTGGCGATGACGCTTCTGCTCTCGACCCTGACCTTCACCGGCACGCGCACGACGATGCTGGAGGGCGCCGTGCATCTGGCGGTGTTCTTCGTGTTTCTGGTGCTGGTGTTCAGCCCGTAGATCACCTGCGAGGTAATCGACCCGCCGCCATGGCGAGATCATGGTCTCCCCGAACGCCGGCGCCCGCCGGCGACATCGAGGGAGACCCAGCATGACCGCCTATGCCATCGCCCATCTTCAGGACGTCGAGCTCGGTGCCGAGATCGTCGCTTATCTCCGCGAGATCGACGCGACGCTCGCGCCTTTCGGCGGCCGTTTCCTGATCCATGGGGCTGCGCCGGAGATCGTCGAAGGCCCGTGGCCGGGCGATCTGGTCGTCATCGCCTTCCCCGACATGGTGGCCGCACGCGGCTGGTACGCTTCGCCGGGCTACCAGGCGATCCTGCCGGCGCGGACGCGGCATTCACGCAGCGTCGCGATGCTGGTCGAGGGGGTGGCCGAGGGTTACAGGGCGACCGAAATCCTGGCCAAGCTGGGCGCCGCCTGATGCTCAGGCGGCGGAGGCGAGTTCACCCTCGATGAACGCCTTAACCTCTTCGGCCGCGACGCCAGGCGCGATGAAGGCCTTGCCGATGCCGCGCGCGAGGATGAAGGTCAGCACGCCGCGCCGAACCTTCTTGTCCTGGCCCATCGCCGTAACGATCTCCTCCGCCGTTCCAGCCCCGCCCGGCACCTGCTGGAGCGTGCTGGGAAGGCCGACCGCGTCGAGATGGCGCGAGACGCGGATGGCGTCCTGCCCCGAACACAGCCCCATGCGCTGCGAGAAGCGGAAGGCCAGCGCCAGCCCGATCGCGACCGCCTCGCCATGGACGAGCCGGGTCGAGTCGTATTTCGTCAGCCGTTCCAGCGCATGCGCGAAGGTGTGGCCGAGATTGAGCAGGGCGCGGTCGCCTTCCTCGCGCTCGTCGCGGGCGACGATCGCGGCCTTGGCCTTGCAGGCGACGGCAACGGCATGGTCGCGCTCCGGGCCACCTTCGATGATCCGGCTCCAGTTGACCTCGCACCAGTCGAAGAAGGCGGGGTCGTCGATCAGCCCGTATTTCACCACCTCCGCATAGCCCGCCTTGAACTCGCGCTCGCTCAGCGTGTCGAGCAGCGCGGTGTCGGCGATCACCAGCGCCGGCTGGTGGAAAGCGCCGATCAGGTTCTTGCCATGGCTGGAATTGATCCCGGTCTTGCCGCCGACGGAGGAATCGACCTGCGCCAGCAGCGTCGTCGGCATCTGCACGAAGCGCACGCCCCGGCGCAGCACAGCAGCCGCAAAGCCGGTGAGATCGCCGACCACGCCGCCACCGAGCGCGATGACGAGGTCGTCGCGCTCGATCTTCGCGGCGAGCAGCGCGTCGCAGAGCGCGATGAACTGAGCATAGGATTTGGTCGCCTCGCCCGGCGGTACGGTGATGCGCGTCGAGACGATGCCCTCCTGCTGCAGGCAGGCCTCGAAGGCCGGGGCGTGCAGGGCGGCGACGCTCTCGTCGGTCACCAGCGCGACCTTGGCGCCGGGCGCCATCCCTGCGATCAGGGCAGCGGCCTCGCAGAGCTGGTGGCGGCCGATATGGATGTCGTAGGCGCGACCCTCCAGCGCGACCGGAACGACGATCCGGGCGCCGGCGGTCTGATCAGCGGGAATGTTCATGGCATCGGCTTTCGGTCGGGATTGCCGCGCAGATGCCGGTCGAGCGCCGCGATCGCGGCGGTGACCACGACCTCATGCGGCTCGTCGCGCGAGACCAGCGTCAGGTCGGAGAGGGCATAGACCGGCTCGCGCTCGATCAGCATCCGGCGCAGCGTCTCCTCGGGATCGGCGGTCTGGAGCAGCGGCCGGTTCGAGCGCTTGCGGACGCGCCGCATCAGCACCTCGGGCTCGGCCTTGAGCCAGATGGATATGCCGAGATCGGCGATGCGCGCGCGGGTCTCGGCATTCATGAAAGCGCCGCCGCCGGTCGCCAGCACCAAAGGTGCGCGCGTGATCAGGATGCGGCTGATGACGCGGCGTTCGCCATTGCGGAACTCGGTTTCGCCCCGCTGGGCGAAGATCTCGGGGATGGTCATGCCGGCCGCCGTCTCGATCTCGGTGTCGGCATCGACGAAGGGCAGGCCGAGCCGTGTCGCCAGCCTCTTGCCGACCGAGCTCTTGCCGGAGCCCATCATGCCGACGAGCACGATCGCGCGGCTACCGATCGCGGCGCGCAATTCGTCGCGATCCACGCGGGATTCCTCACTATCGGGCTGGTCTAGTGTTTCGACGATCGTCATTGCGGCGTTGTCCTCGCGGCCGGTTTAGCATGAGCGATTATGCTGCGTCATGCCCGCGCAGCGTAGATTTTGGCTGGCTTGTGGTCTTGCCGCCCTTGCCCGCGCGGGCCATCTCCCAAAAGATGGACGCTCCGACACCGCGTCACGTATCTCCCGAAGGGCTAGCCTCACCGTGCCGACGTTGTTCAGATTCGTCGCGATCCTCGCTTTGCTGGGCGGGCTCGTCTTCGGCGGCATGATCGCGCTCGTCACCTTCGTCCAGCCAGTGCCGCGCGAGATGGTCGAGACGGTGCCGCCGTCCAGGCTGCAGCCGAAATGAGCCGGATGTCCCGGGCAAGGCTGAACGGCTTCCTCGACATGCTCGCGGCCGAGCGCGGCGCCGCCCGCAACACGCTCGACGCCTATCAGCGCGACATCGACGACTATCTGGAATTCCTCGGGGATCGCGCGCTCGATGCGGTCGCGGCCGACGATATCCGCGGCTGGCTCGCCGACATCTCTGCGCGCGGGCTGAAGGCCTCCTCGGCGGCGCGCCGGCTCTCGGCTGTGCGCCAGTTCCACCGTTTTCTTTACACCGAGGGGTTTTCCTCGGGCGATCCGTCGGCTGCGATCGAGGGGCCACGCCAAGGCCGGCCGCTGCCGAAGGTGATCTCGGTTGCCGATGTCGATCGGCTGATCGAGACGGCGCGGCAGGCCTGCGAGCGCGAGGGCATGACGCAAGCGGCGCGTCTGCGGGCGCTGCGGATGCGTGGCCTGATCGAGCTGCTCTATGCCACGGGCCTGCGCGTTTCGGAGCTGATCGCGCTGCCGCTATCGGCCGCGACGACGCGCGAGCGCTTCCTGGTGGTGCGCGGCAAGGGCGACAAGGACCGGCTGGTGCCGCTGAACGAGCCGTCGCGCGAGGCCGCCCGCGCCTGGCTCGCAGCACTGCGCGATAGCGGCTCGGCCGACAGCCGCTGGCTGTTTCCGGCCGAGGGCGAGAGCGGCCATCTCACCCGCCAGGCCTTCGGCCGCGATCTCAAGGTGCTGGCGGGCGCCGCCGGGCTGAAGGCTGCGGACTTAAGCCCGCATGTGCTGCGCCACGCCTTCGCCAGCCATCTGCTCCAGAACGGCGCCGATCTGCGCGTCGTGCAGGAGCTGCTGGGGCATGCCGACATCGCCACGACCCAGATCTACACCCACGTCCTCGACGACCGCCTCAAGAGCATGGTGCGCGACCTGCATCCGCTGGCGGACGAGTCCTGAAGCGAGTTGATACCATGCAGCCGACCCTGACCCCGCTTTCGCCCGAGAGCTTCCGCAGCAAGCCTTGGAAGAATGGCGGCGGCGTCACGCTCGACATCGCCGATGCCAGCCGTCCGGGCGCCGATCCCGCGGGCTGGGAGGGCATGATCTGGCGGCTCGGCCGCACCGCCATCGTCCAGCCCGGCCCGTTCTCCGACCTCACCGGCTATGAGCGCCTGCAGGCGGTGATCGTCGGCTCCGGCCTCGTGCTGGACGGCGAGGATGGCGAGATCGACCTGCGCCAGCCCTTCCGGCCGGTACGCTATGATGGCGGCATTCCCCTGGTCAGCCGGCTGGAGAACGGCCCGGTCGAGGTGGTGAACCTGATCGCCGACCGCTCGCTCTGCGCGATCGATCTGGTGGTTCCGGTGGTGGGGGAGGGCATCGCGCTGAGCGCCCCGACGCATATCCTCTACGCGCCATGTGAGGCCGTTCAGGGTCGCTGCGGTGAGATGGCGTTCACGGTCGAGGCGGGCCATGCCCTGCGGATCGATGCGCAGGCGGAGGCGGCGCTTACGGTCGAAGCGGGCCAGGCCCTGCTGGCGAGCATCCGGCCGCGCTAGTCGCAGCGGATCGGCTGGGCCTTGCGCGGCAATTCGCCGATCGCGGGGACGAACTGTCCGGTCTCGGGGTCGAGCAGCATCAGCACGCCGGTGGCGACGGCGAAATAGGCGCCGTGCAGATGCAGCCGGCCCTTGCCCTCAAGGATTTGAACACAGGGGAATGTGCGCAGATTGGCCAGCGACTGCTGGATCGAGGACAAGGCGAGGCGCTCGACATAGCCGTCCAGCGTCTCATGACGGCCGCGCCCGCCGGTGCGCTCGGCGGCAGGCCCGATCAGCGTGATCCATTTGCCGATGAAGTCGCCCGAGGAGAGCGGCCCCTGGGCGTCGTCGGCGAAGGCGCGGATGCCGCCGCAGCGGCCATGGCCGAGCACGACGATATGCTCGACGCGCAGCGCCTGCACGGCGTATTCGAGCGCGGCCGAGGTGCCGTGGAGCTGGTCGTCGGGCGAGAAGGGCGGCACCAGATTGGCGACGTTGCGGACGACGAACATCTCGCCTGGCCGCGCATCGAAGATCACCTCCGGCGAGACGCGCGAATCGCAGCAGCCGATCAGCATGATCTTCGGCGTCTGGCCGCTTTCGGCGAGCTGCTCGTAGCGGTCCTTCTCGCGGTCGAAGCGATCGTCGAGAAAGGCGCGGTAGCCTTCCGTCAGCCGGTCGGGAAAGGAGGCTGCTGGCGAGGGGGCTGCTGGCGTGTCCATGCTGTCTTCGAACAGGAGACGCACGGTTTCGTCAAGCGCGTGCTGCATTGCGGCAGGCCCGACGCCGGATCAACAGGCCGCGAGTCGCGTCCGCAGGCGTGCTGCGAGTTCCAGCGGCTCGCCCGCCAGCGCGACCGTCTTGAGGCGGGCGGTCGCGCCGGCCGCGAGCATCACGGTCGAGCGCGGCAGGTTCAGTTCACGCGCCAGAAGCGCGATCAGGGCGGCGTTGGCCTGCCCGTCGCTGGGCGCCACGCGGACCCTGAGCTTCAGCACGGTGCGGCCATCGGCCAGGGTCTCGATGCCGTCGATCGCGTCGCGGCCGCCGCGGGGGGTGAGCCGCACCGTTAGCCGCAGGCCATCGCCGGCGACGGTCCAGGGCTCGGCCATGTCGGATACGGCCGGCGCCTTCAGAAGACGGCGGGGTAGAGATAGAGCACGATCACGCGCTCGATGAAGAAGATGATCAGCAGCAGGATGATCGGTGAGATGTCGATCCCGCCCATATTGGGCAGCATGTTGCGGATCGGGCGCAGGACCGGTTCGGTGATCCGGTAGAGCATGTCCCAGACCGTCGAGACAAATTGGTTGCGGGTGTTGAGGACGTTGAAGGCGATCAGCCAGCTCAGGACGGCCGAGATGATCAGCAGCCATGTGTAGATCTGCAAGGCAAGCAGCACCACGTCGAGAACGGCACGCATCGGCATTCCTCTTGATCGTCGTTGAACAGCCGCGCCTTGTCCCCATGCACCTCATGAACCCATGGCGCAGGCGATTGACAGACACGCGACGCAAGGCCTAGAAGGCCAGCGCCTCGGGGCTGTAGCTCAGATGGGAGAGCGCTGCAATCGCACTGCAGAGGTCAGGGGTTCGATTCCCCTCAGCTCCACCAAGGCCCTTCGGAAGACGCTGAATTGGCGGATCTGCGGGCCTTGGTGGGAACGTCCCCCGACGCGTCGCCATTCTTGATCAGCATGCCGGTTTCCGGCCAAGCGTCTTCGGCCCTTCAGCCGAGTTCGCATTCCGCGAGATAGGCGGCTTCCAGCATCTGGCGGCAGGCGGCGGCCTGCTCGCGCACGGCTTCGAGCGTGATGTGGTTGCCGATGTCGGCCAGGTCGCGCAGCGCGAAGTCCACGGCCGACATGAGATCGAGCGCGGGGCCAGCCGGAGCCTCTGGCCGCATCTGCGGCAGCCGAAACTGAAGAACCTGTCCCATGTCACTCTCACTGTTGGCGAATCGCCGGGCAGTGTGACGCGAACGGGGTCAGCAATCCGTTAATGGTGCGATGGTTGGGGCGGGTCAGTTCTGGACGAAGTTCGTCGGCAGGGCCCTGACGGCCGGGCCGCTGAACGAGCCGGTTCTGGCGTCGCTCGGCTCGGCATGGCTGAAGCCGAGCGCTGCGGCCGGGCTTGGTCCTGCGATCGGCGTTGTGACTGGGGCGGTCGTCCTGGCGCGGGCGGTCGCGACCGTCACGGTCCGGCCGGCGGGCGGCAGGCTGCGCGAGACGGCGGCAAACAGGGAATCGAGGTTGGAGCGATCGGCGTCATATTGCTGCTCGATCGGCGTCGGAGCCGGGCGAGTGGGCGCCACCGAGGCGGCCACGGTCACGCCGCCGCTCAGGGGACGGCTCGGCGGCAGCGGATGGGTCACGGTGACAAGCTTGCCTTCGGGAACGGCGGTCGGCGCCGCGGTCGTGACAGCGTCCGAGCCGCGCAGGCCGGCCGATGATGCGGTGCTGAACTGGGGCAGCATCAGGCTGGCGAAGGCGGCGGGACGCGCCGGCGGCAACGGGGCATTGGTCGGCTTGCCGGCGATGACGGGCTCAGCGACCGCCGCAATCTCGCCCGGTCGGCGCGGCGGCAGCGCCGCCAGGATCAGCCTCTGATCGGCGAGGCCCGGCTGCGGCGCGAAAGCCAGCGCGCCGCCGCTGGCGGGAAGGGCCGCGACCTGGACGGCGCCGTCGGCCTCGCCCGGCTGCTGCGGCAGGGTCAGGCCGCGCGGGCGGGCCAGCGGAAGCGGGGCATCGACCAGCGCCGGCCGGTTGTCCTGAGGCGGGGGTGCGGCCGCGGCGTTGACCGGTGCGACGGCCTGAGTCTCGGGGGGCTCGGCTGCGCGCGGTGCGAGCCGCTCGGCGCGTTCGCGGCCCAGCGAGCGCGAGGCCGGCTCGGGCGCGACGGCGGCCAGAGCGAAGCGGCCGCCGTCGGAGGCATTGCTGTCCGAATAGCTGTTGTTGGCATAGGCCATGACGGTCGGCTGCGGCTTGGGCGCGGCGCGCCTGCCGCGCGTCGGGCGGGCATCGGCCTCCTCGTCGTCGCCGCCGAAGAGCGCGGACCACAGGCTCTTGCGGCCCGAGGCCATGATCGCGCCTTCGTCGTTTTCGGCCGAGGCATAGCCCATCACCGAACCGCCGCCCGCGACGATCTCTGCCATGGCGACATCGTAGCCGCCGAGCGGCTTGCCGTCGGCGGGGAGATGGACGGTCTTCTCGTCCGGGAAGAGCCGCACGAGCTGGTCGCGCGTCATGCGTGGCCAGGAGCGCACCGAGCCGGCGTCGAGATGGACGAAGGGGTTGTGCGCGCCCGGATAGAAGCCGACGCCGCCGCGCTGCAGCCGCATGCCGGCCTCGCGGATGCGGGCGGTCGGGGTGTCCGGGAGATAGAAGTCCATCGCCTTGCCGAGCATGTGCTGGCTGTGCTTGGCGACGGCGCGCGAGCGGCGGCGCAGCATAGAATTGGTGCCCGGCGAACGATAGGCCGAGACGACATGGAAGGGCTGCTCGGAGCCGACGGCGCGCTGGACCTCCCAGGCGACGTCGAACAGGCGCGGATCCATCCGGATCGGCTCGTCGGTGCGCCAGTCGCGCAGGGCCCAGTTCAGCTTCTCCAAGCCTTCGGAGACATAGCGGCCGTCACGCCTGAAGGTGACGGTCGTCTCCTCCTTGGTGTGCATGTGCCGGATCGTGATCGTCCGGGTGTCGCCATTGGCGACGGCATCCTGGGTGCCGCGCACGCCGAGCAGCAGCGCGCCGGCGCCGAGCCCCAAGGCCAATGCCCGACGAAGAAGCGGTTTCGAGCGCGACACAAGCCGTCCCGAAAGCGTGGCGTTTGACCTGCCCAATCTGCCTGACCCGTCTCGATGCCCCGGCTGAGCGGCGCGATGAACGTGAACGAACAGTTGCGGAGAAGCGTTAACGACTGGTTAGCAGGCCCGCAATCGGCGTGCCATCGGTTTCTGCGCCAGGGCTCGCTATCTGTGGATCGTGGCGGAATGGTGCCTTCGACACAATCAGCTGCGCTGTTCGAGCGCCTGACGCACCATGCGGTGGAAGCCGTAGAGGTCCTCGAAGGTGGTCAGCTTTCCGTCCGCATCGACGACATGGGTGTTGTAGACGAGGTGGATCGCCAGCGGCTGCGGCAGGTTGATGCGTCGTTCGCCGGAGCCGATCAGGCGCTTCAGCCGCTCCTGCGTCCATTCCGGGCCGAGCACCTGGTCGGCCAGCAGGAAGGGATTGTCGACACGGACGCAGCCATGGCTGAAGGCACGGCGCTCATTGGCGAAGAGCCGGCGGTTGGGCGTGTCGTGCAGATAGACCGAATGGTCGTTGGGGAACATGAACTTGATCCAGCCGAGCGCGTTGCGCTCACCCGGCGGCTGGCGCACCGAAATGCCACTGCGGGTGCGCGTCACGACATAGCCGCGCTTGGCCGCGTATTCGGGATCGGCAGCCAGCCCCGGCAGGAATTCCTTCTTCAGGATCGAGGGCGGCACGAACCAGGACGGGTTGACGATGACGTGGTCCATCTTGTGCGAGAAGATGGGCGTCGCGGATTCAGGCTTGCCGACGATCGCGCGCGTCTCGTGGACGACATGGCCGTCGCGGACGACGCGGACACGGAATTCCGGGACATTGACGGTGATGTGGCTTTCGCCGAGATCGGCCGGCAGCCAGCGCCAGCGTTCCATCTGCGCGATGACGTCCTGCTCGCCGCGTGCCGTCGCCGGCGTGCCGAGCGCGGCCAGCGTCTGGGGGCTGAGGATGCCGTTGGCGGGCAGGCCGGCCTGCTTCTGGAACGTCGCCAGCGCAAGCGAGGTCGAGCGGTCGAACACCGGCTCCTCGGTCGGGCCGAGGCCGAGACGCGCACGCACCAGCGGCACACGCTCGTCGCGCATGCCGAGCTTCAGCGCAGGGCCGGCGGGAATGCGCACCAGCGGCGTGTCGTCGAGATGCTCGCGCAGTTCGGCGAGCTTGGCCCTGAGGCGGCGATAGCCTTCATGGGGCGGGTTGTAGGCGGCCAGCACCGCGCCCGCGTCGGTCGCTGCCGTCAGTTCCGACAGGACCTCGGTGGCTGAGGGCAGGAAGAGCGTCGGCGTCAGCAGCTTCGACAGGCGACGCGGATCGACGCGCGCGCCGCGCGCATCGCGGGCATAGAGCACGGCAAGCGCCGACAACCGGACATCGGCCTCGGCGAGGCTGCCCCTGTCGCTCGCCTCAAAAGCCGGGAGGGGATAGTCGGTCGGCCGCAACCCGTCCTCGCCAGCGCGACCGAGCTGGGCGGTCAGGCGCAGACCGGCCTCGCTCCAGCCCTTGCCGTCGATCCAGAGGGGTCGGTTGTCATTGGCCTGATAGGCGGCGAGGATCTCGGCGCGCTCGCGTTCCGCCAGCCGCGGCAGCGCCAGCGCCTCGGTGGCGCGCGCGGCGATGTCGGCGGCGAATCCCGAACCCGGCGGCAGGTCGACCACGACCTTCGGCAGATCGGGCGGCGCGATCAGCGGCTCGGCCGAACGCAACGGCTCGGGCGCGGCCTGGGTTTTGAAGGTGGGCGTCAGGACCGGATCGGATGGCGGCAGCTCGATCTCGGGAATGTCGAGCGTCACCGGCTCGTCCGCGACGCCAGGCGTCGTGGCGGAAGGAGACGGCCGTTCGGGCGCAATCAGGGTGCCATGCGGCTGGGCGGCCGGAGTGACCGCGCCCGTGACCATGCCCGGCTCGGCGGCCGCGATACCGGCAGATCTGGATGTCGTGTCCGGCCCGGCTTCAGGGCTGGCGGCGGGCGTTGCCTGCGCCTGAGCTAACGGCTTCTCGTCGTCGAGGATGACGAGAGCGGGCTGTTCCGGCAGCGGAATGCCGAGTGTCGGGTCGATCGAGCTGGTGCCTTCTGCGAAGGCCGCTGCGGTTCCGAGAGCAAGGGCAAGAGCCGAGACGCAAGCCAGATTCGCCCATTGGCGACGACGCATGGTCGCTATCCCCAGATTCTGCCGAGAGCCGCATTCCTGCGTGACTCGGCCTGTTTCGGCAAGATGCGGCGGCGCAACAGACGCCTGCATTCGGTTGGTCGCAGCTCAGGCCGCGTCGGTTTCATCCGCGGCTGATTCGGCCTCGATCAGCCCGTAATCCTTGAGCTTGCGGTAAAGCGTCGAGCGGCCGATGCCGAGCTTGCGCGAGATCTCGGACATGTGCCCGCGGTAATGCGCCAGCGCGAATTTGATGATCTCGCGCTCGAGGTCGTCGAGCTTGCGCATGTCGGAACCTTCGACGAGGTCGAGTGCGTTAGGGTCGCGCACCGGCATCTGGATGATGCGCGGGGTCTCGTTGCGCGCCTCCGAATAGGGCAGGGAGGCAGGCGCCGGCGGGATGCGGACGTCGTAGCCTTCCATCTGGGCGGCGATCTGCGGGAATTCGGCAACGGTGAGCTCATCGCCATCGGCCAGCACGACGGCGCGGAACATCGCGTTCTCAAGCTGGCGGACATTGCCGGGCCAGTCGTAGCCCGAGATCAGCGAGAGCGCCTCGGCGGTGATTCCGCGCAGCTTCTTGCCCTCCTCGGCGGCGAACCGCGCCAGGAAGCCGCGGGCAAGATCGGGAATGTCCTCGCGGCGCTGGCGCAGGGGCGGCAGCGTGATCGGGAAGACGTTCAGGCGGTAGTAGAGATCCTCGCGGAATTCACCCGCCTTGACCTGGTCGAGCAGGCTCTTGTTCGTCGCCGAGATGATGCGGATGTCGACGCGCACCGACTTCTTGCCGCCGACCGGATCGACCTCGCCCTCCTGGATGGCGCGCAGCAGCTTGACCTGTGCGTCGAGGGGGAGTTCGCCGACCTCGTCGAGGAAGAGGGTGCCGCCGCTGGCCTCGACGAATTTGCCGACATGGCGTTCGGTTGCGCCGGTGAAGGCGCCCTTCTCATGGCCGAACAGGATGGATTCGACGAGGTTGTGCGGGATCGCGCCGCAGTTCACCGTGACGAAGGCCTTGCCCTTGCGGTCGCTGGAGCCCTGGATCGCACGTGCCAGGACCTCCTTGCCGACGCCGGATTCGCCCTCGACCAGGATCGGGATGTTCGACTTGGCGGCGCGCTCGGCGAGGCGCACGACGCGGGCCATGTCGGCGCTCTTGGTGGCGAGGTCGCGGAAGCTGAGCGTGCCGGAGTTGCGGCGCTTGATGTGGCGCAGCTCATGTTCCAGCGCGCCGAGCTTGAGCGCGTTCTTGAGCGAGATCTGCAGGCGCTCGGCGCCGACCGGCTTGACGACGAAATCGACTGCGCCGGCGCGCATCGCCTGGACCACGGTCTCGATCGAGCCATTGGCCGTCTGCACGATCACCGGCGTCTCGATGCTGCGCTCGCGCAGCGCGGCGAGAACGCCCATGCCGTCGAGCTCGGGCATGACGAGATCGAGCACGATGGCATCGAAACGTTCGCCGCCGGGGCCGCAGATTAGCGCGAGCGCGGCGTTGCCGGTCTCGGCGGTGACGACATCATAGCCGAAGCGCTTGAGCATGGCGTCGAGCAGGCGGCGCTGGACGGGATCGTCGTCGACGACGAGAACGGTGGCGGTCATGTCACCTCGGTAACGAGCAATGGCGTGCTGAAATCACTGGGAACGCGGAATCGCTGTTCCGTTCTGGTGCATCCTCGGCCAGAACGGTTAAGCGGTGCTTAAGCGGGTTCGCCGCTCTGCGACGACGTCAGTCTCACGCCAGCGTTGATCGCGCTCCCTGCCCCGCGCATATGAGTACCAAGGCCGACCGAGCTTGCGAGGTGATCCAGAGATGACGATTGCGTTTGACGAGGCGATGCGCGCCAGCGCCGGAGAGACGGCCGCCGGCACGGCCAAGGCGCTCGGCAAGCTGCCGGAATGGGACCTCAGCCATCTCTATCCGTCGATGGATTCACCCGCCCTGAAGGCCGATCTCGACCGCGCCATGACCGAATCGCAGAGCTTCGCCTCGCTCTATCGCGGCAGGCTCGTGGCGCTGGCCGAGCGTGAGGATGCCAGCACGGTGCTGGCGGAAGCGGTCGCTGCGTTCGAACGCCTGAGCGATCTGCTCGGCCGAATCGGTGCCTATGCAGGCCTCGTCTATGCCGGCGACACCACCGATCCGCAGCGCGCCAAGTTCTATGGCGACACGCAGGACAAGCTGAATGCGGCGGTGACGGAACTGCTGTTCTTCGAGCTCGAATTCAACCGGATCGAGCCGGTATTGCGGGCACGGCTGTCTGAGCAGGCGCCGCTGTCGCACTGGAAGCCCTGGCTCGACGATCTCGTCAAGGACAAGCCGCATCAGCTCGAGGATCGGGTCGAGGCACTGTTCCACGAGAAGTCGATGACCGGGCAGGCCGCCTGGAACCGGCTCTTCGACGAGACCATCGCCTCGCTGCGCTTCACATTCGGCGACGAGGAATTAACCCTCGAACTGACGCTGAACAAGCTTCAGGATGCCGATGGAGCGGTCCGCAAGGCGGCGGCCGAGGCGCTCAGCGAGGTCTTCCGCGCGCATCTGCGCACCTTCGCGCTGATCACCAACACGCTCGCCAAGGACAAGGAGATCTCGGACCGCTGGCGCCATTTCGAGGATGTCGCGGATTCGCGCCACCTCGCCAACCGGGTCGAGCGTGAGGTGGTGGATGCGCTCGTGTCTGCCGTGCGCGCCGCCTATCCGCGGCTGTCGCATCGCTACTACAAGCTCAAGGCCAAATGGTTCGGCCGCGAGCAGCTCGATTTCTGGGATCGCAACGCGCCGCTGCCGCAGGTCGAGCAGCGCACGATTCCGTGGTCCGAGGCGCGCGACACGGTGCTCGACGCTTATGGCGCCTTCTCGCCGGCGATGGCGGGCATTGCGCGCCGCTTCTTCGACGAGAAATGGATCGATGCGCCGGCTCGCCCGGGCAAGGCGCCCGGCGCCTTTGCGCATCCTACCGTGCCCTCGGCGCACCCCTATGTCCTGGTCAACTATCAGGGCAAGCCGCGCGACGTGATGACGCTCGCCCATGAGCTCGGCCATGGCGTGCATCAGGTGCTGGCGGCGCCCAATGGCGCGCTGATGGCGCCGACGCCGCTGACCCTGGCGGAAACCGCGAGCGTCTTCGGGGAGATGCTGACCTTCCGCCGCCTGCTCGACGGCACGACCGATCCCAAGCAGCGCAAGGCGATGCTGGCGGCCAAGGTCGAGGACATGATCAACACGGTGGTGCGCCAGATCGCCTTCTATTCCTTCGAGCGGAAGGTCCATGAGGCGCGAAAGTCCGGCGAACTGACGGCCGAGACCGTGTGCGAACTGTGGATGAGCGTGCAGGCCGAGAGCCTGGGACCGGCGATCCGGCTCGGCTCAGGCTATGAGCCGTTCTGGTGCTACATCCCGCACTTCATCCATTCGCCGTTCTACGTCTACGCCTATGCCTTCGGTGATTGCCTGGTGAACTCGCTCTACGGGGTCTACCAGAACGCCGCCGAGGGCTTCCAGGAGCGCTACTTCGCCCTGCTCTCGGCCGGCGGCACCAAGCACCATGCCGAGCTTCTGGCGCCCTTCGGGCTGGACGCGCGCGATCCGGCCTTCTGGCAGATCGGCCTGACGATGATCGAGGGCATGATCATCGAGCTCGAAGGGATGGAGTGAGGCGCGCGGAACCCTCTCCCGTAGGGAGAGGGTAGCGTGAGGGGTCGGCTGTTCGATCAGCCGGATGAAACCCAACCGCTCGCTGGTTCAAGCCAACGATATCTGGCCGACACCTCACCCCTGCCCCTCTCCTTACAGGAGAGGGGTTCTGCGTTGCGGTTCGCGCCTCAGAACTGCACCCGCAGTCCCACCTGCGCGATGTTGGCGGTGTAATCCGAGCCCTGCGCGGTCGAGTTCAGGCGCTCCTGGGTGAAGCTCGCACGGACCGAGAAGGTGCGGGTCAGCTTGTATTCGACGCGGGCGCCGTAGCTGGTGACGTCCTCGCGCAGGCTCTGACCGTCATATTCGGTGCGACCGAAGCTGGCGAGGCCGGTGACGACCAGGTTGCGGCGCAGGGCGTGGGCGACCTCCAGCGAGACGCGTCTTGCTGTCGTGCCCGACGAGCCTGCGATGGTGGTGTCGCCGAGCTCGGAGGTGCCGCGCAGCGTCACCGTGGTCAGCGGCGTCGGCGACCACAGGATCGCGGCGTCGCCGATGAAGCCCTTCAGGTTGCGCAGGCGGCCGTCATCGTATTTGCGGTTCTGGTAGCCACCCGAAATCTCGCCGGTGAGCTGGCGGCTGATCTCGAAGGTCGAGCCGACACGTCCGGTGACGCCGTCGGAGGAGCGCCGGTAACCGCTCGAATCGACCGCCTCGTCGAATTCGCGCGTGTCGACCTCGCCCTGGACGAAGGGCTTGAAGCCGGGCGTGACTTCGTAAGCCGCGCGCAGGCGCAGGCCGTATTGTGTCTGGTTGCGGTCGCGCTGGCTGACGATGCCGCCATTGCTCAGCTGGCCATCCTCGTAGTCGCTGCGGTCGACCGAGCCGCGCAGCGTCATCTGCAGACGGTTGATGTCATGGGTGACGCCGGCGGAGGCGCCATATTGATAGACCAGCGGACGGCCCGTGACGGCGGCGGTGAGGTCGGGCGAACCTGGCCGCTGCGTATCAAGCTTGGCGCGCGTTTCGAGCAGGATGCGGGTGTCGCGCGAGGCGTCGAGCCGCAGGTCGAGGCTGCCCTCGCCATCGGGGCGCGAGGCGTCGCGATTGCGGAAGAACTCGCTATAGCCGCCGCGCAGCTTGCCCTTGAGCTCATGCACGTTCCAGTCCGACTGGATCTCGACCTCGCCGTCAGTCCGGCTGAAAGGCGAGCCCTTGCGTGCGGAACTCGCGGCGCGTTCCGGATTGCTGTCGTAGCCGATGCCGCTGGTGAGCGAAGGTTTCAGCACGACGCTGCCGAGCCGCAGGCCGAGCGGCGCGTAGGGATCCAGGTCCGGAATAGGCCGGCGGCGTTGCGGCAGAGGTGGCGGCGGCGCCGGCGGCATAACGGTGACCGTCGCCTGCGGCGCGCGGACCTCGCGCTGGGTGACGCCGCGCACGGCTGTCGCACGCACCGGACGGCTGGCGTTCGAGGGAGCCCGGCGCGAGACCGTGGAGCGCTGGTTTTGAATCGGTGTCGCCGGATCGGGCACCGCCTCCGGGGCGGCCGGGAGCACGGAAGCGGGCGGTTGCTCCGACGGCGGCTGTTGGGCGACATAGGCTGGAACCGTCGGACGCAACGGCGATCGCCGCGCCTGCTGGGCCAGGACGGCGGTCGCAGCGAGCGCGAGGCTCGCCGCAGCGACACCGGTCAGGAGCAGGGTTGCGCGGCGGGACACGAGGCTTCGTCGCTCCAAAGCATGAGCTCTGGCGCACCCGGGATGGCGCGCATGGTTAACGGAGTTAGAACGAACTCGGTTAACGGCGCGTCAATGAAGCGAGGGTTGTGGGAGGCTCGATGCGCGTGCCGACCCGCGATGGTGGAAAGTCCGGCGGCGTCTGTGCTAGAGCGCCCGCCATGACAGCCGATATCCGCGCCTCGGCGCTCCGCACCATCGCGACCGAGCGCGCCGGCCTCGATACGCTCCATGCCGCGCTCGGCGACGGCCTGGGCGCGCCCTTCGCCGCCGCCGTGGCGATGATCCAGGCGGCCGGCGGGCGCGTCGTCGTCTCCGGCATGGGCAAGTCCGGCCATGTCGGGCGCAAGATCGCCGCCACGCTGGCCTCGACCGGCACGCCGGCGCATTTTGTCCACCCCGCCGAGGCTAGCCATGGCGATCTCGGCATGGTCCAGCCTGACGACGTGGTCATCGCCCTGTCCTGGTCGGGCGAGACGGCGGAGCTTGCCGCGATCGTCGCCCATACCAGGCGCTTCCGCGTCGGGCTGATCGCGATCACTGCCAATGCCGAGAGCGCGCTCGGGCGCGAGGCCGATGTGACGCTGCTTCTGCCCAAGGCCGAGGAGGCCTGCCCGAACGGGCTGGCGCCGACGACCTCGACGACGATGCAAATGGCGCTCGGCGATGCGCTGGCGGTGGCGCTGCTGGAGGCGCGCGGTTTCTCGCGCCAGGATTTCTTCGTCTACCACCCCGGCGGCAAGCTCGGTGCGCAGCTCAAGACCGTCGCCAGCATCATGCATCGCGATGCGGCGCTGCCATTGGTCGGGCTCGATGCGGCGGTGCCGGACGTGATCGCGATGATCTCGGCCAAGGGTTTCGGCTGCGCCATCGTGATCGATCCCGATGGTATGCTCGCTGGCGTGGTCACGGATGGCGACCTGCGTCGCAAGCTGATCGGCGGTGGCTCGGCCCAGCGGGCCCGCGACGTGATGAGCCCCAATCCGCGCCGGATCGCGCCCGACGCGCTGGCCGGCGAGGCGCTGGAGATGGTCAACCGGCTGCGCATCACCGCACTGATCGTGGCCGATTCGGACGCGCGCCCTGTCGGGCTCGTTCATGTGCACGACCTGCTCTCGCTCGGGGTGGCCTGAGCCCGCACGAGCCGGACGGCATCTCCCGCGCCATCCTTCATTTGCATCACGACGAGGCCGGGAGCGGGCGCTAACCTGCATGATCGTCTTTCGATCGGGAGGGGTATGCCGTGCGCCTATGGCTCGTTCCAGTGATGCTCGCGGCAGGGAGTTCCCTCTGCGCGGCGCAGGTTGCCGACAGCCCCGCCTGCAAGCTGTTCACGCAGAAGGAGGCCTCGGCTTATGTCGGAGCATCGGTTGGTGCTGGGGAGAGCAGCTTCATGCCGGGCGCCATCGGCTGTGCCTGGTCCGACGACGCCGCGGGCTCCAAGTTGGACATCAACGTGCTTCCGGCCGGCAATGCCCTCCAGCTCAAGAGGTGGGGATTTGAAAGCTTCGAGGGATTCCGGGCCGTCCCGGATATCGGCGCGAGAGCCTATGTCGCTCGCAGTCCGGTCATGGAGATCGCGGGACAGAAATACGGTGGCGGTTGGCAGGCCGGAGCCATCGTCGGCAGCGATTATGTCGCTGTCGGTCTCAAGGGTCCAAAGGCCAACGCCGAAACCGCAGTGGCCTTCCTCAAGGACGTGATCACGCGGCGTCAGCGGTAAGGCAGGACCAGCCGGAACCGGGCGGATCAGCTTTTCAGCGGGTCGTTCTCGATCAGGATCGGCTGGCCATGCGGCGTCGCCTCGGCTGCCCGCGCCCATGAGGCGGCGAGCGCATCGACACCGTCATGCGAGGCCAGCCCCTTGGCGATGAGCAGGTGCTCCAGCGCCTCGCACCAGCGCTCGTAATAATCCGAGCCATCTCGGCAGCCGCCATTGGCGACCGCCTCGCGGATTTCGGCGCCGAGCGCCTGGGCCCATTCATCCGCGGTGAACACGCCGCGGTCCTGAAGCTCGACCACCAGCGCGAAGACCATCGCCTGCCAGGGTTCGGCGAAGACCGGGCCGTCGGCGTCGCGCGGAATCGGCGTGTCGGCGGCAAGCGCGATGGCGACGTCAGGCCGGCTCAAGATAGCTCTCCCAGGCCTCGATCGAGACCGACGATGTCGGGTCGGCGTCGCGGCCCCAGAGTTCGGGGCCGGTGAAGACGACGGTGTAGAGCCATTGCGCCGTCTCCGGCAGCCCTTGCGAGCCGGTGTCTGGGAAGACATGGCAGCCGGTGACGCGCTCGATCACGCCGCTTTTGCCGCGGGCATAGCGTGGCAGCCGCGTATGGTGGGTCGGGTGCATCACGATGGTGCGGACCGCGTCGCCGACAGCAAACTTCGCCGGTGCGGGAGCCTCGCGCTCGAAAGGAAAGCCGCGCCGCAGCACGGCGGGAACATCGGCGCCTTTCAGCACGCGCTTGGGTGGGCGCGGCGCAGTGACGGGCTCGCCCAGCGCCAGTTCGTCCGGGGTGACGAAGCCATGGGTCACGAGCAGATTGCTCAGGCCGGCCAGCCAGATCTGGTAGTAGGAAAACGACAGGTAGTCGGCCGGCGGGATGCTTTCGCGGGCATGCCGGCTCTCGTCGATGGTCCATTGCCCCATCGCGCCGGCGGCTACGCTCAGCGCCAGCACGCGCTTTTCCCAGTCGCCATGGAAGATCGGCTCGTCGGGTTCAGGCCTGACCGGGCCGAAGCCCATCTGCCCGCCGAGATCCTGTCCGCCGTTCATGACGCGTCTTCCACACGCGGCAGGCCGGTGCCGATCATCGCGTCGCGGTTGACGATGGTGGCGAGCTTCTCCTCCGACCAGCCTTCCGTGTCCGCCGGACGCATCGGAATGACGATGAAGCGGGTCTCGGCGGTCGAATCCCAGACGCGGATGCGCTGGCTGTCCGGAAGCGTCACGCCGAAATCGGCGAGCGTGCCGCGCGGATCGATCACGGCCTTGGCGCGATAGGGCGGGGATTTGTACCAGACCGGCGGCAGGCCGAGCACCGGCCACGGATAGCAGGAGCACAGCGTGCAGACGATCAGGTTGTGTTCGTCGGGCGTATTGAAGCAGGCGACGATGTGTTCGCCGCCACGCCCGCCATAGCCGAGTTCGGCGACGGCGGCCGAGCCATCCGCCTTGAGCCGCTCAGCAAAGGCCGGGTCGGTCCAGGCCTTGGCAACGACGCGGGCGCCGTTGCGTGGGCCGACTTTGGTTTCATAGGTCTCGACGATAGCGTCGAGCGCTGCCGGATCGACATAGCCCTTTGCGACCATCAGCGATTCCAGCGCCTTCACCCGCGCCTCGATCGGGGTGAAGTGATTGTCGTGATGATGGTCGTGGTCGTGATGGTGGTGGCCGCTCATGATGGGCTCCCTGCGGACTTCTCTTGAAACTCAGCTCTTGAAACTCAGCCCTCATCCTGAGGAGCGGGCGCGAGCCCGCGTCTCGAAGGATGGTCCAGTGCGCTCTGGGGCATCCTTCGAGACGCCGCTTCGCGGCTCCTCAGGATGAGGGCTGAGGAGCTGTGGATCAAGCAATCCTGATCCGCGTAGCCCGCTCCAGCCTGACCGCGAGCGCGATCAACGAGGCATCCGAGCCCTTGGGGCCGATCAGCGAGAGGCCCAGCGGTGCGCCCTCGCGGCGTGTCACGGGGACCGAGACCTGGGGGAAGCCAGACAATCCGCCGAGGCAGAGCAGCCGCAGGGCGCGGTTGCGGAAATCGTCGAGTTCGCTTTCGTCGGCGCTGGCGAGCGGCGCGATGTCGGGCACGGTCGGCAGCAGCAGCACGCCGTCGCTGCCCAGCAGCTTGGCGAGCCTGGTGCGGAAGCGTTTGCGGACGCCCTCGCTCTTCGCAAAATCCGCGTCCGTGATCGCCTTGGCATAGGCGAAGCGGTCGCCGACGCCGGGGCCCAGCGGCGCGCCGAAGCGCTCGATCATCGGGCCGTCATTCAGCCAGGCTTCGCGGCCCTGGATGCGGCGCGAGGCCCAGTAGAGGGCATCGAGATCGCGCGCCACGGTCACCGGGAGCGGCTCGCCGAGCACCGGCACGATGCGCTGGACGACGTTGCGCAGCAGCGTCTCGGCCTCCGGCACGGCCTGGGCGAAGAGCTCGTCGGCCGTGAGCAGCCGCGGCATCTCGGGCAGGGCGACCTTGTCCCTGCCGAGCAGGACCTCGCCGACACGGGCGAAGACCTCGCCGTCCCTTGCGAACCAGCCGGGTGTGTCGAAGCTCTCGGCGAGCGGCCAGACCCGCTTGAGCGAGAGCCTGCCATGGCTCGGGCGGATGCCGAACAGCCCGCAATAGCTGGAAGGCGCGCGCACCGAGCCGCCGGTGTCGGAGCCGAGCGCAAAATCGGCCAGCCGCCCGGCCACGGCCGCGGCCGAGCCGGAGGACGAGCCGCCGGTGATGCGCTCGGGCGCGGCCGGATTGATCGGCGCGCCGAAATGCGCGTTCTTGCCGTTGAGCGAGAAGGCGAGCTCGTCGGTATGGGTCTTGCCGACGAAGCGCGCGCCGGCTTCGAGCAGCGTCTTCACGATGGGCGCGGTCTTGGTCTTGATGCCGGATTGCGCCAGCACGATCGGCGAGCCGGCGCCGGTCGGATAGCCCTTGACGTCGAACAGGTCCTTCACCGCGAGCGTCAGCCCGGCGAGCGGGCCGGTCGCGGCGCTCTTCACAGGCGCTTCCGGATAGGGGACGAAGCAGCGGAACGGGTCGTCGACGAGCATCGTGGTCAAATCCCTTTGGTCACTAGCAGCCTTGGGCGTCGCCGTCGGAGCGCGGATCATGCGTCGCTTCGACATGGCCCTTGGGATGCTTCACCAGCATGCCCGCATGGCCGAACTGGTCGGAATAGGCTTCCGAATACTCCTCGACCGGATGGCCCGAGCCGGTCAGCCGGGCGAGCAGCATCGGGTCGAAGCGGCTCTCCAGCTTAAGCGAGATCGAGCCCGCGCCCCAGGTCCGGCCGAAGAGCCAGCGCGGCGCGTCGACGGCGGTCGCCGGGTTCTGGCCGAAGCGGTAGCGCGACAGGATCTGCGCCTGGAACTGCGGCTGTCCGTCGCCGCCCATGGCGCCATAGGACATGATCCGCCCGTCATTGAAGCGGGCGAAGGCCGGGATCAGGGTGTGGAACGGCTTGCGGCCGGGCTGCAGCGGATTGACCGCCTTCCTGTCGAGCGAGAAGGAGACGCCGCGGTTCTGCCAGTTGATGCCGGTGCGCGGCAGGATGCAGCCGGAGCCGTATTCCCAGTAGATCGACTGGATATAGGAGACAGCGAGCCCCGAGCCGTCGATCGCGCCCATCCAGACGGTGTCGCCATCGCCGGTCTTGAAGGGCCAGGATGCGGCGCGCTTGCGGTCGATCGCGGTGGCCTCGCGGGCGAAGACGGCGTCGGTGAGCACGCTCGCGGGGTCGACCGTCGCGAAGGTGGGGTCGGTGACGATCTTGTCGCGGATCGCGAAGGCGCGCTTGGTTGCCTCGACCAGGCCGTGATGATGCTCGAAACCCTCGGCGCGGGAGACGCCGAGCTTCTCGAAGATGCCGAGGATCATCAGCGCGGCGACGCCTTGCGTCGGCGGCGCGAAATTATAGAGCGTCACATCGGGGAGCTTGACCGAGAGCGGCTGGACGAGCCGGGCGGCGAAGGCTTCCATGTCCGCGCGGGTCACGGGCGCTCCGATCCTGTCGAGATCGGTCGCAATCTCGCGGCCGATGTCGCCGCGATAGAAATCGGACAGGCCAGCCTCGGCCAACTGGCGGAAGGTGGCGCCCAGCGCCTCGGGCTTGCGGCGCGTGCCTGCCTTGGGCTGCTCGCCGCCGGGCCAGAAGAACTCGCTGAAGCCGATCGCTTCCTTGGTGGCCTCGATCTGCTGCGGCCAGGTCCGCAATTCCGAGGCCGAGATCTCGTAGCCCTCGTCGCAATGGCGAATGGCATCAGCCAGTAGATCCTTCAGCGGCATCCGGCCACCGAGCGATTGCGAGAGTGAAAGTGCCGCCTCCCAGCCGCCGATCGCGCCCGCGACCGTTAAGGCCGAGTCCGGGCCGCGCTCGGGAATCGTGTCGTAGCCCTTCTCGCGATAGCGCTCGATGGTGGCGAGCGAGCCTGCCGCTCCGCAGGCCTCGATGGCGTGGACCTTGCCGCCGGGCTGATGCACCAGCCAGAAGCCATCGCCGCCGATCGCGTTCATATGCGGGTAGACCACCGAGATGGTGGCGGCCATCGCGACCATGGCCTCGATGGCGTTGCCGCCTTCGGCGAGAACGGCGCGGCCGGCTTCTGAGGCGAGGTGGTGGGGCGCGGCGGCGGCTGCCGTACCGAAGACAGGCGTATCGATCATCAGGGTCTTTTCAAACGCGGCTGCAGTGCCAATTTAGCCGGAGGGCGCGATTTTGTTGCATGCCGAAGCCGGCTTCGCTAGAGCTTCCGCCCGAAAAGCGGCGCCGGATTTCGGCGAGGCTCACAGAATGGCAAGGGTCGAGGGCGCGTCGCCCTGCGCCCCGCCCAAGGGATCGAGAGCATGGCCGCAAGGCGCACCAACTGGCGGACCCTGATCATGGTGATTTCGCTCGGCATCCTGATCGCGGTGCAGCTCTTCGGCGTCGCGCTGGCCTCGGGCTGGGCGCTGGCCGGCCTGTTCGAGCTCGGCCCGATCGTCGGCTATGTGCTGATGGCGCTGTTTTCGGTGTTTGCCGCTTACGGCATGCTCAACCTGATGCGCCGCGTGCTCAAGGTCGAGCATATCACCGAGCGCGGCTGAGTTTCAGTCGCAGCGCTTCAGCGTCACCGGGTCGGCCTCGGCAGGCAGATCGTCGCTCATCGACCTGCATTGTCCCGCAACGCAGATCTGCCAGTCGGCCGTCGCGCCGGAGCGGCGCATGACGATCTCGCGCTGCGGCGGCAGCTTCGGCGTCCAGCGCCAGAAGCCGTTGCTGAGCCTGGCTCCCTCGGGTGGGTCCATGCCGGCGCCCGAGCCCTCGATGCGGGCCTCCGCCATGACGAGGCCGCCGGGCGTCTCGCGCCAGACCTCTTCCCACAGCGTCTTCTGCACCGAATGACGCCAGCGCAGCGTGACCTCGCCGCTGCCCAGCGCGACGACGACCGCGCCAGCGGCGAGGCACAGGCTCATGCGGGCTGGCTGCGGCGCTGCCGCGTCCGCCAGAGATGATGGGCGACGAAGAGGCCTCCGAGCACGAAGCCGGCTTCGTCGGTGATCGGCAGCGCCGCGACGAGAAGGGCTGCGGCCATGGCTGCCAGCACGCGCTCCCACAGCGCCAGCGGCGCACGCAGATAGCCTACGACCGCCATGCCCCAGAGCAGCATGGCGAAGCTCGCCTTCGCGACGATGTAGACGACCGAGAGCCAGTAGCCGGCGCCGGTCAGGCCCGCTACCGGCTGGAGCATCAGATTGGGGTCGTAGACCGCCATGAAGGGAATCACGAAGCCGGGCAGGGCGATCTTCACCGCCTGCACGCCGATCTTCATGCCGGAGACCTTGGCCATGGGTGCCGCGGCGAAGGCGGCTAGCGCCACCGGCGGGGTCAGGTCGGCCATGATGCCGAAATAGAACACGAACATGTGGCTGACGATCAGCGGCACATCGAGCTGCAGCAGGATCGGCGCGGCGAGCGACGAGGTGATGATGTAGTTCGGGATGGTCGGGATACCCATGCCGAGGATCAGGCTGAAGACCATGGTCAGGATGAGCGCGAGGAACATGCTCTCCTTGCCGATGCCGATCAGCCAGGAGCCGAAGATCGTGCCGATCCCGGTCAGGGTCATCGTGCCGATGACGATGCCGACCAGCGCGCAGGCGAGCCCGACAGGCAGCGCCTGGCGGGCGCCGTCGGCGAGAGATTCGATGCAGGCGGTCAGAACCTCGCGACCGGAGCGGCCGCGCAGCACGTTCCAGACCACCAGCAGCAGGACGACGCCGAGAACCGTGGCGACGCTGATCGCCATCGAGGCGGCGGAGACCAGGGCGAAGCCGATCCAGAATGCGACGCGGAGCGCCGTGGTGCCGAGCCCGGCCGAGATCGCC
This sequence comes from Allobosea sp. P2_B12, assembly GCF_056404835.1. Taxonomy (NCBI): domain Bacteria; kingdom Pseudomonadati; phylum Pseudomonadota; class Alphaproteobacteria; order Hyphomicrobiales; family Alloboseaceae; genus Allobosea; species Allobosea sp. P2_B12. The sequence continues at coordinate 218,801 of NZ_JBFUDG010000004.1, read as the reverse complement.
AGAGCGAGGATCAGAGCCACGGTCAGCGCAAGGCCGATCGCGCCGGCAAAAAGCGGCGTGAAGCCGGCGAAGAGCAGATAGACCAGCACCAGCAGCGGCGCGATCAGATACCAGTTCTTGCGCAGTTCAGCCCGGGCGCTGGGCAGCTCCGATTTCGCCAGCCCTGTGAGGCCGAGCTTGCCCGCCTCGAGATGCACCGCCCAGTAGCAGGCGGCGAAATAGAGAATCGCCGGGATGATCGCCGCCTCGACAATCTTGGAATAGGGCACGTCGATGGTCTCGGCCATGATGAAGGCGACGGCGCCCATGACCGGCGGCATGATCTGGCCGCCCATCGAGGACGTCGCCTCGACGCCGCCGGCGAAGGCGCCGGTGAACCCGGACCGCTTCATCAGCGGAATGGTGAACTGGCCGGAGGCCACGACATTGGCGACACCCGAGCCCGAAACCGTGCCCATCAGGGCCGATGACGCGACGCAGACCTTGCCCGGCCCGCCCTGCTTGCCGCCGAACAGCGCCATCGAGATGTCGTTGAAGAAGTCGATGACGCCAGCGCGCTCCATGAAGGCGCCAAACAGGATGAACAGAAAGATGAACGTCGCGGAGACGGCGGTCGGCGTCGCGTAGAGGCCCTCCGTGCCGAAGGCCATCTGCTCGATGACCTGCTCCAGGCTGTAGCCGCGATGGTCGAAGGGGGCCGGCAGATAGCGGCCGAACAGGCAATAGGCCAGGAAGGTGCCGGCGACCAACGGAAGCGCAATGCCCATGGCGCGCCAGACCAGCAGGAACAGCACCGCCAGCGCCGTGATACCGACGACCATGTCGGCATCGGTCAGTTCCCCGGCGCGGTTCACCAGCTCGATGTAGTTCCACCAGTGATACAGCCCTACGGCAAAGCCGACGACGCCGATCACCCACCAGACGGTGCGCGCCGGCAGCGAGGTTTCGTCGGCATTCGCCAGCAGGCCGCATGCAATCAGCGCCAGGAAGCCGACATGGACGGTGCGCAGAACCTGGTTGGGCAAAGTCCCGGTATAGAGCGAGACCAGCTCGAAGGCGCCGAGCATGGCGAGGAAGGCAATCGCCGGCTCGGCCACGGCCCTGCCGCGCACAGCAGCCAGAACGATCCAGGCGAACCAGAGTCCGAAGCCGAGCCGGATCACGGTGATTGGCGTCAGCCAGGACGCCGTGGCGATCAGCCTGAAGTCGAGCGGGATGCCGAAAGCGGTGACGATTTGGAAAGCGGAGAAGGCGACGGCCAGCCAGAACAGCAACCTGCCTTTCCAGCTCGTGCCGAAGGTGGCGGGCAGTCCGTGCTCGGGATCGTATGCCACGGGTGCCGAGGCCTGTGCTCCGGCGATGTCGGGCACTGCGAGCGGCCTGCTGTCGTCGCGGCTCATGGCGTGTCGTCCCCGGTCGTCATCATGCTGATGGCCGCATCATGGAAAAAGGCGGGGCCAACGTGGCTGGCCCCGCCCGTCTCACCTGGATGAAAGATGGCTCAGGAGCCGACCTTCAGGCCCTTTTCCTTGAAGTAGCGGGCGGCGCCGGGGTGCAGCGGCAAGGGCATGCCCTCCAGCGCGTTCTCGAGCTTGATCGAGCGGGCGGCGGCGTGGGCCGCCGCCAGGTCGGGCAGGCTGTCATAGATGGCCTTGGTCATCTGGTAGACGGTCTCTTCCTTCATGCCTTCATGGGTCACGAGGTAGTTGACCACGGCGGCGGCCGGCACGGCGGCGGTCTGGCCAGTATAGGTGTTGGCGGGTATCGAGACCTTGACGAAGGGTGGGCCAGCCTTGTCGACGACCGCGGCGGGGACCTCGACGACCACGATTTCGACCGCGGTGGCGAGATCGCGCAGCGAGGCGACGCCGAGACCGGCTGATTGCAGCGTCGCATCGAGCTGGCGATTCTTCATCAGCTCGACCGACTCGGCGAAGGGCAGATACTCGATCTTGCCGAGATCCTTGTAGGACAGGCCCGCGGCCGCCAGGATCGCGCGGGCGTTCAGCTCGGTGCCGGATTTCGGCGCGCCGACGGAGAGGCGCTTGCCCTTGAGATCGGCCAGCGTCTTGATGCCGCTGTCCTTGGAAGCGACGATCTGGACATAGTTCGGATAGATCGCGGTGATGCCGCGCAACTTCTTCAGCGGGCTCTTGAAGCCGGCATCCTCATCGCCCTTCCAGGCGGCGTCGAGCGAGTCGCCGAGCGTGAAGGCGATCTCCCCCTTGCCCTGCTGGAGCAGGACGAGGTTCTCGACCGAGGCCTTGGTGGCCTGGACGGTCGGCCGCGTGCCGGGGATCTTTTCGCCATAGATCTTGGAGAGGGCGACGCCCATCGGGTAATAGACGCCCGAGGTCCCGCCGGTCAGGACGTTGATGAAATCCTGGGCGCGAGCCGCGGCGGGCGCAAGCGCGATCAACGCGGCCGTGGCGATGCCGGCAAGACGCCGGCTGGATACGAGCTGTTTCATGTCACCTCCCAAGTGAAATTGCCGGCATTGCGGACCGGTCTTCCATTGTTTGTAGAACAGGCGTGCCTGCGATTGAAAGGCGTGGGCACCTCGGCCATTAGGCGAGCGCCCCGTCTGCGTGACGCTTTCGCCATGATTGGCGGCCATCCAATCGTGGTCGCCCCCTCTCCTGGCCCGGTTGCCCTTGCCGCTGGGACAGGCTAGCCCGATTTCAACCTTGACGGCGCCGCCGTCGCCAGCCGAACGAGCCCCACCCGCCATGAACCCCAGCGCCCGTGATCCCAGCGCCAGACCGCTCCGTCCCGACCGTCGCATGCTGCTGGCTGGCGCCAGCGCCACCGCGGCCCTGGCCGCGCTCGGGTTTTCGCCGGAAGCGCTGGCGCAGCAGGGTCTGCGGCTCGGCGAAGCCGAGGCTTTCGGCTTCGAGGCGCTGAAGATCAGGGCGCGCGATCTCGCAGCCCAGCCCTATCAGGTGCCGTCGAGTTCGCGCGCCGATGTGCTGGAGCGGATCGACTACGACGCCCATGGCAAGATCAGGTTCAAGCCGGAGATGGCGCTCTGGGCCGACGGGCCCTCGCCCTGGCCGGTGACCTTTTTCCATCTCGGGCGCTATTTCCAGAAGCCGGTCCGCATGCATGTGCTCGATGGCGGGCAGGCGCGCGAGATCGTCTATGACGAGAGCTATTTCGAGATGCCGGCGGATTCGCCGGCCCGCGAATTGCCACGCGGCGCGGGCTTCGCCGGCTTCCGCTTCCAGGAGAGCCGCACGGGGCATCCCGGCCGCAAGGGCGAAAAGCTCGACTGGAAGAAGAACGACTGGGTCGCGTTTCTCGGTGCCTCCTATTTCCGCGCCATCGGCGAGCTCTACCAGTACGGGCTCTCGGCGCGCGGGCTCGCCGTCGATCCGGCCGTCGGTGGCAAGGCCGAGGAGTTCCCCGACTTCACCCATGTCTGGTTGGAGACGCCGCAGCCCGGCGCCGAATATGTCGTGGTCTATGCGCTGCTCTCGGGGCCGAGCGTGGCGGGCGCCTATCGCTTCCGCATGCATCGCGCCAAGGGCGTGACGATGGAGATCGAGACGGCGCTCTACCTGCGCAAGGATGTCGAGCGGCTCGGCGTCGCGCCGCTGACCTCGATGTACTGGTATTCAGAGACCGCCAAGGCGACCGCCGTCGACTGGCGCCCCGAAGTGCATGATTCCGACGGGCTCGCGCTCTGGACCGGCTCGGGCGAGCGCGCATTCCGGCCGCTCAACAATCCCTCCCGCACCACCGCGTCGGCCTTCGTGGATTCAAGCCCGCGCGGTTTCGGCCTGATGCAGCGCGACCGCGAGGTCGGGCATTATCTCGACGGCGTGTTTTACGAGCGCCGGCCGAGCCTCTGGGTCGAGACGCAAGGCGATTGGGGCAAGGGCGCCGTCCAGCTCATCGAGATCCCGACCGATGACGAGATCCATGACAACATCGTCGCGATGTGGGTGCCGGAGGGCCAGGCCAAGGCCGGTGCCTCCTATGCCTTCCGCTACCGGCTGCATTGGCTCGCCGACGAGCCCTTCCCGACGCAGCTCGGCCGCGTTGTCGCGACGCGTCTCGGCAATGGCGGCCAGCCCGGCACGGTGCGGCCCAAGGGCGTGCGCAAGTTCATGATCGAGTTCAGGGGGCCGGCGCTGGAGTCGATTCCCTTCGGCGTGAAGCCCGAGGTCGTGCTCTCTGCCTCGCGCGGCGCGTTCTCCTACATCTTTGCGGAAGCGGTTCCCAACGACGTGCCCGGCCATTGGCGGGCGCAGTTCGACCTCACCGTCGACGGCAGCGACCCGGTCGAGATGCGCTGCTTCATGAAGGCTGGCGAGACGGTGCTAACCGAGACCTGGCTGTATCAGTACCTGCCGTTCTGAGCGGGCAACGCCTGGCCTCTCCGTCATGGTCGGGCTTGTCCCGACCATCCACGTCTTGCTCGTCGAGGACGGTGTTTAAGACGTGGATGCTCGGCACAAGGCCGAGCATGACGGTGGAGCTATCGAACCGTCCACAGACTCCGCTTGCTCGCCGCTCTTCGTAACATTATATCATCGCGTATGGCTCATGCGCATGCTCATCACGTTTCCCACGCCGTCTCGGAGAATCCGGGCTGGTCGCTGCTGCGCCTGTCGGCGCTGAGCCGGGTCGGGCTGGCCTGCGGGATCGCGGCGCTGCTCTGGGTTGCGACCCTCGTGGTGATCCTGTGAGCAAGACCGCCTCCGCCATTCGCCTCACCGACCTGACGCTCGGCTATGACCGCCATCCCGCGGTGCATCACCTGTCGGGCGAGATCGCCTCGGGCAGCCTGACCGCGATCGTCGGTCCCAACGGTGCCGGCAAGTCGACCCTGCTCAAGGGCATCGCCGGCGCGCTGTCGCCGCTCGATGGCAGCATTGCCCTGGCTGCGGGCCGGCGCCTGGCCTATCTGCCCCAGCAGGCCGAACTCGACCGATCCTTCCCGATCCATGTCTACGACCTTGTCGCCATGGGCCTGTGGAACAGCGCCGGCATCTTCGGCCGCATCGGGCGTGGCTCTGCCGCCAAGGTCGAGGCTGCGATCGCGGCTGTGGGCCTTGCCGGCTTCGAGCGCCGGCCGATCGGTGCGCTGTCAGGCGGGCAGATGCAGCGCGCGCTGTTCGCGCGTCTCCTGCTGCAGGACGCCGACATCATCCTGCTCGACGAGCCCTTCACCGCCATCGATGCGCGCACCACGGCCGATCTGCTGGCGCTCGTCCAGCGCTGGCATGGCGAGAGCCGCACCGTCGTCGCCGTCCTGCACGACATCGAGACGGTACGCCGCGCCTTCCCGCAGACGCTGCTGCTGGCCCGCGAGACGGTGGCCTGGGGCGAGACCGCCGACGTGCTGACGCCGGCCAATCTTTTGAAGGCGCGCCGCATGGTCGAGTCCTTCGACAGCCACGCCGTCCCCTGTGAGCGCGACGCGGCTTAGCTCTTTCTCTGACGTCCACCCTCCTTCAAAGACAAGGATGCCGTCATTCCGGGCGCAGCGCAGCGGAGACCCGGAATCCATTCTAGAGCACCGATGGCGCCTTATGATGGATTCCGGATCGGCGCCGCTCCGCGGCTTGTCCGGAATGACGGCGTCGGGAAACCACACCGTTGATCGCGATGCTCTACGACCTCTTCATTGGTCCTTTCGCCGAGTTCGACTTCATGCGCCGGGCGCTGGTCGGCATCGTCGCCCTGTCGGTATCGGGGGCGCCGATCGGCGTCTTCCTCATGCTGCGGCGGATGAGCCTGACCGGCGACGCGATGGCCCATGCCATCCTGCCCGGCGCCGCGATCGGCTATCTCGTCGCCGGCTTCTCGCTGCCGGCGATGACGCTGGGCGGGCTCGCCGCCGGTTTTGCGGTCGCGCTGGCGGCCGGCGCTGTGGCGCGGGTCACGGTGATCAAGGAGGATGCCTCGCTTGCCGCCTTCTACCTGATCTCGCTGGCGCTCGGCGTCACCATCGTCTCGCTGCGCGGCTCGGCGGTCGATCTTTTCCATGTGCTGTTCGGCAATGTGCTGGCGCTCGATGACGATGTGCTCGTGCTGCTCTCGGGCGTGGCGACCCTGTCGCTGCTGACGCTGGCGGCCCTCTATCGCCCGCTGGTGATGGAATGCGTCGATCCCGGCTTCCTGCGCTCGGTCAGCCGTTCGGGCGGGGTCGTGCACCTGACCTTTCTCGCGCTCGTCGTGCTCAATCTCGTCGCCGGCTTCCATGCGCTCGGCACCCTGCTCGCGGTCGGGCTGATGATGCTGCCGGCCGCCGCCGCGCGCTTCTGGACCGCTGACATCACCCGGCTGATCCTGCTCGCCAGCGGTTTCGGCATGGTCGCGGGCTATGCCGGGCTCGTGGTGTCCTATTCGGCCGGCGCCAACCTGCCGGCCGGGCCGGCGATCATCCTGGCCGCCGGCGCGCTCTATCTCGGCTCGCTCCTGATCGGCTCCCAAGGTGGATTGCTCAGACGCCTCTTGCCTCGCCCCCATCTCCAGCGGTAGTGATGTTATAGTGTTTCATTATTGAGCGGAGATTTCCATGCCGAACCGTCGCGCCCTCATCGGGGCTTTTGCCGCCGGGCTGCTCGTCACCGCCATGCCGATGGCGGCCCGCGCCCAGGAGAAGCTGCCGGTCGTCGCCAGTTTCTCGATCCTCGGCGATTTCGTGCGCGAGGTCGGCGGCGCGCGCGTCAGCGTCACGACGCTGGTCGGCGCCAATGGCGACGCGCATGTCTATTCGCCGACGCCGGCCGATGCGAAGGCGATGGCGGCGGCGAAGCTGATCGTCGTCAACGGCCTGAAGTTCGAGGGCTGGATGACCCGGCTGATCAAGTCGTCGGGCGCCAGGGCGACCGTTGCGACGGCGACGACCGGGATTTCGCCGCTGAAAGGCGATGACGATCACGACGCCAAGAAGGGCCATGGCCACGACCATGACGTCGATCCGCATGCCTGGCAGAGCGTCGACAACGCCAAGGTTTATGTCGTCAACATCCGCGACGCGCTGAGCGTGGCCGATCCGGCCGGAAAGGCGGTCTACGAGGCCAATGCTACGCAGTATCTGGCGCGGCTCGACGCAGTCGAGGGCGAGATCAAGGCTGCCATCGCGCGCATCCCGGCCGACCGGCGCAAGGCGATCACCTCGCACGATGCCTTCGGCTATTTCGTCAAGGCCTATGGCATCGCCTTCATCGCGCCGCAGGGCGTCTCGACCGAGGCCGAGGCCTCGGCGAAGGACGTGGCGCGCATCATCCGGCAGGTGAGGGCGGAAAAGGTGCCCGCCGTCTTCCTCGAAAACGTCACCAATCCGCGACTGGCCGAGCAGATCGCCCGCGAGAGCGGCGCGAAGATCGGCGGCCGGATCTATTCCGATGCGCTTTCCGACGCGGCCGGGCCGGCCGGGACTTACATCGCGATGATGAAACACAATATAAGCGAAATCGAAAAGGCGCTCGCCGCCGGCCCGGCCTGATCGCCGGCCCTCACACCCCAGCCCTCATCCTGAGGAGCCGAGAAGCGGCGTCTCGAAGGATGGTCCATTTGGGCGCTGGAGCATCCTTCGAGACGCGATCCTGACGGATCGCTCCTCAGGATGAGGGCTGGAGCTCTTGAATGCCGGGGCGCGACGATCGTCCCGGCTTCGCCTGTTGAACCAAGGTCATCGACCATGTCCGAGAAAATTCCCGTCACGGTGCTCACAGGCTATCTGGGCGCTGGCAAGACCACGCTGCTGAACCGCATCCTCACCGAGGATCACGGCAAGAAGTTCGCTGTGATCGTCAACGAGTTCGGTGAGGCCGGCATCGATGGCGACCTCGTCGTCGGCGCCGACGAAGAAATCTTCGAGATGAACAATGGCTGCATCTGCTGCACCGTGCGCGGCGACCTGATCCGCATCCTCGACGGTTTGATGAAGCGCAAGGGCAAGTTCGACGCGATCATCGTCGAGACGACGGGGCTGGCCGATCCCGCCCCCGTTGCCCAGACCTTCTTCGTCGACCAGGATGTCGGCGATGCGACCAAGCTCGATGCGGTCGTCACCGTGACCGACGCGAAGTGGCTGCTCGAGCGGCTCAAGGACGCGCCCGAGGCGAAGAACCAGATCGCCTTCGCCGATGTCATCGTGCTCAACAAGGTCGACCTCGTCAGCGCCGACGAATTGGCCGGGGTCGAGGCCGCGATCCGCGCCATCAACCCCTATGCCAAGCTGCACAAGACGACGCGCTGCGACGTGCCGATCGACCAGCTGCTCGATCGCAACGCCTTCGACCTCGACCGCATCCTCGACATCGAGCCGGACTTCCTCGAATCCGGGCATCACCACCATCATTCCGAGGAGGTGCGTTCGATGTCGTTCACGATCCCCGGCGATGTCGATCCCGAGAAGTTCATGCCCTGGATCAACGACATCAGCCAGGCGCAGGGCCCCAATATCCTGCGCTCCAAGGGCATCCTCGCCTTCAAGGACGAGCCGCGCCGCTTCGTCTTCCAGGGCGTGCACATGATCCTCGACGGCGATCTCCAGCGCGACTGGAAGACCGACGAGGCCCGCTCCTCGCGGCTGGTCTTCATCGGGCGCGACCTCAACGAGAACGAGCTGCGCAAGGGTTTCGAGGCCTGCGCGGCGTAGTTGCGTGTCATGCTCGAGCTTGACCCGAGCATCTCCGGAACCAGCTATCTGGTCCAAGAGATTCTTGCTGGTTTACGAGATTCTCGGGTCTACGCTTCGCTGCGCCCGAGAATGACGGGGTGGTTCCCTTGATAAACAGGCTGCGCTAGACCCCGTCCATGAACACCACCACCGCCCCCATCTCGCTGCGCGAGCATGTCGTTCCCGTCGAGGCCGGCGCCCATGTCGTCGGCGCCCATTGGCTCAAGGCCACGCTCGTGCTCGCGCTTGCCGATGGTCGGGTGCTGCGCTGGACTGATGGCGTGGCTGACAGCGTCGAAGCGCATGCTGGCGGCATCCTGTCGGCTTGCGGCGATGGCGAGCGGCTGGTCACCGGCGGCGATGACGGACGCGTGGTCGCGACCCCGGCTTCGGGCGAACCGACCGAGATCGCCCGCGATCCCAAGCGGCGCTGGATCGATGCGGTGACGCTGTCGACTGGCGGCAGCCTCGCTTGGAACACCGGCAAGACCGTCCATGCCCGCGACGACAAGGGCAAGATCAAGTCACATGATTTTGCCACCACGCCGCAGGGCCTGGTCTTCGCACCCAAGGGCTACCGGCTCGCGATCGGCCAGATGAACGGGGTATCGCTCTGGTATCCGAATACCGAGGCCAAGCCCGACTTCCTGGAATGGAAGGGCTCGCATATCGACGTGGCCTGGTCGCCCGATGGCCGCTTCGTCGTCTCCTCGATGCAGGAGAATGCGTTGCATGGCTGGAAGCTCGGCGATAAGCCGACGCATATGCGGATGACCGGCTATCCGGCCAAGCCGCGTTCGCTGTCCTGGTCGCATGACGGGCTCTGGCTGGCGTCGAGCGGCGCCGATGCGGCGATCGTCTGGCCCTTCCAGGGCGAGGGACCGCAGGGCAAGGCGCCGCGCGAATGCGGCGCGCGCCACGCCAAGGTCACGCGCGTCGCTTTCCATCCCAAGGCGCTGGTGCTGGCGGTTGGCTATGATGATGGCTGCATCCTGATGATCCGCCTGACCGACGCATCCGAGCTGCTGGTGCGCCCGGCGTTGCGCGACAGCGGCATCACCGCTTTCGCCTGGGACAAGGGCGGCAAGCGCCTCGCCTTCGGCACGGAAGACGGCGCGGCCGGTGTGCTCACGCTGCCGGCGGCCTAGAGCGACGCCGATGCGCTTCGGCCTGTTCGGCAAAGGCGGGTCCGACAAGGCGCAGGCGCTGGAACAGGCCGGGCGGATCAAGGCGCTGATGCGCGAGATGCTCGGTCTGCCCGAGGCGGCCGCGATCGCGGTCAACGAGATCATCTGCGCCGATCCGGCCTGTCCAGGCAGCGAGACGGTGATCCTGGTGATGAACCCCGGCGAGAAGACGAAGGCGTTCAAGCTGCAGATGGCGATGGCCGAGGCCACGCCGGAGGCGTTGCGGGACATGCTGGCGGTTGAGGGTCTTTGACGCTGGGCTCGATATGATCGAGCGGTGTCCAAGGCTTGTCGTCGACCTCACCGTCATTCCGGACAAGCCGCGTAGCGGCGCCGATCCGGAATCCATCGTAGAGCCAAGTTCCTTGATCGTTTTAGCCCTATGATGGATTCCGGGTCTCCGCTGCGCTGCGCCCGGAATGACGTCGCGGGTACGACGATGGTGGAGATGTTGACCTGCCTCCTCTCAGCCGATCCTCACGCGCCGGGTCCGCTCGATCTCGCTTTTCCGCAGATTGACCGGGCGGGTCGCCTTGAAGCGCAGCACGCGCTTGGGGGCGGTCTGTTCGCCGAGGACATGCAGCGCGCCAAGGGTGTCGCGCCGGCTTGGCGCATCCAGCGGGACCTTGGCCAGAACCGTGCCGGCCGACATCAGGACGATCAGCGCCGTGATGAGGGTCTTGCGGAACATGGCGGCATCCCCGGTGGAGCGGCGAAACCGTTCCGCCGATGGATGCAAGCTGTAGGGAGGTGGCCGGGCGCGCGCTGTTCCCGCTGGAACAAGCCGCTGGCAAAGACCCGGCGCGGCTGCTGACATATCCCTGGACGCCGCCCCTTAGTCTCCGGCAGCATCTTCCTCCGCTTCGCCCAGAACAGGTCGCTATGCCGCCCCGGACGCCCAGAACGCTTACGCTTGCGCCGCAAGAGGCCCGCCGCATCTGGCTGAATGCCCAGCGTCTTGACGTGGCGGAGCCGTTTGGTGCCGGGCCTGAAGCGACCAAAGCTGCGGTCGAGCATCTCGGCTATGTCCAGATCGACACGATCAACGTGATCGAGCGCTGCCATCATCACATCCTGCACAGCCGCATCCCCGCTTACGAGCGGGCGCATCTGGCGCAGGCGCAATCGGTCGACAGATGCGTCTTCGAATACTGGACCCATGCGCTGTCCTATGTGCCGACGCGCGACATCCGCCATTTCCTCGGTGCGATGAAGGCGCACCGCGAGGAGCCGAAGCGCTGGTCGGCCGTGGGCGGGCGCGAGGAAACCCGCAAGCTTTTACGCCGCATCCGGCGCGACGGGGCGCTGACCATCCGCGACATCGACACCGACGTGCTGGTCGAGAAGGCGCATCTCTGGGCCAGCAAGAAACCCTCGAAAGGCCTGCTGGAGCGCGCCTTCTACGATGGCGAGCTGGTGATCTCGGCGCGCTCGGGCATGCTCAAGACCTACGAGCTGTTCGATCGGCATTTCGGCTGGGAGAAGCGGCCGACACCGGCCTCCGAGCGGCAGGTCACGGCCTATCTGCTCGACCGCGCCTTGCGGTCGCAGGGCGTCGTCAGCCTGGATTCGATCTGCCATCTCGACGCACCCAGCAAGAAGGCTGTCGCGGAGCTGATCGCGGCGCGGGTCAAGCGGCGCGAATTGATGCCGGTCAAGGTCGCCGAGTCGACGGTGCCGCACTGGATGCCGCGCGACAGCGCCGTAGCCGTGGACGCGCCTGAGCCGGGCCTCGTCCATATCCTTTCGCCTTTCGATCCACTGATCATCCAGCGCAAGCGGCTGAAGCTGTTCTTCGGCTACGCCCACGCCTTCGAGGCCTATCTGCCGAAGGAGAAGCGCATCTTCGGCTATTTCGGCCTGCCGGTCCTGATCGACGACGCGGTCGTCGCGGTGCTCGACCTGAAGACCGATCGCCAGGCCGGCAAGCTCCTGATCCAGCAATGGACATGGCTCGAAGGGCAGGAGAGCGCGGAAAGGAAAGCCCGGATCGAGGCGGCGCTGGAGCGGTTCGAGCGGTTCCAGCTTGCCAGCGGCCCGGTCGATGCCGGGCTTGAGCCGATTGAGGCGGAACTTCTGGACGAGGAGCTGTGATCGCGCCGGCCTTCTGACGCGTTTCTCGCGCGCCGCCGCAAAATCGCCGATTTGCGAAGCGCCTTTGGCCGGGCCGAACGGCAAGCAGACGGGAGCCGTCCGGTGAAACCCAGCCCTTTTGCCATGATGTCCGCCATCGCGGTGGCGTCGCGCTGAATGCGGCGGGTCGTGGCGCCGAGCAGGATGTCGCGATCCGCCTTGCCCGGCGCGGCGCTGTTGCATCTCCTGCTTCTGGCGGCGCTCGGGCTGATCTCCATGCGGCCGCTGGTCGAGGTGCCGCCGCTTCCGGAGAGCCGCATCGATGTCGAGCTGCTGACGCCCGGCGCCTTCGATGCGATGACGCGGCCGAAGCCAGTCGAGGCGCCGCCGATCCCGCAGCCGGTCCAGCCGGCCCCTCCGTCCGTACAGCAGGCGCCGGCGGTCGTGCCGCCGTCAGAGCCGGACGGGATGATCCGGGCTAGCCGGATGATGGCAGCCGAGGCGCTCGCCAATCCGCTGAGCCGGCAGGCGCGCGAGATGCTGCCGCATCTGGCGGCAGATGAGCGCATCGAGCAGCTTTGCGGGATCGAGGCGATGAGTCAGATCCACGCCTGGAAGGGCGCGTTTGCGCCGGACAGGGTGACCGCCTACGCGCGGTCGGATGTCAGCCTGTCGGAACGGGCGCTTCGGGCCGAGGGCGCCGTGTTTCGCAGCGGGAAGCTTTGGTACGATTTGCGCTTCACCTGCGAGTTCAGCCGGGATCGAAGCCGCGTGGTCGCGTTCGAATTCCGGGTCGGCGAGCCTGTGCCGCGCTCGCTATGGCGGGAGCTCAACCTGCCGGAGATCCATTAAGGCCGGCAGGGGGTGGCCTTACGCTCCGAGCAGATCGACCAGATGCGGGATCAGCGGTTCGTCGGCGGGCGGCATGGCAAGCTCCCGAAGCTTGCCGGGGCGGACCCATTTCAGCGCCTGCCCTTCGCGCGAGGTGACCGTGCCCTCCCAGCGCCGGCAGATATAGAGCGGCATCAGCAGGTGGAACTCGGGATAGGCGAAGCTGGCGAAGGTCAGCGGCGCCAGGCAGTCTTCCTTGACCGTGATGCCGAGCTCTTCCGCCAGTTCGCGGATCAGCGCCGGCTCGGGCCGCTCGCCGGGTTCGAGCTTGCCGCCGGGGAACTCCCACAGTCCCGCCAGCGCCTTGCCTTCCGGGCGTTGCGCGACGAGGACGCGGTTGTCGGCATCGATCAGGGCGCAGGCGACGACGAGGAGCAGCTTCACGAGGGTCGGGCTCAGGATCCGGAGAGGATGACGTGGATGGCTTGCGTCTCCTTACCCGTCACGGTGACGCTGTCATAGACCAGACCACCCTCGCGGAAGAGGGCGTCCTCGTCGCCCCAGATGATCTGGGTCGTCAGGAAATACTCGCCCGGAGCTACGTTCTCGAAGCCGAAGCGGCCGTTGGATTCGGCCTTGGTGGTGCGGGTGTATTCGGCATAGGCGGAGTCTGGATTGTCGTCGCGCGGATACTCGCGATGGGGAATGTATTTTCGGGTGCCGAAGAGATTGCGGAAGCGCTCGCGGGCATAGGCGGTGGCCGGAATCAGGCGCACGACCTCGCCTGCCGCATTCACGACGACGGCGCTCGGCTTGGTGCGGAAGGCGTGGCCGCTGATCGTCGTCGTGCCGGTCTTCTTGATGAAGGCCGCCTCTGCGACGGAGAATGCGACGGTCGCCGGCTTGCGCTCGACGCAGCCTGCCGCAACGATTGCCATGCCGGCAGCCAGCAGCCCGGCCGCAACGAACGCGATCCTCATCCCAGCCGTGCCCCCCGTGGCGCTGTCGTCACCATGAAGACGCCGATCAGGATGATGCAACCTGCCGCGACCTGCCGCAACTCCAGCGTTTCCCCCAGCACAACGACGCCCATCACCGCTGCGACGGCCGGGACGAGGTAGCCCACCATCGCCGCGCGGGTCGGCCCGGCGGCCCGGATCAGGCGCATGAACACGGCCATCGGCACAGCCGTGCAGGCGACGCCGAGCATGAGCAGGGCGGCCCAATGATCAACGAGCTTGAGGAGCGTGGCCGGACCGACGAAGACTAGCGTCAGGAGCAGGCCGCCGGCACCCGAGAAGACCTGTTGGCCGAGGGCGAGCCGCATCGGATCGCCGGAGGCGGCAGGCACGGCCCGGACATAGATGTTGCCGGCGGCGTAGCTGATCATGGTTGCGACCATGGCGAGCACGCTCAGCGTCGTCGCGCCGCCCTCGAACAGGCGCGGGCCAATCAGCAGCGCGACGCCGGCCAGGCCGACGAGGATGCCGCAGAGGCGGCGCCGGTCGAGACGCTCCTCGGCGAAGATCAGATGCGCGGAGAGGGCGGTGATCAGCGGTCCGCCCGCCTGGATCATTGCGGCAGGGCCGCTCGCCAACTGGATCAGCGCATAGGCGACGAGGGTGTTGGGCAGCCAGCCATTGGTCACGCCGAGGATGAACCAGTGCATGATCTCGTCGCGCCGGGGCAGCGGGCTCTGGCCGTGCCAGCGCAGCCAGAGCGCAAGCGAGGCGGCGCCGAGCAGGCCTCGCCCCGCCGCGATGGCGAAGGGCGAGACCTGCCCGCTCATCAGCTTGATGAAGAGATAGCTCGAGCCCCAGAAGAACGAGCAGACTAGGAGATTGACGGCGATGAACCCGCGGCTGGGCTCGAGCGCCGGTAACCCGTCAGGAGCGATAGTCGCCATTGATCTCGACATAGGCCTTGGTCAGGTCGCAGGTCCAGACGACGGACTTGCCGCGGCCGATGCCGAGATCGGCGGTAATGACGATGTGCTCGCCCTTCATGTAGTCGGAGACGGCATTCTCGTCATAGGACGGCGCGCGGGCGCCCTGCTGCGCCACCATGATGTCGCCGAAGGAGATGTCGAGCGTGTCGCGATCGGCCGGTTCGCCAGCCTTGCCGACGGCCATGACGACGCGGCCCCAATTGGCGTCCTCGCCGGCGATGGCGGTCTTGACCAGCGGGGAATTGGCGATCGAAAGCGCGACGCGCTTGGCCGAGCGCGAGGAGGCGGCGCCGGCGACCCGGACCTCGACGAATTTGCGCGCGCCTTCGCCATCCTTGCAGACGAGATGGGCGAGTTCGAGCAGGAGGGAGTTGAGGGCGCGCTTGAAGCCGGACAGTCGGGCATCGCCGATCTCGGTGATCGCGGGCACGCCGCGCGCTGCAGCCTTGCCCGTGGCGAACAGCATCAGCGTGTCGGAGGTCGAGGTATCGCTGTCCACCGTCACGGCGTTGAACGAACCCTTCACGCCCTTCGACAGCAGCGCCTGCAGCGCCGGGGCGGCGATTGGGGCGTCGGTGAAGACGAAGGAGAGCATCGTCGCCATGTCGGGCGCGATCATGCCGGCGCCCTTGGCGATGCCGGCGAGCACGACCTCGTGGCCGTCGATCTTCGCCTTGCGCGTCAGGGCCTTGGGAAAGGTGTCGGTCGTCATGATCGCACGCGCCGCGTCGATCCAGGGGCCGTCGGCGACGCGGCTGGCGCAGTCCTGCAGCACGCCTTCGAACTTGCTCGCATCGAGCGGCTCGCCGATCACGCCGGTCGAGGCGATGAAGACCTCCTCAGGCTTGCAGCCTGCGGCCTTGGCGGCGATCTTGGCGGTGAGCGCGACTGAATCGCGGCCTTTCAGGCCGGTGAAGGCATTGGCGTTGCCGGAATTGACGACAACGGCCCTCGCCGAGCCCTGTTTGAGGTTCTCGCGGCACCAGTCGACAGGCGCGGACGGACATTTCGAGCGGGTGAAGACGCCGGCGACCTGCGTGCCCTCGTCGAGCACCGCCAGCCAGACATCGGTGCGGCCCTTGTACTTGATGCCGGCCTCGGCGGTGGCGAAGCGGACGCCCGGAACCGGCGGCACTTTGGGCTGGCGCTTGGGCGCGAGCGGGGAAACGGGGACATCCTTGCCGGCCATCGTGGCATCTCCTGTGCGGGAGGCCGGTGTGCCGCAGGCCGATGACGAAAACAAGAAGGGCGGCCGTGAGGCCGCCCTTCCAATCTTGACCGGATGGGCGCCGCGCCCTGCGGCTCAGGGCTTCTTGGGCTCGGTCGGCGCCGGCGTGGCGGGCGCTGCCGGCTGGTCGAGGCGCTCGACCTTGGCCTTCTCGCGCAGCGCGACGATCATGTCCTGCTGCGCCTTGCGCTCAAGATACTGGTCGATCTGCGGCTTCACGGCTGCGAATTCCGGCAGCGGCTTGTTGCGCTTGTCCTCGAGCTTGATGACGTGCCAGCCGAACTGGCTCTTCACGGGGTCGGAGACCTGGCCCTTGGTCAGCTTGAAGGCGACCTCGGCGAATTCCGGCACCATGCGGTCCTTGGTGAACCAGCCGAGCGAACCGCCCTCCTTGCCGGAGCCGGGATCCTTGGAGAGCTCGGCTGCGACCTTGGCGAAGTCCTCGCCCTTCTTCAGGCGCTCGGCGACGGCCTTGGCCTGGGCCTCGTCCTCGACGAGGATGTGTCGGGCATTGACCTCCTCCTCGGGCGCCATCGCCTTGGTGGTCTCGTCGTAGAGCTTCCTGGCGGCTTCCGGCGTCGCGGCCTTCTTGGCCTCGGACGTCAGGTACTGGTCGAGCAGCACTTTCTCGCGGAAATAGGCGAGGCGGGCGGCGAAATCCGGGCTATCGGCCGTCTTCGCGGCGATCGCTGCCTTGGCGCCGAGCTTGAGGTCGACGAGATAATTGACCACCTCGTCGCGCTTGCGCTCGTCGGGAAGCTGGGCCAGGCGCTCACCGAGATCTTCCGTCGCCAGCGCGATCTCGCGCTCCGTGATGTTCATGCCATCGACCCTGGCGATGACCTTGTCGGCCTGCGCAAAGACAGGCGAGGCGGCGACGAGCGCGAGCCCGAAGGACAGCGTGCCGAGACGAAACGACTTCATGGGGGATGCCCTTTACCTAAATAGAGCCGAAATCCTGTTCGCGGCTGCACTGCCAGTTGAACGCGGCAAAGGCAAGGCGCGCGAAGCGCCTGGCATGCAGGCATCACGAAGCTTTGCTGATCGGCCGGTGTCGGGCGCCGCTGCATTTTGCGTCTCCCGTCCAGCATGGTCTTGCAGGATGGTCTTGGAAGCGTCGCCGGGAAACCTTACATCCCGGCGAAATCCGGTTGTCTTGGGCGGCGCGCCCGGCGCGAGGCGCAAAACCGTCGCAAGGCAGCGCTGGACCCCGCACCCGCACGCGTCTAAACACGCGGTCGCATTGAGAATTCAGGTTTTCGGCTGCACGCGGGCAAGCGTCCGCGCGGCTCAAAGCCATACCACCGAAAGGCCCAACATGCTTGGCGCGCTCGCAAAGAAACTCTTCGGCTCGTCGAACGACCGGCGCGTCAAGGGCTATGGCCCCCGCGTTGCCGCGATCAACGCGCTGGAAAATGAGGTCTCAGGCCTCAGCGACGAGGCTTTGCAGGCGCGCACGGCCGCGTTTCGGCAGCAGATCGCCGATGGCGTCAAGCTCGACGACCTGCTGGTTCCGGCCTTCGCTACGGTTCGCGAAGCGGCCAAGCGCGTGCTCGGCCAGCGTCCCTACGACGTTCAGCTGATCGGCGGCATGGTGCTTCATGAGGGCGCCATCGCCGAAATGAAGACCGGCGAGGGCAAGACGCTGGTCGCGACCCTGCCGACCTATCTGAATGCGCTCGAAGGCAAGGGCGTCCATGTCGTCACGGTCAACGACTATCTCGCCCGCCGCGACGCCGAGTGGATGGCCAAGCTCTACAACTTCCTCGGACTGACCGTCGGCATCATCGTCCACGGCATCGACGACGAGGAGCGCCAGCGCGCCTATGCCTGCGACATCACCTACGGCACCAACAACGAATTCGGCTTCGACTATCTGCGCGACAACATGAAGTACGAGGTCGCGCAGATGAGCCAGCGCGGCCACCATTTCGCGATCGTCGACGAGGTCGATTCGATCCTGGTCGACGAGGCCCGCACGCCGCTGATCATCTCGGGCCCGCTCGACGACAAGTCCGACCTCTACGTCACGATCGACAAGATCCTGCCGGGCCTGGTGGCGGGTGACTTCGAGGTCGATGAGAAGCAGCGCACGGTCTCGCTGACCGAGGCCGGCAACGACCATATCGAAGAGCTGCTGCGGGAGGCTGGCCTGCTCAAGGAGGGCGACCTCTACGATGCCGCCAACGTCACGCTGGTCCACCACGTCAACCAGGCGCTGCGTGCGCATTCGCTGTTCACGCGCGACAAGGACTACATCGTCCGCGGCGATGAGGTCGTCATCATCGACGAGTTCACCGGCCGCATGATGCCGGGCCGGCGCTATTCGGAGGGCCTGCACCAGGCCCTGGAAGCCAAGGAACACGTCACCGTCCAGCCCGAGAACGCGACGCTGGCCTCGATCACCTTCCAGAATTATTTCCGGCTCTATTCCAAGCTCGCCGGCATGACCGGCACGGCCTCGACCGAGGCCGACGAATTCTTCGAGATCTACAAGCTCGAGGTCGTCGAGATCCCGACCAACCTGCCGGTCTCGCGCAAGGACGAGGATGACGAGGTCTACCGCACCTTCGAGGAGAAGGTCCGCGGCGTCATCCGCGAGATCAAGGAAGCTCAGAAGCTCGGCCAGCCGATGCTGGTCGGCACCACCTCGATCGAGCGCTCGGAACTCGTCGCCGAGATGCTGACAAAGGACGGCTTCCAGCAGATCGACTTCTCGGCGCCGAATGCGCTGGAGCCGATCTACGCCGCCGCCCGCCAGGGCAAGCCGTCGAATTATTTCGCCGTGCTGAATGCCCGCTTCCATGAGCAGGAGGCCTATATAGTGGCGCAGGCCGGGGCGCCCGGCGTCATCACCATCGCCACCAACATGGCCGGCCGCGGCACCGACATCCAGCTCGGCGGCAATGCGGACATGCGCATCAAGCACGATCTCGGCGACATGCCCGAGGGCGAGGAGCGCACGCGGCGCGAGGCGGAAATCCGCGCCGAAGTCGTCGATTTCAAGCAGCGCGTGATCAAGGCCGGCGGGCTCTACATCGTCGGCACCGAGCGCCATGAGAGCCGCCGCATCGACAACCAGCTGCGCGGCCGCGCCGGCCGCCAGGGCGATCCGGGCCGGTCCAAGTTCTTCCTGTCGCTGCAGGACGATCTGATGCGGATCTTCGGCTCCGATCGCATGGACGGGATGCTGACGAAGCTCGGCCTCAAGGAGGACGAGGCGATCGTCCATCCCTGGATCAACAAGGCGGTCGAGAAGGCGCAGGGCAAGGTCGAGGCGCGCAATTTCGACGTCCGCAAGAACATCCTGAAATACGACGACGTGATGAACTCCCAGCGCAAGGTCGTGTTCGAGCAGCGCCGCGACTTCATGCGCCAGGCCAGCGTGCGCGAGACGATCGACGACATGCGCCAGGGCGTCGCCGAGGACCTCGTCGCCCGCCATATCCCCGAGGAAGCCTATCCCGAGCAGTGGGACACCGCTGCCCTCAAGGAAGGCGTGATGCAGTTCCTCAATCTCGACCTGCCGATCGAGCAATGGGCGAAGGAAGAGGGCATCGCCGATGCCGAATTGCGCGAGCGCATCCGCAAGCTCGCCGACGAGGACTATGCCGCGCGCATCGCGCGCAACACCGAAGAGGTGATGGTCTATGTCGAGAAGCAGGTCCTGCTGCAGACGCTCGACACGCTCTGGCGCGAGCATCTCGTCACGCTGGACCATCTCCGTCAGGTCATTGGCTGGCGCGGCTATGCCCAGCGCGATCCGCTGCAGGAATACAAGCAGGAGGCCTTCGAGCTCTATGATTCCCTGACCGACCGCCTGCGCGAGCAGGTGACGGGCAATCTGATGCGCATCGAGGTCCGCTTCGAGCAGCCGGAGGAGGCTGGCCCGCCGCCGCAGGACACGCTGCCGTCGCCCTTCGGCGATTACGGCTCGGGCGACATGCAGTTCGCCGCGATCGAAGGCGATGTCGCTGTGCTCGACCGCAACCCCGACGATCCGTCGAGCTGGGGCAAGGTCGGCCGCAACGAGCCCTGCCCCTGCGGCTCCGGCAAGAAGTTCAAGCACTGCCACGGGCAGTACGTCTGACGCTGCCGCCTTTCGCCCGGGCACGGGCGCGGCGCGGGCGATGGCGTGATCGTCACGGAAAGCTGTGGAAGCGCAGCGCGGAGGGCGTCGCGGCACTGGCTAACGGAAGCGAGCGCGATCTATCCCTGCCCCTCACCCCTTGGGACATGGTCATGATCACCCGCCTCGTATCGCTCTGCTTCCTCGCTGCCGTCCTTGCCGGGTGCAACACCGTCCAGAATCCGCTTGCCCAGCAACAGGTCGAGTCTCTTCGCCTCGCCGCTGTGAATGTCGATATCGGCGACGCGACGACCTTGTGGTGGGGCGATGGCGACCGCGCTTTCGCTCGCAGCAAGGGTCTTTCGGAAAGCGACTCGGAGGAGCTCTCCAAAACACCCGAGGCGCGCGCCTTCGTCGCGAAGGCTGTCACGGCGAAGATCAACGCGGCACTTGAGCAGCAGCTCAAGCCGGTCCTGGCAGGACAACGCCCCGCAAGGGTCGTCGTCCATCTCCGCCGGCTCTATATGGCCTCGGTCATCCAGCGTCTTGTGGTCGGCGGTCACCATGAGTTGGTCGCGGATGTGACGCTGGTCGACGCCAAGACCGGCTCGACGATCCTGGCCTACCCGGAATTCCGGACGATCGCGCTGGCAGGCCAGGGCATCGGCGGCACCTTGGTCGATGCGGCCGTCATGGCGGATCCTATCGACCGGCTGACCCAGAATTTCGCGACCAGCTATCGCGATTGGTTGCTGCCGCAGCAGTCAAACTGATCCCGAGCCGGTCATACCCCCCCCGGTCCTTCGTCGTATCGCTGCGGGGCTGGACGCTGGCGGGCGGTGGAGGGCACACTCAGGCTTAGCCCATCGCGAGCGAGCCATGTCCGGATCAGCCAGCCATCCCGTCCCGAAGACCAGTGCTGGTCGCTTCTTCGAGGACTTCCATCTTGGCGATATGATCGTCCATGCGACGCCGCGCACGGTCACGTCGGGCGACGTTTCGCTCTACACCGCGCTCTATGGACCGCGTTTCGCAGTCCAGTCCTCGGATGCCTTCGCCAGGGCGATCGGCTATCCCGCCGCCCCGGTCGATGATCTGCTGGTCTTCCATATCGTCTTCGGCAAGACGGTGCCCGACGTCTCGATCAATGCCGTCGCCAATCTCGGCTATGCCGACGGGCGCTTCCTGAAGCCGGTCTTTCCGGGCGACACGCTCTCGACCATGTCGGAGGTGATCGGCCTGAAGCAGACCTCGGCCGGCGATGCGGGAATCGTCTATGTCCGCTCGGTCGGCCGCAACCAGCAGGGCGAGATCGTGCTGAGCTATGCGCGCTGGGTGCTGGTGCGCAAGCGCCAGCCGGGCACGCCGGCCCATGCCGAACAGGTGCCGGACCTGCCCAAGGCGGTGCTGCCGGAGGAACTCGGCCAGGGTTGCCCCGCGCTTGATCTCACCGCCTATGACGATGCATTGGCCGGCTCGGCCTTCCGCTGGGGCGATTATGCGGTGGGCGAGCGCATCGACCATGTCGACGGCATGACGGTGGAAGAGGCCGAGCACCAGATCGCGACACGGCTCTATCAGAACACCGCCAAGGTGCATTTCGATGCCCATGGCGCGCGTGAGACCCGCTTCGGCAAGCGGCTGATCTATGGCGGCCATGTCATCAGCCTGGCGCGGGCCTTGTCCTTCAACGGGCTGGGCAACGCCTTCCACATCGCCGCGATCAATGGCGGGCGCCATGTCGCGCCGCTGTTTGCCGGCGACACGGTCTTCGCCTGGAGCGAGGTGCTGGAGGTGGCGGAACTGCCCGATCGCACGGATGTCGGGGCGTTGCGGCTGCGGCTGGTGGCGACCAAGAACCGCGCTTGCGCCGACCACCCGCTGAAATCGGGCGATCAGTACGCCGCCGACGTCATCCTCGATCTCGACTACTGGGCGCTGGTTCCGCGATAAGCAGGAGTTGGAGCCGGATAAAAATACAAAAAAGCGGGTAGCCACTTTTCGCATCCGGTACCGGATTTCGCTAACGAATGACAGATTATGTTGTCTGTCACTTCACCGCGGCCATGTCGCATTGCAGCAGGGTTCCGGTTTCGTTACAGAGCCAGACACTCTAGAACGATCCCAAATGGATAAGGCCTGCTGCAGGGCCATCTGAGTCGGAGAACGATCTTGGCCGAGGTCAAACAGGCGGCGCGCCCGCTTTCGCCGCATCTGCAGATCTATCGCTGGTCCTGGACCATGGCGATGTCGATCGCGCATCGGGCCACCGGTTGCGCGCTCTATGGCGGCACTCTCCTGGTCGCGTTCTGGCTGGTTGCGGCCGCGTCGGGACCGGCGGCTTTCGAGACCGCACAGGCCATCGCCGGATCCTGGATCGGGCGGATCATCCTGTTCGGCTACTGCTTCGTCCTGCTGCACCACATGATGGGAGGCCTGCGCCACCTCGTCTGGGATACCGGCCGGGGCTACGACCCTGCCATGCGGATGAACCTGGCAAAGTACAGCGTCGCGGTCTCGGGAGGGCTGACCCTGCTCCTCTGGGCCATCGTGCTCGCCACGCGCTGAGGAGCCGCATCATGCTGTCCAAATCGAACCTGCGCACTCCGCTTGCCCGCGTCCGTGGCCTCGGCTCGGCCAAATCCGGCACCGGGCATTTCTGGGTGCAGCGCCTGACGGCGGTCTCGAACGCCGTTCTGACCGTGGTCTTCCTCGGCGTGGTGATCTCGCTGGTCGGCAAGCCCTACCCGGCGGCGGTCGCGACGCTGTCTTATCCGCCGGTCTCGATCCTGATGCTGCTCTTCATCCTCTCGGCCACCGTGCATATGCGCATCGGCATGCAGGTGATCATCGAGGACTACGTGCATGGCCTCCTCAAGGTCATTGCCGTGATGGCCAATACCTTCTTTGCGATCGCGGTCGGCGCAGCTTGCGTCTTCGCGGTGCTGAAGCTCTCGTTTGGAGGCTGATCCGATGGCGATCACCAAGTCCCGTCCGGTCCCGGCTTATGCCGGCCAGGCCTATGCGATCACCGACCACACCTTCGACGTCGTCGTCGTGGGCGCCGGTGGCGCCGGCCTTCGCGCTACCGTCGGCTGCTCGCAGGCTGGCTTGCGCACCGCCTGTATCTCAAAAGTGTTCCCGACGCGCTCGCACACCGTCGCGGCCCAGGGCGGCGTCGCCGCCTCGCTCGGCAATATGGGCAAGGACACCTGGCAGTGGCACATGTTCGACACCGTCAAGGGGTCGGACTGGCTCGGCGATCAGGATGCGATCGAGTACCTCGTTCGCAACGCGCCAGCCGCCGTCTATGAGCTGGAGCATTGGGGCGTGCCGTTCTCGCGTACCGAGGATGGCAAGATCTACCAGCGGCCTTTTGGGGGCATGACAACCGAATTCGGCGAGGGTCCGCCGGCCCAACGCACCTGCGCGGCGGCCGACCGCACCGGTCACGCCATGCTGCACACGCTCTATGGCCAGGCGCTGCGCTACAACACCGAGTTCTTCATCGAATACTTCGCCATCGACCTGATCATGGACGAGGACGGGCATTGCCGCGGCGTGATCGCGCTCAAGCTCGATGACGGCACGCTGCACCGCTTCCGCTCGCAGCAGACGATCCTGGCGACGGGCGGCTATGGCCGCTCCTATTTCTCGGCGACCTCGGCCCATACCTGCACCGGCGACGGCGGCGGCATGGTGCTGCGCGCCGGCCTGCCGCTGCAGGACATGGAGTTCGTGCAGTTCCACCCGACCGGCATCTACGGCTCCGGCTGCCTGATCACCGAGGGCGCGCGTGGCGAGGGCGGCTACCTGACCAATTCCGAGGGCGAGCGCTTCATGGAGCGCTATGCCCCGTCAGCCAAGGACCTCGCCTCGCGCGACGTCGTCTCGCGCTCGATGACCATGGAAATCCGGGGCGGGCGCGGCGTCGGCAAGAACAAGGACCACATCTACCTCCACCTCGACCATCTCGACCCGAAGATCCTGCATGAGCGCCTGCCGGGCATCTCCGAGAGCGCCAAGATATTCGCCGGCGTCGACGTGACCCGCGAGCCGATCCCGGTGCTGCCGACGGTGCATTACAACATGGGCGGCATCCCGACGAACTTCCACGGCGAGGTCCTGACCAAGGTCGACGGCAATCCCGACACCGTGGTTCCCGGCCTGATGGCGATCGGGGAGGCGGCCTGCGTCTCTGTGCATGGCGCCAACCGGCTGGGCTCGAACTCGCTGATCGACCTCGTGGTCTTCGGCCGTGCGGCCGGGCTGCGCTGCGCCGAGACGGTGACGGCGGGCGAAAAGCAGCCGGAGCTGCCGAAGAACTCGGCCGATCTTTCGCTGACCCGCCTCGACAAGTATCGCAACGCCTCTGGGGCCACGCCGACCGCCGAACTGCGCGGGCGCATGCAGCGCATCATGCAGGACAATTGCGCGGTCTACCGCACCGGCGAGACGCTGGAAGAGGGTCACAAGCTGATCCACGAGGTCTGGGACGGGTTGCCCGACATCGGCACGACCGACCGCTCGCTGATCTGGAATTCGGACCTGATCGAGACGCTGGAATTCGACAATCTGATCACCCAGGCGGTGGTGACGATGGACTCGGCCCTGCAGCGCCCGGAAAGCCGCGGCGCCCATGCCCGCGAGGACTATCCGAACCGCGACGACAAGGACTGGATGAAGCACACGCTCGCCTGGATCGACGACGAGCAGCGCACCGTCTCGCTCGACGATCGTCCGGTGCACACCTACACGCTCTCGAACGACATCGAGTACATCAAGCCCAAGGCGCGGGTGTATTGAATGGATACCCTAAGCCTTCTCTCGCGGGAGGAGCAGATTCCAGTGATTGCCTCTCTGAGGCAAAGGCTGGAAGCTGAATCTGATTCTGAGCCATTTCCTTGGATCAAGGGCCGCGTCGGTTATCGTTTCGGCCACTTCGTTATCGGGATATACTCTCAGGAAAAGGACCGACTCGGCCTCGGAAGTGAAAATCTTGAGGATTTAACTTCTAATCGGCTGCTGCAGTTCACTACATTCAGTCCTTTTTCAATCAAAGGTAGGGTTGCTGCCGGAATTGCAACGGATGGGAATGGAGTATTCCTTGTCCACAGCGGCAAAGTTTTCCCCCGAGATGGCCGAGGGCGCCCCTTTTCGCTTAAAGAATGGACTATCTCAGGAAAGCCTTATTTCGGAGTCTGCGATTTAAGCTCTTCTGATTGTATATCCAGAATCATCGATTTTCACGTCTCGCGGAGTCCAGTTAGTTTATCCTCTTTCATTGAAGCTGGAGTCGTACCTGTCAACAGTAAGGCAGGTATTGATCCGGGGGCGCAAAAAGGCGGATGGCGCTCGGGCGGACAGTTTGACGCTCGGCACGCGCCGATCGTGAATGCCTTGCGACAGCAGCTTGAAAATGCCGGCTTCAAAGTAATCCGGTCAAAAGTGGTCCGCCCTGACATTTTCGTTGAGAAAATGGGTAAGAAGGTAATATTCGAAATCAAGCCGGACGCGCTTGCGACATCAATCTTCCAAGCTATAGGGCAGGTTATTTGCTATTCTGCGGCCAATGCACCGTGTGAGCGATATGTTGTTTGCCCCAAAATCGATGCGTCCGTTCCAACGGGAAGTTTGATTTATGACGTTATGGGCGAAAACGGGATCAAGAAAATTGATTTTGATTTGACGGGTACATCGATCCTTTTTTCCGGGCTCCCCACATAGGTTTTCGACAGGACGATCTGACAGATGGCCGAATTCAATCTTCCGCAGAACTCCCGCCTCGTCGCGGGCAAGACCTGGCCGAAGCCGGCCGGGGCCGCCAAGCTGACCGAGTTCAAGGTCTATCGCTGGAGCCCAGACGACACCGAGAATCCGCGCACCGACACCTATTTCGTCGACCGCGAGGATTGCGGGCCGATGGTTCTCGACGCGCTGATCTGGATCAAGTCGAAGATCGACCCGACGCTGACCTTCCGCCGCTCCTGCCGCGAGGGCATCTGCGGCTCCTGCGCCATGAACATGGACGGCAAGAATGGTCTCGCCTGCACCACCGGCATCGACGAATGCGGGGGCAAGGCCAACAAGGTCGCGATCTATCCGCTGCCGCACATGCCCGTCATCAAGGACCTCGTCCCGGATCTGACGCGCTTCTACGCGCAGCACGCCTCGATCGAACCCTGGCTCAAGACCACGACGCCGGCGCCTGAAAAGGAATGGGCGCAGGGGAAAGAGGACCGCGAGAAGCTCGACGGGCTCTATGAGTGCATTCTCTGCGCCTGCTGCTCGACCTCCTGCCCGAGCTATTGGTGGAACGGCGACCGCTATCTCGGCCCCGCCGCGCTGCTGCAGGCCTATCGCTGGCTGATCGATTCCCGCGATGAAGCGACCGGCGAGCGGCTCGACGATCTCGAGGATCCGTTCCGGCTCTATCGCTGCCACACCATCATGAACTGCGCGAATGCCTGCCCGAAGGGTTTGAACCCGGCGAAGGCGATCGCGGAGGTGAAGAAGATGATGGTGACCCGCCAGCTCTGAGCCGGCCGGCATTCTCCCGTGCCAGTTTTGGTGCGGGTCATCCCGGGCGACCGCAGGGAGACCCGGGATCCATTCCGGAACCTCTCCAGCGAGCGCTCCGGAATGGATCCCGGATCGGCGCCGCTTTGCGGCTTGTCCGGGATGACGACGTGGTTCTACCGCGCGACGATCAGAGATACCGTCCCGGCGCGAAGGGCTTCGGGTCCGCTGGCGGCGTCTCGCCGCAGACCAGCGCCGCGATGATCTCGCCGGTGATCGGGCCGGTCGAGAAGCCGATATGCTGGTTGCCGAAGGCGAGCCAGAGGCCCGGATGGCGCGGGGCCTCGCCGATCATCGGCAGTGAGTCCGGCAGGGTCGGCCGCGCGCCGCGCCAAGTTTCGCCCTTGAATTCGGCCA
Source organism: Allobosea sp. P2_B12 (assembly GCF_056404835.1). Lineage (NCBI taxonomy): Bacteria > Pseudomonadati > Pseudomonadota > Alphaproteobacteria > Hyphomicrobiales > Alloboseaceae > Allobosea > Allobosea sp. P2_B12. Next base: position 191,888 of record NZ_JBFUDG010000004.1, on the reverse strand, counting down.
GTGGGAAGGCCTCGCGCGCGCTCTTCGTGACCATGTCGATCTGGCGGTGGTTGTCGGGCGCGTCGCGGTCGCTGAGATCGACGCCGCTGGTGATGCGGTAGCCCTGCTCCATCGGCGCCATGAAATAGGCGGCGTCGACATCGTAGACCGGACGGGCGAGGCTCGCGCCTTTCTCGGCCTGGAGATGGCGGTGATAGCCGCGCTCGACATCGAGCTTGCTGTCGAGGCCGAGCGGCGCGAGCAGATCCATGCTCCAGGGGCCGAGCGCGACGACGGCGATCTCGGCCTCGAAGTTGCCGTCTGCCGTCTGCGCCTGCCAGCCGCTGGTGGTGCGGGTCAGCTTTTCGACCTGCGCCTGTTCGATCCTGCCGCCGGCTCGCGCGAAGAGTTCGGCATAGGCCTGCGTGACGGCGCCCGGCGAATCCACCGATGCGTTCTCGAGGCAGAGCAGGCCGGCGTGGAAGATCGGGTTGAGGGCGGGCTCGACGCCCGAGATGCCCTGCCGGTCGAGCACCTGCGAGGCGATGCCGTGTTGCTTCAGGAAATCATGCTCGGCCTTGGCGGCTTCATGGCCGGCCTCGGTGCGCCAGACCTTGAGCGTGCCGGTCTCGCGCAGGCGATGCGAGATTCCGGCCTGCGCCATCAAGGCGCGATGGCGCTCGACCGTGCTGGCGGTCAGCGAATCCAGCGCGGCGATCCGAGCGGCGGCCGGCGCGGGGCGCGCTTCCCAAAGGAAACGCAGCAGCCAGCCGGGTCGCGTCAGCGCCCGCTTCCAGTTCAGGTTCAGCGCCGGATGGCGATTGCCGAGATAGCTCGTGAGCTTGCCGAACAGGCCGGGATTGTTGAGGGGCGCGATCGAGGAGCGGGCCAGCACCCCGGCATTGCCATAGGAGGTCTCGCGGCCGGGCTCGCGCCGGTCGATCAGGGTGACGTTGAAGCCGCGCTTCTGGAGCGAAAGCGCACAGGAGACGCCGACCATGCCGGCGCCGAGGACAATGGCTGTACGGGTCACGCGCTTGCTGCCTCGACGGGTGCCTTGAGCCAATGGTCGAGGAAGCCGTCGAGCCAGAGCCGGATCGCCGGGTCGTATTGATACCAGCCATCGAGATGCAGATGCCGGAGCTGGGCTCCGGGCATCAGGGTGCGCTCATGGCCGCGGATCGACCAGCGGCACATCATCGCCGGTGTGACCTCCGGGTGGAACTGGATGCCATAGCAGCGCGACTCGGCCTTGATCGCCTGCACCGGAAAATCGCCGCCGGTGGCAAGGCACTCGGCGCCCGTCGGGCAATCGAAGCCGTCGCGATGCCACTGGTAGACCGTGCCGGGCCAGTCGAATCCGGCCTCGGCGGCATGGAGCCTGCCATGGTCGGTCTGGTCGAGCCTGTAGTAGCCGACCTCGGCGCGGCCCTCGCCATGGGTGTAGACGCGGGCGCCGAGATGCTTGGCCATCATCTGCGCGCCCAGGCAGATGCCGAGGAAGGGTGCGTCCTCCCTGAGGCAGGTGCCGATCCAGTCGATCTCGGTCTTGACGAAATCATCGGGGTCGTTGGCGCCCATCGGCCCGCCGAAGATCACGGCGCCGGCATGGTCCCGCATGGTTTGCGGCAGCGGGTCGCCATAGCGCGGCTTGCGGATGTCGAGCGTATGCCCGCGCGCCTGGAGCAGGCGGCCGACGCGTCCCGACGTCGAATGCTCCTGATGCAGCACGATCAGCACGGGCTTGAGCGGCGGCAGCTTGAGCGCAGGACCGCGCGGCCGGGACGTTGCGCGAAGCTTGCGGATGGGAGGGGTCAAAAGTGCGTGGTCGTTCATCGCGAGATCAGGGTCGCCGGGGAGCGGTCTTGAAGGGGACATACGCAGCACGCGATGGCATGGCCTGAGAATGCGGTCGCAATACGGGTGAGGCAAGCAATTTATGGGCCGCAGCCGCATGGCGAGACCGCCTGGAGCGCATGCCGGATTGAGGCGCCGATCTGGTCGGCAACAATCCGGAAACCATCTTTCGGCAAGCTCTGCTTGACTTGGCCCGGGACTGCCGTCATGAGAATGAACGTTCATTCTCATCGTTGAAGGTTCTGCGTGCAGTCGTTCATCGCCCTTGACGCGCCCGAGCGCGCACCGGCCACCCCCGCCCCCGAGCGCGGCCCATCGGAGCGCCAGATCCGCATTCTGGACGCGGCCGAGCGCGTCTTCGCGCGCGCCGGTTTCCATGCCGCGACGATGCAGGACGTGGCTGCCGAGGCGGGCATGAGCCCGGGCAATCTCTACCGCTACTTCGTCTCGAAGGACGCGATCATCGCAGGGATGGCCGAGCGCGACCGCACGCTGATCGCTGCGGATTTTGCCGATCTCGATCCAGGCAAGGGCAATGTGCTCGACCAGCTCGAGACGCTCGGGCGCAAGCATCTCATCGAGGAGCCGCGCGAGAAGGCCATCATCTGCATGCAGATCTGGGCCGAGGCCGCCCGCAATCCGCAAATGGCTGAGATGTGCGCCTCGATCGACAGCACGGTGATCGGTGGACTCGCCTTCGCCATCGCCGGTGCCAAGGCGAGCGGCGAGCTGCCGGCCAATCTCGACGACGCCCGTTTCCTCCAGGCGATCTTCATGATGGCGGATGGCTTCTTCTGTCGCCGCGCCACCGATCCCGGCTTCGACGCCGTCATGGCGGCGGACACTCTGTTCAAGGCCATGCGTGGCCTGGCGCAGGTGCTGCTGCTGCCCGAATCCGAGGGCCCCACGCTGTGATCACCGCATCCTCGCTCACCCGCTCTTTCACCCGCGCGCCCACCCGGAAAGCCCGTTCGATGTCGCCTGTTCTCACCGTTTCCCGCATCGTCGGCCTGTCGCTGCTGGCGCTCGCCGCCGGGCATGCCGGTGTGGTGCAGGCCCAGACCCCCGCCGCCGCCTCCGTGCAGGGCGGGCCGGCGGCCGGCCCCTCCGTGACCGTGACCAAGGCGAAGGTCTCGGAGATCGTCCAGAGCGTCGTGGTGTCCGGCTCGATGATCGCGCGCGACGAGGTCCAGGTGCAGCCCGAGGTCGATGGCCTGTCCATCGTCGCGATCCTGGCCGAGGAGGGCGATCGCGTGGCCGCCGGGCAGGTGCTGGCGCGGCTCTCGCGCACGACCCTGGAGGTCCAGAAGACCCAGAACGATGCGCAGATCGCGCGGGCCGATGCCGGCGTCGCCCAGGCCAATGCGCAAATCGCCGAGGCGCAGGCCAATCTTGTCGCCGCCAACAACAATTTCGACCGCACCAAGGCCCTGCGCAGCACCGGCAACGTCTCCAACGAGACCTATGACCAGCGCGACGCCGTCGCCCGGGCCGCCGAGGCCAAGCTCAACTCCTCGAAGCAGGCGCTGGCCATCGCGACCGCCGATCTCGCTTTGGCGAAGGCGCAGGGCCGCGATATCGAGGTCAGGCTCGCCCGCACCGAGATCAAGGCGCCGAAGGGCGGCATCGTCAGCCGCCGCACTGCCAGGCTCGGCGCGACCGCCGCCATGTCCGCGACCGAGCCGCTGTTCCGCATCATCGAGGATGGCGCAGTCGAGCTCGAGGCCGAGGTCGCCGAGGTCGAACTGCCGGGCATCAAGCTCGGGCAGCCGGTGGCGGTGATGTCGGCGGGCGCGACGCAGGCGCTGGCGGGCACGATCCGCCTGATCGCGCCCGAGGTCGACAAGGCCTCGCGGCTCGGTCGGGTACGGGTCGCTCTGATCGGCAACCCGCCGGTCGCGATCGGCTCGTTTGCGCGCGGCGTGATCGAGACCGGCCGTAAGACCAGCATCACCCTGCCGCTTTCGGCCATCACCTATGCCCGTTCGGGCGCGACCGTGCAGAGCGTCAGCGACGGCAAGGTGACGACCAAGACGGTCACGCTCGGGCTCACCGGGGCCGGCCGGGCCGAGATCGCCGCCGGGCTCACGGAAGGCGAAACGGTGGTGGCGCGCGCCGGCACCTTTGTCCGCGACGGCGACATCATCACGCCTGTCGCGACGAACTGACGGGGCACGACGTGGACATCAATTTCTCTGCCTGGTCGATCCGCAAGCCGGTTCCCGCGATCCTGCTCTTCGTGGTGCTCTGCGTGCTCGGGCTGCTCTCGTTCTCGAAGCTGCCGGTCACGCGCTTCCCCAATATCGACGTGCCGCTGGTCTCGGTCACCGTGACGCAGTCCGGTGCCGCGCCGGCCGAACTCGAAAGCCAGGTCTCAAAGCGCGTCGAGGATTCCGTCGCCAACATCACCGGCGTCAAGCATGTCGTCTCGACGCTGACCGACGGGTCCTCGGTGACGCTGATCGAGTTCCGGCTGGAGACCAACACCGACCGCGCCGTCAACGACGTCAAGGATGCCATCGCCAAGATCCGGGCCGACCTGCCGCGGACCATCGACGAGCCGATCATCCAGCGCATCGATGTCGAGGGCCAGTCGATCCTGACCTATGGCGCCTCCTCGACCGGCATGACGCTGGAGCAGCTCTCCTGGCATGTCGACGATGTCGTCGCGCGCGAATTGCAGGGGCTGAAGGGCGTCGGCCGGGTCGAGCGCTATGGCGGCGTCGATCGTGAAATCCGGATATCGCTCGATCCCGACCGGCTGCTGGCGCTCGGCACCACGGCGGGCGAGGTCAACCGCCAGATCCGCGCCACCAATGTCGATCTCGCCGGCGGGCGCGGCGAGGTCGGCGGGCAGGAGCAGGCGATCCGCACGCTTGCCGGCGCACGCACCGTCGCCGAACTCGCCGAGACCAAGATCACCCTGACCGGCGGCCGCGAGGTCCGCCTGAAGGAGCTCGGCCGCGTCGAGGACAGCAATTCGGAGCCGCGCGCCTTCGGCCGGCTGAATAAGCAGCCCGTCGTGACCTTCGCGGTCTTCCGCTCGAAGGGGTCGAGCGAGCTCTCGGTCAAGGATGTCGTCGCGGCGCGGCTCGACGAGCTCAACAAGCGCTTCCCCGACATCGCCCTGAAGCCGATCGACGACGCGGTCGCCTATACCTATGGCAACTACAAGGCCGCGATGGAGACGCTGCTGGAAGGGGCCGGCCTGGCCGTGCTCGTCGTCTTCCTGTTCCTGCGCAACTGGCGCGCGACGCTGATCACCGCGATTGCCCTGCCGCTCTCGGCCATCCCGACATTCTGGGCGATGGAGCTGATGGGCTTTTCGCTCAACCTCGTCAGCCTGCTCGGGATCACGCTGGTCACCGGCATCCTGGTCGACGACGCCATCGTCGAGATCGAGAACATCGTCCGGCACATGAAGATGGGCAAATCGCCCTATCGCGCTGCGATGGAAGCCGCCGACGAGATCGGGCTCGCCGTCATCGCGATCACGCTGACGATCGTCGCGATCTTCGCGCCGGTCTCCTTCATGAGCGGCGTCGCCGGCCAGTATTTCCGCCAGTTCGGCCTGACGGTTGCGGTCGCGGTGCTGTTCTCGCTGCTCGTCGCGCGGCTGATCACGCCGATGATGGCGGCCTATCTGATGAAGCCGGTGAAGCATGACGACGCCAAGGACGGGCTGGTCATGCGGGCTTATGTCGGCATGCTGCGCGGCACGCTGGCGCGGCGCGATATCCCGCTCGTGCCGCGCTTCGACGGCACCGGCCGCTGGCGCAAGCTGCCCTTCAACACGGCCTATCTGACGCTGGTCTTTGGCTTCGGCTTCCTCTTCGCCTCGATCCAGGCGACCTCGCTCCTGCCGACTGGCTTCATCCCCGACGAGGACACCTCGCGCGTGGTGGCCTCGGTCGAGCTGCCGCCGGGCTCGACGCTGGAGGACACCCGCGTCACCACCGACCAGATCGTCGACCGGCTGCGCGAGATGCCCGAGGTCACCAATGTCTTCGTGCTCGGCGGCGCCTCGCCGACCGGCCAGCGCGAGGTGCGCCGCGCCGCCGTCACCATCCTGCTCAAGCCCAAGGCCGAGCGCGAGGCGCGGCAGAAGGACCTCAAGGTCGTCATCGCCGAGAAGCTCGCCAGCGTGCCCGATGCCCGGGCCTGGTATGTCAACGAGCGCGGCGAGCGCGAGATGGCCTTCTCGATCATGTCCCGGGACGGAGAGGCGCTCGATGCCGCGGTGGCGAAGATCGAGGCGCGGATGCGCAAGGTCGACGGCTATCTCAACGTCGCGACCGCGGGCTCGCTCAGCCGGCCGGAACTGCGGGTGACGCCGAAGCTGGAGCAGGCCGCCAATCTCGGTGTCACCGCGGAGTCGATCTCGGAAGCCGTGCGCGTCGCCACCATCGGCGATGTCGGCGCCAATCTCGCCAAGTTCAACGCGGGCGACCGGCTGGTGCCGATCCGCGTCCAGCTCGACGAGGCGGCCCGCACCGACATCCGCAACATCGCGGCGCTGCGCGTCACTAACACGAACGGCGTCTCGATCCCGCTCACCGCCGTCGCCGATATCGGCTTCGGCGAGGGGCCGAGCTCGATCGACCGCTATGACCGCGTCCGCCGGGCGCAGATCGGTGCCGATCTGAAGCGCGGCTTCGAGCTCGGTACGGCGCAGGAGACCTTCCAGCAGATCGTCAAGGAGGTCGGCTTGCCGGAAGGCGTCTTCATCGCTGCGACCGGCGACGCCGAGATCCAGGGCGAGGTCGTGCAGGGCTTCATCACCGCGATGGCGACCGGGCTGATGCTGGTGCTGGCGGTGCTGATCCTGCTGTTCGGCTCGGTGTTCCAGCCGATCACGATCCTGCTCTCGCTGCCGCTCTCCTTCGGCGGCGTGGTCATCGCGCTGCTGGCGACCCACAACCCGGTCTCGATGCCGGTCTATATCGGCCTGCTCATGCTCATGGGCATCGTCACCAAGAACGCGATCATGCTGGTCGATTTCGCGGTCGAGGAGGAGGGCCGCGGCAAGGACCGCCGTACCGCCCTGCTCGAGGCCGGCCGCAAGCGCGCCCGCCCGATCGTGATGACGACGATCGCGATGGCGGCGGGCATGCTGCCCTCGGCCTATGGCGTCGGCGATGGCGGCGAGTTCCGCGCCCCGATGGCGGTCGCGGTGATCGGCGGTCTGATCGTCTCGACCGTGCTCTCGCTCGTCTTCGTGCCGTCCTTCTATGCGGTGATGGACGATCTCTCGAAGGGCACGGGCTGGCTCTTCGGCCGCTTCTTCAGCAAGCCGGAAGACGAGAGCCAGTGGGAGACGATCCACGAGCATGACGGGCAGCCGACGCCGAAGGATGGCGCAACGCAGATGAAGCTGCCGCTGCCGCCGCCGCGCCTGGCGGCAGAGTGAGAGACCAAGAACTCACAAGGCCGGCCGGTGGCGTCACGAGCCGCCGCCGGGTGAGAAGAAGCAGAGCATCTCGCCGGCATCGTTGATGCAGAGATGCCATTTCCCATCCGGCGAGAGCCGCGCTGTCGGATGGGGGATTTCGAGGATGAGAGGCTCGCGGCGTTCCGTCGACCAGATCGGATGCTGTCCTGGCGCGACCGTGACGACGAAGCCTGATGGGATCTCCCTGACGGCCCCCGCGTCGATCTGAGCGCAATCGGCACCGGAACAGCATTCGAACGGATAATCCCAGCCGCTGGCGGCCTGATGCGAGCGCGCATCCGTCGCTGCGGCCGTCAACACCAGCGCGACAGCGATCGAGGCAAGAGGGCGCATGAGCCTGTCCTCGCGTCAAAACGCCTGGCCGAAGGCCGCGGACGAAGCGTCCTCAGGGCGGCGAGGCTTCCTTGCGTGGGACACGATCCTACTCCCGATCTGCGCGGGGTGACAGGGAGGTCGGCGATCAGTCGGCCGGAGTGTGCCGCTGGCCCGAGGCTGCAGGCGAGCCAGCGTCGCCGCCGCGGGTGACGGCGGAACGAAAGGCAACATCCGGGACCGCCGAGCTGTCCCGGATGTTGCTCGGTTCAGAGTGTCAGTCCGCAAGCCTGACGGATGGCGATCTGAACGGGTGATGGCGGCAAGGCCGGATCGAACTCACCCGCCGGGAACAGCGGCGGTTGCGCCATGAAGCGCGGCTGCCTGCCTCGGTGAGGCTGTGCGGCATGGACCAGGAGCGGGTGGCACAGATAGACCGTGCCTGCCGCGCCCGTCGCCTGTTCAATCTCGCAGCCCGCCGTGGAGGCGTAGCCATCGGCGGAGAGCTGCCTGAGCGTCGCGCCCCCGTCGCCATAAGGCAGCAACTCGCGCGCGATGGTCAGATGCGAGCCCTTGCGGATCCGCGTGGGCGCATCGTCGGAGCCGACATCCGAGAGCAGGAAGAGCATCAGCAAGGCCCGCCCGCTGCTTTTCACATTGGCCCGCCACTCCATGAAATCGGGATTGTCGGTGCCAAAGCTCACATCGACATGCCAGCCATCGTCGCCGGGGGCTTCCGGCGAGGGAAAGCGGATCGGAAAGGTCCCCAATCCCCTAGGCGCGAGCCAGCGGCCTTCCCCGATAAGCTGGTCGAAGGCCTTGTGCAGGACCGGCGTATTGGCGGCCTGGATGAAGGGTGGCGAGGATTTCGAAGCAACCCGGATGACGGGTCTGGTCCAGCTTTCCTGGTGGCTCGGCGACAGGCCGATATCGGCCCACAACGCATCCCGGCATTCCCGTGCAAGCGCGGCGCTGAAGGCGTTTTCGATTTTGACGAAGCCGTCGTCGATGAAGCTTCGGACCTGACCGATGGTCAGGCCGACAGGATCGGCTTTGGGCATGACACATTCTCCATGCGGCTCTCGCATCGGCGGAGCCGTGTTGATCCAATCGGCGCGGGAGCGCCGGAACGACGTCGAGCCGTTCAGATCAGCGGGAAGAATGTGGACGTGAACATCATGGCTGAGATTCTAGAGCGACGGGCGGACGGAGGCAAGATTGTTCGGCCTCTGGCGGCGGAGTGATAAGTCAGCTCACTCCTTTTCAAACGAGAACGGCGTTTTCTCGTAGACGGCTCGAAGTCCGTGCGCTTCGACGAACTGGCGCTCCCAGTCGTGCAGGAGCGCGGCGACGCCTGTCCGATCGTTGGCCTCCGTCAGGGGCAAGAGCTGCTCCATCACCTCCAAATAGGTTTGCTCGCTCCAAAACGGTGTACTGCGGTAGCCTGCCGTGCTCAGCAGAAGGGCGGCCTCTGCGACCATGTCGAAACAGCCGAGTGCAGCATAAACGTGAACGCGCGTCATCGGATCGGTCAGGATGCCCGTCCACTTGGCCGACAGATTGGGTTCGAACAGGATGTAATTCTCAATCGTATTGATGCGCGTCAGCAACGGCAGCACGTCGTTCTCGACGATCTCGATAAAGGCATCCTGCCGTCGGGGGTGGGACCAGCGTGCTTCCTCGGGCCTTTCGGCCGTGAACCGACCGTCTCCCAAGGTGATCAGCGGAGCACGTGCCCGGCACGTATAGCCCAGAAACCATTTCTGTTGGGGGCTGTCGGCAAAGCCCGAACTCTGGATGCTGAAACCCCTGACGATATGACGGACCGGAGCAAGCACCACGTCCACGCCGTTGAATCTTGAATCGACCGCGATCAGTTCAGGATGACGAGCCAGCAACGGCTTGAGCAGCGTCCTGATCTGCCTTTTGGTTGTCATCGTCTGCCCGGCCTGACTTCGATCACGATGGCTCTCGACCGCGTTAGTGTACTGAAGTAACCGGCACGGGCTAGGACATAGGCCCGCGAAGGGCCTACGCCGGCCGATCCCGTCTTGAAGTCGTATATGCATACTGTGCCATCCGGACGATATTCAATGGCATCAATCCGGATCGAACGCGCTGCTCCGTATCGGACACGCTCTTGCTGAAGCTCATTGAGTTCCTTCAAAAAGGATCGCTCGGCATAAAGATCAGGATATCGCGCCTGATCGATCTGATCTTTCAGCTGCTTGTGCACATAGCTGCCATATGTGGCCGCTGATGGATAATCGCGCACCGCCCCCGCTCGGGCTACCACATCGTCCAGACGGACCTGCATCTCAGGCAGATACTTGCAGGCAGTGACGGCTTCCTCCTCAGCGACCCTGCCGCTGAAACCGAGATTCAGCGCGCCCGGCGCACTCGGCCGGAATTCCTGCGCGTTAAACCCCATCACGGCCTGCTGGCCATCACTGCCGTTGAAGGGCGATTGCCAGTTGAACAGGATCGCGCCGCCGACAATGAGCGCGGGAGCGACGGCTAACGGTGCAAATGCGGGCTGAATCGTCGGCTCAAACGTCGGCCCGTCCGCGCTCCACACCGACCGGCCGACGATTTCGCCATCGGGTCCCCCTTCCCGAACTGTCTGAGTCTTGTCCGTCGTCTCGAAAGTGATCTTCTCGCCCTCGGGCGTCGTGACGGTATGACGCTCGTCGAATCCTGGCTCGCGCGAGGCGGCGTATTCGGAATGGATCGTGCTGCCGTCGCGGTTGACGATGGCCCGCTCCAAGACCTCGCCGTCGCTATCCGTGCTTTCCTCAAAGAAGGCCCAAGCCTCGTCGCCGGTCTCGTCGATGACGAAGCCGTCTTCGGACGCGAAATCCGCAAGGCTACCGCCATCGCCGAAACCCGGCATGGCGCCGCCACTGCCACTGCCACTGCCACCACCGCCGCCCGCGCCGCTGGTCCATTGCCCACCACCGGCGCCGCCGGCCGGCACGCGGGGCTGCGAGGGGTTGTACTTGCGCCTCAAGATATCGCGGCGCAGCAATCGCGCTTCGTCCTGAAGGCGGATCAGGCTGCGGCGCAGGCGGATGATCTCGCCGTCTCCGGCGGCTTCGGAGAGATGACGATCGGATCTGGCGGACATGGAGCGCTCCCGGTTTGGAGCGTCCTATTCTCGGGTCTGTTCAGACGCGGGGGATAAGTCGGATCCGGGATCCATTCCGCAACTTCTCAGAACCAGCGTTCCGGCATGGATCCCGGATCGGCGCCGCGGAGCCTGTCCTTGGGCCGGCCAAAGGCCGGACCCGAGGGCGGCTTGTCCGGGATGACCGCGCGGTTCCTTGAAGGCCGACCTCAGAGCGACGGTGAGATCGTCGGGGTTCCGCCTGATGGCGTCGAGGGCTGCTGGTTGCGGCGGTTGAGCATTTCGCCGCGCGATTTGACGATCTGGGCGACGACGACGTCCTGGACGCTCTGGGTGGCGATGCGGCGCACGGCGTCGCGGTCGACGGGCCTCGTGCCGTCGAGTTCGTGGATCTCGATGATCGCCTGGGCGAGCGCATCGACATCGGCCTTGCAGAAGATCATCGCGGCCTTGGCCACGACCTCGGCCTTCTCGTCGGTCGCCAGCATCGGGCCGCCCTCGCGGCCGATGCAGGTCAGCATGCGCGTGCGGATCAGGTCGCGGGTCTTCTCCAGCACCGCCTTCTTCTCGGCCTTGGCCTGCGTGTCGGCCTCGGACGGCTGGGCGGCGTTCTGGCCCGCGGCCGGATTGACCGGCCCGCGGATGCTGGCACTCTGCTTCGCGCATGCGACGAGGGCGGGCAGCATCTCGCCGGTCGAGGTCAGGGCGAAGCTCAGGCGCTGATCGTTGGCGACCAGTTCGAGAAAGCGACCTTGGCGGAAGGCGTTGATCAGCTCCGAATCGCCCGGCATCGGAATCGCCAGGAGGGTCGGCGTCTTGACGTCCGCCGTGACGTCGATCCTCGCGCTGCGATCGAAGACGAGCTGTAGGTTCAGCTTGCTGCCCGGCTTGAGCTTCCAGTTGGGGTGGGCGAAGCCGACCAGCCATTTCAGATCGGCGGTGATCGAGGTGAACATGCGCGTGCCGTTGCGATAGCCGGCATTCACGGCGCAATGCGAGAAGGCGCCGGTCGCATCGTTGGTGAAGGCGCCGCCCTTCCAGTTGCCGACGACGATCTCGCCATAGGGGCCGGCGGCTTGCGCCACCGGCGCCACCAGCAGGATCGAAGCCAGAAGACATCCGCGCAGCATGCTCACCTCGGCCGGTTGAGGCGCCAAGGATGAAGTCTGGCGCCGCATATCGCAATCCCGCGAAGGCGAATGAGGTTCCCGCATCATCGCTGTGCCATGGCCGCACGCAAATCCCCGGCCGGCTCGCGCCGCGGGGTTTTGCATGGCCTGCAGCCCGAAAAGGGGTGCGCGGAGCCGGATGGCGGCGCGGGCCTGACCGCGTGCCGATGTCGAGTGTCGATGTCGAGGTGTCGATGCGGCGGCTTGACCACCGTCCGGCTCCGCGCGCGGTTCTCTTCCGGTTCCGCTCGTCGCCCATTAAGGTCGGTCATGACCGGGATTGCTGAAGGCCCCGGCGACGAGCGGCCCCTCCATGGTCGAGGCCCGCAACGGCCCTGCCCATGAACACCGCCATTCCGCCCGGCCGCACGATGCCTCGCGACAGCCCCCTTGGTCGGGTGGAACGTGGGGACAATAGGCATGGGTGGGCGGAGCGGGGATAAGTCGCGTCCGAGATGGGGTGCTGTTCGTCATGCTCGGGCTTGTCCCGAGCATCCACGTCTTGAGCACGACCCTCGACCAGCGAAGACGTGGATGGTCGCCACAAGGGCGACCATGACAGGGAGAGCCAACGCAGTTACGCGGCGGTGGCCGCCTCTCGCCGCGCCACGGCTTCGCGATAGGCCGCCGTCAGCCCGGCCAGCACGGACACCTCCGGCGCGGGCGCGCCGAGATGCAAGGCGCGCAACTCCTGCATGAAGCCCTCCCAAAGCGGCGGGCCACCCTGTTCCAGAAGCTCGGCGCGGATTTCCATTTCCTCGGTGACCGGGAGAAAGCGGCGGCCCCAACTGCCCATCGCCGCGAAGACCGGGACGAGCGCGATGCCCATCTCGGTCAGGCTGTAGATGCCCTTCTGCTTGTGGCTGGCGTCGTCGCTGCGGGTCAGCAGGCCTCTCTCGACGAGGCGCTTCAGCCGGTCGGCAAGGATGTTGCTGGCGATGCCCTCATCCGATTTCAGCAGCAATTCGCGGAAATGCCGCCTGTTGCCGAACATGATGTCGCGCAGCACGATCAGGCTCCAGCGATCGCCGAGGATTTCCAGCGTCAGATTGATCGGGCAGCCGGAACGGCGGGTCTCGCGCATGAGGCTCTCCAAAAACCGCTTGCAATATACAATCGGTTTGGCTAAGCAGCAACTGCTTGCAAATCGCAATCGGTTTTATGGTGGATGTCCCGAGGGAGGATAAGATGGCCAAGGTGATCGTCTGGAATCTCGTCACGCTGGACGGGCTGTTCGAAGGGCCGACGAAGTGGGATCTCGCCTTCCATGGCGATGCCTGGTGCGACGAGCTCTCCGAGCTCAGCAAGGCATTCGGGGAGAAGGCGGGGCTGCTCGTCTTCGGCCGCGTCACCTATGAGGGGATGAAGGCGTACTGGACGTCGGCGGAAGAGGAGGGCGAGACCAAGGTCTTCATGAACGCCCTGCCGAAGCTCGTCGCCTCGCGCAGCCTGACGGCATCGGACTGGAACAACACGCAGGTCACGGCCGACATCGCGGGCGAGATCGCGCGGCGCAAGACTGAGGCCGGCAAGGACATCTATGTCTTCGGCAGCGCCGAGTTGACCGATTCGCTGCTGCGCGACGGCCTGGTCGGCGAGATCATGCTCTGCGTCGCGCCGGTCCTGCTCGGGGCGGGTACGCCCCTGTTCAAGCCGGGTTCGCCTGCGCGCAAGCTCTCGCTGACGCAGTCACGCCCGCTGAGCAACGGCGCCGTGATCCTGAACTACGCCGTGGCCGCGTGAAGCTTCAGCGGCGTGAGGCGTCAGCCTTTGCGCACCATCAACACGGCGGCGAGGATCGCGATGCCGCCGAAGGCCTGGACGGGGGAGGGCTGCTCGCCAAAGAGCGCCCAGGCGGAGAGCACGGCGACCATTGCCGGCCAGACCATGACCAGCGACGCAGCGCTGGCGCCGTAATGGCCGAGCGCGAGCGTGATCAGGCCCTGCCCCATGGCATGCGAGACAAGGCCGAGCGCGATCACCGCGAGCCAGCCCTGCAGGCTGGCGGGGATGATCGTCTCGCCCAGCGCCAGTGCCGTGACGAGGCAGAAGACGGCGCAGATCGCGCTGGAGATCAGGCTGATGCGGCTAGCCTCGGCGCGGTCGCGGGCGCGGCGCACAGCCATGATGTAGGCGGCATAAGAGATGGCGGCGCCGATCGCGAGGCTGTCTCCGAACAGGCCGCCCGGGGCGGGAGCCGCCGTGCCGGCGAATTTCGGCAGTACCAGCATCATCGCGCCGCCCAGCGCCAGCGCCAGAGCGCCGAGGATGCGCCGGCTCGGCCGCTCGGCGAAGAGCAGCCAGCCGCCAAGCACGACCGCCACCGGCGAGAGATTGCCGAGCAGCGAGGCGTTGGCGATGGTCGTGAAGCCGAGCGAGGCGTTGTAGAGGACGACATCGACGCCGAAGGCGAGGCCGGCCAGCGCGATCGGCAACAGGGCGCCGGCGCTGGCGGCCGGGCGCCCCCGACGGCGCTGTTCCAGCCCCATCCAGAGGCCGAGCACCGGCAGCGCGAAGGCCATGCGCCAGAAGCCGGCCGCGGCCGGGCCGACATCGGCGAAGCGCACGAACACGCCGGAAAAGCCAATGCAGGTCGCGCCCGCGAGCAAAGCGAGGAACATCGCGAGCGCGGGGGCGGTCGGGGCTGGCATGACGGCGGCGGGGGCGGACATGGTGACGGCTTTCGAGAGATTCTGATTATTGTTGGCCCGGTTTACCCCACTTCCTTCCATCGGAAAAACGGATTATTCTGATTTAATCATTCTTAAAAACGATCGATGGAGGCTGTGCCATGTCCGGGCATTTCGATCTGGCGGCGCTCGACATGCTGGTGGCGGTGGTCGAGAGCGGCGGCTTCACGGCGGCGAGCGCACGGCTCGGGCGGACGCAATCGGCAATTTCGGTGCGGATCCAGGATCTCGAAAACCAGCTCGGCCACAGGCTGCTGGAGCGCTCGCGCCGGGGCGTGGTGCCGACCCATGCCGGCGAGCGGCTGATCGCGCATGCGCGGCGGCTGCTGGCGATCCAGCGCGAGGCGCTCGACGATCTCGGCGGCAGCAGCGCCTCGGGGCGCTTAAGGATCGGCATTCCCGACGATTATGTCGATGCCTTCCTGCGGCCGCTGATCGCGCGCTTCGCGGCCGAGCATCCCAGGGTCGAACTGGAACTGCATTGCGATTTGTCGAAGCGGATCGAGCCGGCCGTGGCGGCCGGCGAGTTCGATCTCGCCGTGGTGACGCAGGATCCCAGGCGCCCCGTCGGCGAGGTGATCCGGCGCGAGCCTGTGGTCTGGATCGCGGCGCGCGGACACCGGCCGGAACTGCAGGAGACGCTGCCGCTGGCGCTGTTCTCGGAAGGCTGCCGGGTGCGGCCGCGCCTGCTCGCCTGCCTCGCCGATGCGGAGAAGGATTATCGGCTGGTTTTTTCCTGCTCGCACACCTCCGGCATGCTCTCGGCGGTCGAGGCGGGGTTCTGCGTCACGGCGGTGACCGAGAGCGCGGTGCCGGCGACGGCGCGGCGGCTCGGCCTCGCGGAAGGCCTGCCGGCGCTGTTCGAGCTCTCCGTCGGGCTGATCATGGGGCCGCAGCCGGGTCTGGCGGCACGCCGCTTCGCCGATGCGCTGCGCGAGGAAATGGCAGCGCCGACGCTGGCGGCATGACGCGCTCATTGCCCTTTCGCCCCGCGATCACTACTGAGAGCTCATGAAATTCCTCGACCAGGCCAAGATCTATGTGAAGGCGGGCGATGGCGGCGCCGGCTGCGTCTCCTTCCGCCGTGAAAAGTTCATCGAGTTCGGCGGGCCCAATGGCGGCGACGGCGGACGCGGCGGCGATGTCATCATCGAATGCGTGCAGGGCCTCAACACGCTGATCGACTTCCGCTTCCAGCAGCATTTCAAGGCCAAGATCGGCGGGCACGGCATGGGTGCCGACCGGCACGGCGCCAATGGCGAGACCAAGGTTCTGAAGGTGCCGCCGGGCACGCAGATCTTCGACGAGGATGGCGAGACGCTGGTCGCCGACCTGACGCAGGCCGGCCAGCGCTTCGTTTTGTGCAAGGGCGGCAATGGCGGCTTCGGCAATGCCTATTTCAAGACGGCGACCAACCAGGCGCCGCGCCATGCCAATCCCGGACTGATCGGCGAGGAACGCTGGGTCTGGCTGCGGCTGAAGCTGATCGCCGATGCCGGGCTGATCGGTTTGCCCAATGCCGGCAAGTCGACCTTCCTGGCGACCGTCACGGCGGCCAAGCCAAAGATCGCCGATTATCCCTTCACGACCCTGCATCCGGGGCTCGGCGTCGTGCGCGTCGATGCGCGCGAGATGGTGCTGGCGGATATTCCCGGCCTGATCGAGGGCGCCCATGAGGGGCACGGCCTCGGCGACCGGTTCCTGGGGCATGTCGAGCGTTGCCGCGTGCTGCTGCACCTCGTCGAGGGCACCAGCGAGCATGCCGGCAAGGCCTACAAGACCGTGCGCAAGGAACTCAGCCTCTATGGCGAGGGCCTCGACGAGAAGCCCGAGATCGTGGCGCTATCGAAGGTCGACGCGCTGTCGCCGGAGCTGCTCAAGGAGCAGGTCGCGCGGCTGAAGCGGGCCTGCAAGCGCATGCCGATCGTGCTGTCATCGGCCTCCGGCGAGGGCGTGGAATCGGCGCTGCGGGCGCTGTTCACTTATGTCGAGGACGCCCGCAAGGACGAGGCGCGCCAGAACGCGCCCGCCGAGGAGACCGGCTGGCGGCCGTAACCGCCAACCGGAGCATTGGTCAGCGCGTCGCGCGTCGCGTCGAGCGGACGACGCTCGGCGCTGCGATCGCGCCGGCGGCACCGCCGACGACCGCGCCAACCGGGCCGGCCACGATAGCCCCGGTTCCGGCGCCGGCTGCGGCACCGCCGATGCGCTGTTCCGTGGTGTTGCCGCAGGCGCCGAGCGCGATCGTGCAGGCGGCCAGCAGGCCCAAGGTCGATATCTTCATGGTGTTGAAATCCCCAGCGTTCGTGAGACAGGGAAACGCGCGGCGGGGAGCTTAAGTTCCGGGGCCCGATCGGCCCGATGACCGCTGCTTTGGAGAGCAATCCCGCTTTTCCTCGGCCTTGAGCGTCTTGCGCTCTTGCGATCTCAGGAAAAATCCGTATACAGCCGGCATCGCATCAGCCGCATCATTCGCGTGGTCGATGAGGGCCGGTTTCCGGCTCGCGTCGCTGGCTTCGTGTTTGGCAGGGCTTTCGTTTTTTGACCGGTTCGCCCTCGTGGCGCGGGTCGGTGGAGTTGAGACCATGAAGATCCGCAATTCGCTGAAGTCGCTGCGCGCCCGTCACCGCGACAACCAGCTCGTGCGCCGCAAGGGCCGCGTCTACATCATCAACAAGGTCCAGAAGCGCTTCAAGGCGCGCCAGGGCTGAGGTTGCGGCGGCCTGCGGGCCGCCTTCCTCGCTGGGGACAAGGACAGAGCGGGGCCCCCTCGGGTGCGCCCGCTTTTTTGCGTTGGCGGTCGCTGCTCCGTGAATTGACCTGCCGCCAAGCGCGGCTAAACTCGTGGGCATGATGATCGCACGCACGCTCTCCGCCGCCCTCCTGCTGGCGCTGGCGGCTGTCACCCCCTTCGCTTCCGTGCAGGCACAGGATGCCGCGCCGCAGCGTCCCGGCGCGGTTGCGCCCACCGACAAGGACGACAATCCCACGGCGGCTCCCGCTGCCCCGGCACGCACGCCGGCCGCGACGCTGGAGAAGCTGTTCGAGCGGCTGGCCGCGGCCAAGACGCCCGAAGAGGCCAAGGGTATCGCCAATCTGATCCAGCGCCGCTGGTCGCGTTCCAATTCGCCCACCGCCGATCTGCTGATGACCCGCGCCCAGACGGCGATGAAGGCCAAGCAGTTCGAACTGGCGATCGAACTGCTCGACCGCGTCATCAGCCTGGAGCCAGACTGGGCCGAGGGCTGGAACCAGCGCGCCAACGCCCTCTTCATCGCCGGCGATCCGATCCGCTCGATGCTCGACATCGGCGAGGCGCTGAAGCGCGAGCCCAGGCATTACGGCGCGATGATGGGGCTCGGCACCATTCTGCGCCAGCAGGGCGACGACAAGCGCGCCATGGTCGCCTATCGCCGGGCGCTTGAGGTCTATCCGCAGCTCGAGGCGATCAAGAGCGCCGTCGAATCGCTGAAGATCGAAGTCGACGGCCGCGACGCCTGAGCGAATTGCCCCTCGCAGCCCTCATCCTGAGGAGCGAGTCCGCAGGGATCGCGTCTCGAAGGATGCTCGCCGAGGCTCCGGAGACATCTGGAGCATCCTTCGAGACGCTGCTGCGCAGCTCCTCAGGATGAGGGCTCAATGTCCAACACGGTCCCTGACATCTTCACAGATCCGAAACGGCGACGCCTGCGTATGCGGAGCATGCTGATCCGCTCCCTTGTCGTCATGTTCATCCTGGCCGTGGCCGGGATCATGTTCTGGTCCGAATGGCTCGGCACGCAGGCCGCGCGGGACTATCCGCCCAGGGGCAGCTTCGTCGCCGTCGCGGGCGGGCGGCTGCATTACCGCGAGAGCCTGCCGGCTCGCGAAGCGCGCGGCACCGTCGTGCTCATCCATGGCGCGTCCTCGGATCATGCCGACCTGCTGGCGACGCTGGGCCCTGATCTCGGCCACTACCGTGTCGTCGCAATCGACCGTCCGGGGCATGGCTGGAGCGACCGGATTGCAGGTGACGCCATGGCCGATCCGGTCCGGCAGGCCGCTGTCCTGATGGAGGGTCTCGACGCGATCGTGCCCGAGCGCTTCGTGCTGCTGGCGCATTCGCTGGCTGGGGCCGCCTCGACCCGGATCGCGCTCGACCGACCGGAGCGCCTGCGCGGGCTCGTTCTGCTCGGCGCCGTGACGCATCCCTGGCCCGGCGGCATCGCCTGGTATCACCACCTGACCGCCTGGCCGGTGATCGGGCCGGTCTTTGCCCGGCTGGTCGGCATTCCCGCCGCGCGCCTGTTGCTGGCAGCGGGGGCGGACAGCGTCTTCGCGCCGCGCCCGGTGACGCCGGGCTATCTGGAGACCGGCGAGATCGCGCTGCTGCTGCGGCCGGCGAGCTTCCGGGCCAATTCGCAGGACATCGCAGCGACCTTCGACTTCGTCAGCGCCCAGGTGCCGCGCTATCGCGATCTGAAGATGCCGGTGGTGGCGATCACGGGCGACAGCGACGCGATCGTTTCGCCCGTCATCCATTCGGCTACGATCGCAAGGCAGGCGCCGCAGGGCCGTTTCGTGCTGCTGCCGGGCGTCGGCCACATGCCGCACCATGCCGCGCCGGAGATCGTGGTCGAGGCGATCGACCAGATCGTCGGGCCGAGGTCGGGGCTGGCGCAGAATTGAGCGGCCGGCTGAACCTCACGCCTTCTCGACATGCTCCTTGGCGATGAAGGCGATGCGGACCATGTTGGTGGCGCCCGGCGTCCCGAAGGGCACGCCGGCGACCACGATGATGCGGTCGCCGAGCTTCGCGAAGTTCTCGCGCACGGCGAATTTGCAGGCGCGCGAAGCCATGTCGTCGATGTCGCTGGCGTCCTTCGTCACCACCGCATGCACGCCCCAGACGAGGGTGAGGCGGCGCGCCGTGGCGGCGTTGGGCGTGAGCGCGATGACGGTGGAGTTCGGCCGTTCGCGGGCGAGCCGGAAGGCCGTCGAGCCCGACGAGGTCCAGGCGGCGATGACCTTGAGGTTCAGCGCGTCGGCGACCTCGTGGGCGGCCTTGGCGATGGCATCGGCGCCCGTCGCCTCGGGCTCGGCGCGCTGCGCCTCCAGGATCGAGCGGTAGACCGACTCGCTTTCGACCTCCTCGGCGATGCGGTTCATCATCGCCACCGCCTCGATCGGGAATTGGCCGGCGGCGCTTTCGGCCGAGAGCATCACCGCGTCCGCCCCCTCGAAGACGGCGGTAGCGACGTCCGAGACCTCGGCCCGGGTCGGCACCGGGCTGGTGATCATGCTCTCCAGCATCTGCGTCGCGACGATGACCGGCTTGCCCTTGCGGCGGCACATCCGGGTGATGCGCTTCTGGGTGCCGGGCACCTTCTCCAGCGGCATCTCGACGCCGAGATCGCCCCGCGCCACCATGATCGAATCCGAGGCGTCGATGATCTCCTCCAGGCGCAGTAGCGCCTGCGGCTTCTCGATCTTGGCCATGGCCAGCGCCCGGCCCTGCACGATCTTGCGGAGATCGGCCATGTCCTCGGGGCGCTGCACGAAGGAGAGCGCGATCCAGTCGACACCGGCCTCGGCCGCGGCCTCGGCGTCTGAGCGGTCCTTCTCGGTCATCGCCGAGACGGCGATCGTGGTGTCGGGCAGGCTGACGCCCTTGCGCGAGGACAGCCGGCCGCCGACGACGATGCGCGTCACGGCCTGCGTCGGGCTCGCCTTCTCGACGACGAGCCTCAATTTGCCGTCGTCGAGGATGACGACATGGCCCGGTTCCAGCGCGGTCAGGATCTCGGGATGGGGCAGGTGGACGCGCTTCTGCGTGCCCGGCGCGGGATCGGAATCGAAGGTGAAACGGGCGCCGTTCTCCAGCGTCACCCCGCCATCGCCGCCAAAGGCGCCGACGCGCAGCTTCGGCCCCTGCAGATCGGCGAGGATGCCGACAGGGCGGCGGAACTGCGTCTCCAGCGCCCGCAGCATCGCGATCTTCTCGGGTAGCGTCTCGCGCTGGGTGTGGCTCATATTGATGCGGAAGACATCGACGCCGGCCGCAAACAGCTTCGCGCACATCTCGGGCGTGGCCGAGGCCGGCCCCAGCGTGGCGATGATCTTGATGCGGCGCTCACGCTTCATGTCGATGTCCCCTCAGGGCCGCGCCGGGGCGCTGCCGGTGGTGTCGGTGAGCTGGATCGTCCAGCTCTTCTGTTCGCCGGTATCGACCTCGAAGAAGCCGGCGCGGTCATAGCCGCGGGCCAGGCAGTCCTCGATCCCGCGAATCGTGAATTCCTTGTTCCGGGTACACATCACGGATTTGCCGGTCCACTCGCCGCCCCGGTCGTAATCGACGGCGTGGACATAGTAGAATCGCGCCGCCAGTGTGCCGCGGAGCAGCGTCTCGCAGGCGCGCGGGCCGATGTTCCACCAGCCCTCGGTGGTCCAGCCCTGGGCGTCGCGATAACCGATGGACACGCCGACGCGGCTGCCCGAGGTGTTGCACATGCGCAGATCGGCAAAGGCCGGGCTTGTGCCGAGCAGGCTTGCGCCGAGCAGGCCGGCCGCCAGCAGGGCCAGGCGAAGGATCGCGCTTCGGTTTCGGCTCATCTCTCGGATTCGATCAGAATTGGATTTGGTCAGGTTTGGGGCTCGATCAGAATGACGCGGCAGTCGTTGACGTTGGTCAGGGTTGGACCCGTCCGCAGCAGGTCGCCCAGCGGCTCGAAGAAGCCGGTCGAATCGTTGTCCGCGAGGGATCGGGCAGGATCAAGGCGTAGTTCGCCGGCGCGGGCCAGCGTCGTCTCGTCGATGATCGCGCCGGCGGGGTCGGTCGCCTCGCCGCCGCCGCCATCGGTGCCGTCGGTATCGCCCGAGAGCGCGACGATGCCGGGCTCGGCCGCGAGCGCGATGGCCAGCGCCAGCGCATATTCCTGGTTAGGCCCGCCACGGCCCTTGCCGCGCAATGTCACGGTGAATTCCCCGCCGGAGAGGATCGCGGCGCGCTTGCCCTGACGCTTCAGCGACAATGCGAGTTCGGCATGACGCGCGGCGACGTCGCGGGCCTCGCCCTCGAGATCGGGGCCGAGATCATAGACCTCGTAGCCGGCCTCTACGGCCGCGGCATGGGCGGCGGCGATGGCATCGGCGGGGCGGGCGATGATGCGGAAATCGGTCCGGGCGAAGGCGTCGTGGCCGGGCTTGGGCGTCTCGCTGGCGTCGTCGTCGAGCAGGGTCTTCGCGGCGGCAGGTAGATCGAGGCCGAAGCGTGCGACGATAGCGCGCGCCTGCTCCATGGTCGAGGGATCGGCGACGGTCGGGCCCGAGGCGATCGCGGTCGGCTCGTCATTGGGCACGTCGGAGATCGCCAGCGTCAGCAGCCGGGCGCGCGCGGCGGCGAGCGCAAGCCTGCCGCCCTTGATGCGCGACAGCCGCTTGCGGACGATGTTCATTTCGCCGATCGGCGCGCCCGAGCGCAGCAGCGCCTTGTTGACGGCCTGCTTCTCGGCGAGCGCGAGCGTGCCCGCCGGCGCCACCCAATTGGCCGAGCCGCCGCCCGACAGCAGCACCAGCACGAAATCCTCGGCGGTGGCGGAGGCTGCAAGCTCGAGCGCGCGGGTGGCGCTGTCGATGCTGCCCTGGTCGGGCACAGGATGGCCGGCCGCGACCATCGGGATATGGCGGGTCTTCGTCTCATAGCCGTGCCGCGCGACGGCGTGGCCGACGAGGCGCTCGGGCGGGAAACCTGCATCGAGGTAATGCGCCTCGGCCAGCGCGGTCATGCTGCCGGCGGCCTTGCCGGCGGCGAGCAGGATCAGGCGGCCGGTCGGCGGTGGTGGCGGCAAATGGGCGGGCAGGCAGCCGGCGGGGTGGGCGCGCGCCACAGCCGCGTCGAAGATCACGCGGGCCTGCGCACGCATCCGCTCGGTCAGATCGCTGGATCGCTGCAAGGCCGCCCCGTTCCGCCCGTCTGCTAGCTTTAAGTCGATCGGATCGACTTTCGTTGCCGATTCTTTTAGGTCGCGGTGCGGCGAACGTCATCAGGCTTTTGTCGATATCATCGTACTTCTAGAGGCGCTGCATGATGAGCGATACTGCGGTGCCCATGCCGGCCGCCGCGCTTGCACCCGGCGAGGTCGAGGTCGTCTCCGGCGATCCCGCGACCGGGATGCTGCTGCTCTGCGACCACGCCTCGAACGCGATCCCGCCCGAACTCGATTCGCTCGGCCTGCCGCCGGCTCAGCTCGAACGCCACATCGCCTATGACATCGGCGCCGCCGAGATGACGCGCGCCATGGCGCGGGCGCTGGGTGCACCGGCCGTGCTGTCGAATTTCTCGCGGCTGCTGATCGACCCCAATCGCGGGCTGGACGACCCGACCCTGGTGATGCGCCTGTCGGACGGGGCGATCGTGCCGGGCAACCGCCATATCGACGCCACGGGGATCGCCGAGCGCGTGGCGCGCTACTACAAGCCCTATGACGTCGCGATCGACCTCGCCATCGAGGCCGCGCTGGTGGCCGGTCATCCGCCGGCGATCATCGCGCTGCACTCGTTCACGCCGTTCTGGAAGGGCGTCGCCCGGCCTTGGCATGTCGGCGTGCTCTGGGACTATGAGGGCCGGCTGGCACGGCCTCTGATCGCCGCTCTGCAGCAGGAGGGCGACCTCGTCGTCGGCGACAACGAGCCCTATCATGGCGGCCTTCCGGGAGACACGATCGACCGGCATGCGACGCGGCGCGGGTTGCCCGATGCGCTGATCGAGGTGCGGCAGGATTTGATGGCCAGCGATGCGACCGCGCGCGACTGGGGCGTGCGGCTGGCGCGCATCGTTGCGCCTTGCGTATCGGTGCTGGGCGCGCCCTAGGCGACGCGGCTGTTGAGAGATCGCCGGTTGCGGCTTGACGGTGGGGGCCGCGCGGTGCGAACCCTCCCGGCCAAATCTCCCCATCGAGAAGGACATCAGATGGACGAACCGGTTCAGGGCGACCAGCTCAAGAGCATCGTGGAGCGCATCGAGCGTCTCGAGGAAGAGAAGAAGACCATCTCCGACGACATCAAGGAGGTCTATGCCGAGGCCAAGGGCAACGGCTACGACGTCAAGGTGCTGCGCAAGGTCATCGCCATCCGCAAGCGCGACGCCAATGAGCGCGCCGAGGAGGAGGCGATCCTGGACCTCTATCTGCAGGCCGTCGGCGAGAGCGCCTGAGGCCTTCTCTTCCGACCAACATTCCCCGCGCCGTCATTCCGGGCAAGCGAAGCGCAGACCCGGAATCCATCGAAGGGCGACGCGCTTTACGATGGATTCCGGATCGGCGCCGCTGCGCGGCTTGTCCGGAATGACGCGGAGGTTGTTGGTTTCGATATCAAAACGCCCGCTCCGGTTTTCCGGGCGGGCGTTTTTCGTTGGCCGTGAAGACTGGGATATCAGGCGACCTTGGCGAGCTCGGCCTGGGCGTCGTTGATCGCCTGCTGGCGCGCCTCCGGGCCGTAGCCGAGCTTTTCGGCGCGCACGAAGGTGACGTCGCTGATGCCGATGAAGCCGAGCAGGTTGCGCAGATGCGGCTCCTGCGAATCCAGCGGCTGGGCCGGGCCCGAGCTGTAAAGACCGCCGCGGCTTTCGACGACGATCGCGCGCTTGCCCTTGAGCAGGCCTTCCGGACCCGCTTCGCCGTATTTGAAGGTCACGCCGGCGCGCAGCACATGGTCGAACCAGGACTTCAGCGTCGAGGGGATGCCGAAATTGTACATCGGCGCGCCGATGACGAGGACGTCGGCCGCCTTGAGCTCCTCGACCAGCGCGTCCGAGAGCGCCTTCGCCTGCTTCTGGGCTTCGTTGGCGGGTTCGGCGCCGCGGATGGCGGCAGCGGAATCGACCGTCAGATGCGGAACCGGACTGGTGCCGAGATCGCGCTCGACGATCTTGAGCGCCGGGTTCTGGCCGCGCAGGCGGGTGACCGTCTCCTCGATGAGCTGCTTCGAGACGGAGGCCGCGCCCGAGGCGCTGCTGTTGAGGACGAGAAGGGTGGACATGTCTGGTTGATCCTGAAACCGGGGACGGGTTCGATGACCGGCAAGTTAAGGGTTCATGGATCGCAACGAAACGCCTATAAGGAGCACCAGACTGTTGCTTCAAGGGGAACGCGATGTCCGAGCTCGACGACATCCGCAGCTTCATCGCCGTGGCCGAAACCGGCGGTTTCGGGCGCGCGGCCCATCATCTCGGGCTGGCGAAATCCATCGTCAGCCGCCGGATCTCGCGGCTGGAAGCCGATCTCGGCACAAGGCTCCTGAGCCGGACCACGCGCGGGGTCGCTGCCACCGAAGCCGGCCTCGAATTCAAGGCGCGCGGCGAGCGCATCCTGGCCGATCTCGTCGCGGCTCGTGAATCGGTGGCGCAGGCCTCGGGTGTCTCGGGCCGCCTGCGTCTGTCGATGCCGCTGACCTTCGGCAACCGCCATGTCGCACCGATTCTGGGCGAGCTCGCCAGGCTTCATCCCCGGCTGGAGATCGATGTCGAGGCCAGCGACCGTTATGTCGACCTGATTGGCGAGCGTTTTGACGCGGCGATCCGGATCGGCACGCTGAAGGATTCAAGCCTTGTCGCGCGCCGGATCGCGCCGATCCATGGCGTCGTCCTGGCGAGTCCGGCCTATCTGGCGGAAAAGGGGCGGCCGGAGAGCCCGCCCGACCTCGCCGGGCATGAATGCCTGCTCTACACCGGCACCAATACGCCAGACTGGAACTTCAGGGTCGGCAAGCGCCGGGTGGCGGTCAGGCCGGCGGGGCGGCTGCGCTCCGACAGCGGCGACACGTTGCTGGCCTGGGCGAAGGCGGGGCTCGGCATCGTGCAACTGCCGACCTTCATCGCCAGCGATTCGATCCGGGACGGCTCGCTCGTGCCTGTTCTGTGGGAGTTCCCGATGCAGGAGCATGCGCTTTACGTGGTCAGGCCGCCGGGAGCCTATGTGCCGGGCAAGGTCAGGGTCCTGATCGACCTGCTGGTCGAGCGCTTCGGCGGCACGCCCTACTGGGATCCCTGCCAGATGGCGGCGCGCGAGCATGGCCTGGCGCTGGGCTTCGTGCCGGGATTCGAGACCGAAATCGAGGCCCATCAGCCGGCGTGATCCCTGGCATCACGCGATTTGGCGTGGCTTTGCGCGCGGTTGCCGGCACTGTCTTCCGATCGCAATGGAGGTGACCGATGCTGCTCGTGGGAATGCTGGATAGCCCTTATGTCCGCCGCGCCGCGGTGACGGGCACGCTGCTCGGGCTCGACTTCGAGCACCGCTCGGTCTCGGTCTTCCGCCACATGGACGAATTCCGCGCGATCAACCCGCTGATCAAGGCGCCGAGCCTGGTGGCGGACGACGGCACGGTGATCACCGAGTCCCTTCTGATCATCCAGCATTTCGAGGATGTCGCCGGGCGTTCGCTGCGTCCGGTCGAGGGCAGCGCCCGCACGCGCGACCTGGCGCTGACCGGCATCGGCATCGTCGCCGCCGACAAGGCGGTCTCGATCGAATACGAGCGCAAGCGACCGGAAGCCCAGCGCTATCAGCCCTGGCAGGAGCGCATTGTCAGCCAGCTCCATGTCGCGCTCGATTTGCTCGATGCGGCGGCTGCGCGCGGCGAGCTGACGGCGGGGCCGGAGCTTCTCCCCTGCGATATCGCGGCCGCCATCGCCTGGGGCTTCTGCCGCTTCGTCATTCCCGATTTCGTCCCGGAGGAGCGCTGGCCGGCGCTGGCGGCCCAGGCCAAGGCCTGCGAAGCGCTCGAGGTGTTCAAGGCCTGGCCGATCGACCGGGAATAGGTGGCCTAAACACACCCCAAAGCCGAGAGATTATTCGCGGCGCACAAAAATGCTGCACTTGCGAAGGCTGCGCATCTTGCAATCCAGCGCGGAGACGCCATTTTGCGGTCGAGTTAGGGAAGATTCGCCTCCTGGTCGGTAGCGCGCATTTGCGCGGTCAACAGGAGATGACAATTGGCTCGTTCAAAAAAGGCCGGCACAACGACCGGCCAAGGCGAAGTGCGCCGGCTCTGGCCTGCGGAGCGCGATCTTTTCAAGGCGCATCTGCTGAGACTCGACGCTGTCACCCGTCGCGAGCGCTTCGGTACGGCCGTCAATGACGATTTCCTCGAAAACTATGCCGTCACCACTTTCGGCGTCGGCGGGCTGGTCTATGCCTATATCGAGGACGGCGCGGTGCGCGGCGCCGCCGAACTGCGCGGGCTCGAGGACATCGTCGCGCAGACCGGCGAAGCGGCCTTCAGCGTCGAGCGGGACTGGCGTCGGCGCGGCATCGGCGGAACGCTGTTCGGCCGCCTGATCACAGCGGCGCGCAATCGCGGCATCCGCACGCTCTACATGACCTGCCTGCCCGAGAATGCCGCGATGCGGCGGCTGGCGCGCAAGTTCGAGGCCGATCTCGCCGGCGGCTATGCCGATGTCGAGGGCGTGATCGCGACCGGCGGCCCGACGCCCTTCACCGTCCTCGACGAGGCCTTCGACACGGCGAGGAGCTTCGCGTCGATGGCGCTTTCGCTGCAGCGCCGCTTCTGGCGGCCAGCGTTCTTCGGGCGGTCGCTGGGGGCGTGAGCGAGACCAGCGACCTTTGGAATACGCTGTTCCTGCCGAAAATGGCGCCGTCATCCTGGGCTTCGCGCAGCGAAGGCCGGGATCCATCATAGAGTGCAGTCGAGTCTTACGATGGATCCCGGAGCTGCGCCGCTTCGTGGCTTGTCCAGGATGACGCTGAGTTTCCGATCTAAAATGCGGAAACGCTCTACCGGTTGAGCGAGAGCGCGGCGCCGGATTTCGTCACGGCGCCGTCCATCGAACCGCCGCCGCTGGTGCGCAGCCGCGCCACCACGGTCCCACCCTGCTGGTAGAGATAGACTTCACCGTCGCGGTAATCCCAGGCGGTGACCTTCTGCAGGTCGCGATTGGCGCAGCCGGCGGCATTGGCGCGGTAGAGATCGAGCGCCGGCGCGCTCGACAGCTGGACGCGGCAGGAGCTGCCAGTCGCCTCCTTGGCGGTCCAGTTGCCGATGACACCGTCGCGGGAGGTGACGGCAGGACGTGCCGCATTGGATCCCGCGCCGAGCGTGGCAACGGGGCCGCCACCGCCGCGCAGTGTCGGGACGTCGGTGGCCTGTGGCGTTACGGGGGCGGGCGTCTGCTGCGGCATGCCCGGGGCGGCGGGGTTGTAATAGGGGTCTTGTGGCGGCGGCAGCCCGCCGGGCTGGGCCGAGGCGACCGGATAGCCGCCCTGTTGGGGATAGCCCCCCGACTGGGGATAGCCGCCCGGTGGCGGCAAGGGCTCGGAGGTCACCGGCGCGGAGCTGATCGGCGGCGCCGGTTGCAGTGTCGGCTGGCCATAGGCCTGCGTCGGTGCGGCCCCGCCGACGAAGCGCTGCGAGCCGGCGCAGGCCGTCAACGTCAGGAGCGAGAGCAGGCCGGCGGCCTTCAGGGTCATGGCCAGGGTCGCGGTGGTCGTGATCGCGGTCGTCTTGGTCATGTGGGGTCGGTTCCGATCGATCATGCGGTGCGGGCCGGAATCGGCCGAATGAGGGTTCAAGCCTAGACCAGCCCGGTGAACGTGACATGAGCATGATCCTGCTACGCGTCCATAGCGCAGCCGGTTTCGCTTGCGAACCCGGCGTGAACGATCTGGTTCCCGATGGGCCGGCGAGGCATAGTCCTGACGTTCTTCAGGAGATGCTCAGGACATGACGATGACGCCGCTCGCTCCGCCCTCGATCGCCAAGCCCTTCGCACGCTACAGCCACGGTATCGCGGTGCCGGCGGGATACCGGCTCGTGGCCTGCTCGGGGCAGCTCGGCGTCGCCGCCGACGGCACGATCCCCGAGGATGCGCGCGCCCAGGCCGATCTCTGCTTCGCCAATATCGCTGCGATCCTCGCCGAGGCAGGGATGACGCTGTCGGATATCATCAGGATCAACGCCTATGTCACCGACCGAGCCTATATGAAGGCCTATATGGAAGCGCGCGACGCCCATGTCGCGACACCGCCGCCGGCCTCGACGCTGGTCATCGTGTCCGGCTTCACGCTGCCGGCGTTCAAGGTCGAGATCGAGGTGCTCGCGGCGGCGTTGTGACGGCAAGCCGGTCAGTCAGACAGTGAACCACCGCCGTCATCCCGGACGCAGTGCAGCGGAGCTCCGGGATCCATCATAGGGTACCGTCGCGTCCTATGATGGATCCCGGGGGAGGCCCGGGATGACACGGTGTTTCCGAGGCAGGATCAGCCCGGTCATCAGAAACCGATATCTCTCACCCCGCCTTGCGCTTGTTCTGGCGGTTGGCGATCAGGTCGTCGACCACGGCGGGGTCGGCGAGCGTCGAGGTGTCGCCGAGCGCGGAAAATTCGTCCTCGGCGATCTTGCGCAGGATGCGGCGCATGATCTTGCCGGAGCGGGTCTTGGGCAGGCCCGGCGCGAACTGGATCAAATCGGGCGAGGCGATCGGGCCGATCTCCTTGCGGACATAGGCGACGAGGTCCTTGCGCAGCGCCTCGCTTGGCTCCTCGCCGGTCATCAGCGTGACATAGGCGTAGATGCCCTGGCCCTTGATGTCGTGCGGGTAGCCGACGACCGCAGCCTCCGAGACGGAAGGGTGCGCGACCAGGGCTGATTCGACCTCCGCCGTGCCCATGCGGTGCCCGGAAACGTTGATGACGTCGTCGACGCGGCCGGTGATCCAGTAATAGCCGTCGGCATCGCGCCGGCAGCCGTCGCCGGTGAAATACTTGTTCGGATAGGTCGCGAAATAGGTTTCCTCGAAGCGCTTGTGGTCGCCATAGACCGTGCGCATCTGGCCGGGCCAGCTCTCGGCGATGACGAGGTTACCCTCGCAGGCGCCCTCCAGCACCTTGCCCTCGGCATCGACGATCTCAGGCTTGACGCCGAAGAAGGGCCGCGTCGCCGAGCCGGGCTTGAGCCTTGTCGCGCCCGGCAGCGGTGTGATCAGGATGCCGCCGGTCTCGGTCTGCCACCAGGTGTCGACGATCGGCGCGCGGCGCTCGCCGACGACGCGGTGATACCACTCCCAGGCTTCCGGATTGATCGGCTCGCCGACCGAGCCGAGCAGGCGCAGCGATTTGCGCCTGGTCTTCTTGACCGGGTCCTCGCCGGCGCCCATCAGCGAGCGGATCGCGGTCGGGGCGGTGTAGAAGGTGTTGACCTTGTGCTTGTCGATGACCTCCCAGAACCGCGAGATCGTCGGATAGGTCGGGATGCCCTCGAACATCAGCGTGGTCGCGCCATTGGCGAGCGGGCCATAGAGGATGTAGCTGTGGCCGGTCACCCAGCCGACATCCGCCGTGCACCAGTAGACGTCGCCGTCATGGTAATCGAAGACATATTGGTGGGTCATCGCGGTGTAGATGAGATAGCCGGCGGTGGTGTGCAACACGCCCTTGGGCTTGCCTGTCGAACCCGAGGTGTAGAGCAGGAAGAGCGGCTCCTCCGCCTTGAGCTCGGCCGGGGGGCAATGGCCCGAGGCCTTGGCAGCCTCGTCGTGATACCAGACGTCGCGGCCCGCCTTCATGGTGACGTGGCCACCGGTGCGCCTGACCACGATGACCGTGCCGATGCCGCCCTTGACCTTGTCGTCGGCCGCATCGACGTTCTTCTTCAGCGGCACGGCGCGGCCGCCGCGGAGGCCCTCATCGGCAGTGATGACGATCTTCGAATCGGAATCCTCGATGCGGCTGGCGAGCGAATCCGGCGAGAAGCCGCCGAACACCACCGAATGGATCGCGCCGATGCGTGCGCAGGCCAGCATCGCGTAGGCGGCTTCCGGAATCATCGGCATGTAGATGGTGACGCGGTCGCCCTTCTTGACGCCGTGGGCCTTGAGCACGTTCGCGAACTTGCAGACCTCGGTATAGAGCTGGCCGTAGGAGATTTTTTTCGACTCGGAGGGGTCGTCGCCCTCCCAGATGATCGCGGTCTGCTTGGCGCGGGTGGCGAGATGCCGGTCGATGCAGTTATAGGCGACATTGGTGGTGCCGTCTTCGAACCACTTGATCGAGACCTTGCCCGGCTTGTAGCTGGCGTTGCGCACCTTGGTGTAGGGCTTGAACCAGTCGATCCGCTTGCCGTGCTCGCCCCAGAACTTATCCGGGTCCTTGATCGAGGCCGCATACATCTTCTTGTATTTGGCGTCGTTGGCCCAGGCCTTCTTGGCCCAGGCGGCGGGCACGTCATAGATCATCTCGGTCATGGCAGGCGTCTCCCCAGACTCGGGCCGTTCGCGTCGGTCCGTCAGCGTTGCGGTTCGGAGCCGGGTCGGTGCGATGGCACGCTCTTGTCCGCTTCCTTTGAATTGCGCGCATCATAGGGAGCAGGCGGGGCCGGGCCAAGCCGCGCGGCGTCGCACTTTCGTGGCAGAAACCCCTTGTTAGAGCGGGTTTGCGGGCAAACAATCCCCGGTGCGTCTTGTCCTATGGTAGCATGCGTCTGCTGGAGAGCGGCCATGCCGAAAAATATCTGCATCTTTTCGGACGGCACCGGCCAGGCCGGCGGCGCGAACCCGATCAACTGGACCAACATCTACCGCCTGTTCATGGCGACGCGCGAGGTCGATCCCGGGGCGCAGATCTGCTTCTATGATCCGGGACTCGGCGCCGATCCGGACAGCGGCGAACGGCGCAGCCTGTTCCGTCGCCTCAAGGATGCGCTCGCGCAGGCCACGGGCTACGGCATTACAGACAACATCATCGATTGCTATGCCGCGCTGCTCGTGAGCCATGAGCCGGGAGACCGCCTCTTCCTGTTCGGCTTCAGCCGAGGCGCCTACACCGTCCGCAGTCTTGGCGGCGTGCTCGGCCTTTGCGGCGTGCCGGCGGGCCTGCCGAAGGTCAGGCATTGGGACGATTTCGCCGCCGCACTCGTCGATCCCATCGTGCGCAAGCTCGCGGCACAGGCTGTCAGCGTCTACATGGTCAAGGATGCGGCCGAGCGGGCTCGCGCGGCTGAAGCCTTCCGTGGGGAGCACGGATCGAGCTCGAATCCGCCCTTCTTCGTCGGCGTCTGGGACACGGTCCGCGCGCTCGGCCTGCCGGCGATCGGCAGCCTGCCGGGGCGGCACAAATTCCATGATCCCGTCCTCAACCGCCAGGTCGCCCATGGCCGCCAGGCCCTGGCGATCGACGAGAATCGCGAGGTCTTCGCGCCCGAGCTCTGGGACGAGACGCAGGCACCGCCGGGCCAGATCAAGCAGCTCTGGTTCGCAGGCGTGCACACCGATATCGGCGGCGGATATGGCCTGCAGATGGGGTTGTCGGACCTGACCCTGTCGTGGATGATCGACGAGGCTCGCGCCACTGCGCATCCGCTGCTGGTCGAAACGGGCCTGCTCGCCGAATTGCGGCCGGATCCGCAGGGCCTGCAGCATGATGAGCGCGCGACCTCATGGCTGCCCTGGCGGGAGGGAACGCGCGAGCATTTCGTCGCGAACCGCTTCCAGCCGCTACCCGCGGCGATGGCGCCGGCCGTCGAGCCACGTCTCAAGGCAGCGGCGGTTCCGATCCTGACGGCGATGGCGCCGTATCGGCCGCGCGCACTGCGCCTGCACCCGCCCTTCGCGTCCTATTACCGGAATTGAAACCCGGCAACGGTTGCCCTCAAAGCCCGCCCATCTTGCAGACGAGGTCCCATTCGTCATCGGCGACGGGCTGGACTGAGAGCCGGAACGAGGTCACCAGCGACATCTTCGAAAGCCTTGGCTCGGCCTTGACCTGCGCCAGCGTCACCGGCTTCGGCAGCGGCTTCACCGCCTTGAAATCGACCAGCACCCAGGGCTCGCCGGGAATCCAGTTATAGGCTTCCCTGATGACTTCAACGATGCCGACGACTTCGAGGCCCTCATTGGAGTGGTAGAAGAAGACCTGTTCGCCGAGCTTCATCGCCATGAGCTGGAGCTTGGCGGTGTGGTTCTTGACGCCGTCCCAATGCGTGCCCTTGGCGCCGGCCGCGACCTGCTGGTCCCAGGACCATTTCGAGGGTTCGGATTTGATCAGCCAGTGGGCCATGGGGATCTCGGTCGGTGCAGGGGGCGAAAGGTCGGATTCGTCGATAGCGAATTCGTGGTGAGCTGCCTACCGGCTATTCCTCGCCGGCTTCACGATCCGCCAGCGGCACCGGCGGCTTCGAGGCCTCGGGACCCTGCTCGTTCCAGAAGCGCACCATCTCGCGCGTCAGCGAGGCGTAATCCTGCGGTTCGAGCTCGACTCGGACCTCGCCTTCGCCGAAGGGCAGGATCAGCACGAAGCGATGCGTGCCCTCCGCCCTGCGGCGGCGATGCTGGATGACCGGTCCTGCCGGCACGCGACCGGCGAGCGCCACCGGCATGCTCTCGGCGACGAGTTCCGAGCCCGTGGTCTTGCGCACCTCGGCGATGCCCTTCGCCACGCGCTTCGTCAAATCCGACCAGTCGTTAGCCATGCTCGATCTCCCTCTACAGTTCCGATCGGAGCGGGCGGGTAAGCAGGCCCGTGACCGCCTCGCGCACGCCGCTGGTGCCGGCGATGATGGCCGCGACGGCCTCGGCGATCGGCATCTCGATACCACGCAGTTGGGCCATCCGCGCCAGGATCGAGGCTGTGAAGGCGCCTTCGGCCAGCGCGCCGCCGGACGCCTCGGTGACGCTGTGCCCTTGGCCCAACGCCAGTCCGAAGGCGAAGTTGCGCGACTGGGCCGAGGCGCAGCTCAGCACGACGTCGCCTAGCCCTGACAGCCCCATCAGGGTCTCGCCCTGCGCGCCATGGGCCTCGCCGAAGCGGCGCAGCTCGGCGAAGCCGCGGGCTACGAGCGCGGCGCGGGCGCTTTCGCCATAGCCGAGGCCGATGGCGATGCCGGCTGCAATGGCGAGGACGTTCTTGGCCGCGCCGCCGATCTCGACGCCGCGCGGATCGGCGCTGTGATAGATGCGGAAGGCGGGCGAACTCAGAGCCTCGGCCAAAGCCTGCGCCAGATCGGGGACCTCGGCTGCGAGCGTCACGGCGGTCGGCAGGCCGCGCCCGATATCGGCGGCGAAGCTCGGGCCGGAGAGAATGGCAGGCACCGAACCCGGCCAGGCCTGCGCGACGATCTGGGTGGCGAACAGCCCGGTCGTCTGCTCGATGCCCTTGGCGGCCGAGATCACCGGGCGTCCGGCGGGCAAGACCTGCGCCAGCGCCTCACAGACCTGTCGCAGGCTCTGCGTCGGCACGGTCACGAGAATGGCGTCGGCTGTGGCGAGCGCGCCGAGTTCGGTGGTCGCCGACACGCTTTCCGGCAGGGCGACGCCGGGCAGCCGCGGGACCATCCGTGTCGTGTCGATGGCTGCGACCGTCGCCGCATCGCGCGCCCAGAGCAGCACCTGGCGCTCGGCCCGGGCGGCGGCGAGAGCCAAAGCTGCGCCATAGGCGCCGGCGCCGACGACGCCGATGGTGCGAAAATCGCCTGCGGTCGTCATTCCGCGACGCTGGTTGGGACGGGCTCCGCATCATGCGGCCGCAATTCGTCGAGCGGCCAGCGCGGGCGGGCGACCGCACTCATGTCGTCGATCATGCCGAGCCGCAGCCGCTCGATACCGGCCCAGGCTATCATGGCGCCGTTGTCGCCGCAGAGCGGCAGCGGCGGAGCCACCATCGGTAGGCCGGCCTCGGTCGCGAGGCGCGTCAACCCGCGCCGGATCGGCTGGTTGGCGGCGACGCCGCCGGCCACGACCAGCGTCGAGGGGCTGATGCCGGCGGCGGTGCAGGCGCGCAGGCCCGCCCGCGTACGGTCAACCAGCACATCGACGACGGCGGCCTGGAAGGAGGCGCAGAGATCGGCGACATCGCGATCCGACAGCGGCGCGATCCGCTCCGCCACCAGCCGCACTGCGGTCTTGAGGCCCGACAGCGAGAAATCGGGATTGGGCCTGCCCTGCATCGGGCGGGGGAAATCGAAGCGTTCGGGATCGCCCTTCAGCGCCTCGCGCTCGACCGAGGGGCCGCCAGGATAGGGCAGACCCAGCATCTTGGCGATCTTGTCGAAGGCCTCGCCGACGGCGTCATCGATGGTGCCGCCGAGCTTGAGATAATCGCCGACGCCGCGCACGGCGAGAAGCTGGGTGTGGCCGCCCGAGACCAGCAGCAGCAGATAGGGGAAGGCGAGGTCGTCGGTCAGCCGCGCCGTCAGGGCGTGGGCCTCGAGATGGTTGATCGCGATGAAGGGCCGGCCGGTGACCAGCGCGATCGCCTTGGCGGTGGTCAGGCCGACCATGACGCCGCCGACGAGGCCGGGGCCGGCTGCGGCCGCCACCGCGTCGATGTCGGCGGGCTTCATGCCGGCCGTCTCGAAGGCTCGCTCGACGATGCGGTCGATCGCCTCGACATGGGCGCGCGCGGCGATCTCAGGCACGACGCCGCCATAGGCCGCGTGCGCCGCGATCTGGCTCAGCACCTCGTTCGACAGGATCTTGACCTCACCAGAGCGCTCGACCGACACGATCGCAGCCGCGGTCTCGTCACAAGTCGTCTCTATCCCCAAAACACGCATGATCGGTCGACAAGGTCTCGGCTGCGGGTGAAAGGGGCCAATGGCCGGCGGGAGACGGTCCAGCGCTGTCGCGCCGGGAATTCTCTCGTATAGTGCGCCGGCGCGCAGAAGGCCAAGGGCCTGAGCGATCCGTCTGCGTCCCGGCGTGCAAGATCGGGAGGATGCCGGGAACCGGCGCCCTCATCGACGATTGGGACAGGGAGCGGCCTACGCGACCGGAGCCTTCGGCTGCGGCACCTCGGACGGCCCCCGGCTTGCGCGTTCCGGCAGCGCGCGGGATTGATGTGCATGCCCGGTTGAGACGAGAGGAGACCGCATGCGCATCTTCGTGTTCCGCCCTCCGGCCGAGGCGCAGCGCACTGCCGCCGCGATCCGCGCGCGTGGCCATGAGCCGATCGTGACACCGCTGTTTGCGGTGACGCGCCTGCCGGATCCGGCGCCTGAAGGGCCGTTCGCCGCGGTCGTGCTAACCAGCGGCAACGCCGTGGCCGCGCTCGCGGACCTTCCGCCGGCCTGGCGGGAGCTGCCGGTCTTCGCCGTCGGTGGGCGCACTGCCGCCAAGGTGCGCGAGGCCGGCTTCGAGGACGCACGCAGCGCCAACGGCAATCGCGACGATCTGATCGGCCTGATCCGCGACAATCTCGCGGCTCCGGCGCGGTTGCTGCTGATCGTCGCGCGCGATCGGCACGAGGATGTCGATGGCAGGCTGACGAAAGCCGGCTTCGAGGTCGCGATCTGGGAGGCCTACGCGGCGCAGGCCGTGTCGGTCTTCCCGGCGGAGGCGCGGGAGGCCTTGCGGCAGGGCAGCGTCGACGGCGCCCTGCATTACTCGGCGCGCGGGGTGCGGACCTGCCTGGCGCTGGCGCGCGATGCCGGGGTCTTCGAGGCCTTGCTGGACGTGACCCATGTCGCGCTCTCGGCGGACGTGGCGGGTCCGCTGATCTCGGCAGGCGCGAGCACCGTGCTGGTGGCGGAGTATCCGGAGGAGGCCGCGCTGCTGGCGGCGCTGGACCAAGTGTCCGCTCGCAATCGTCGCGATGGGGATGTTACAGAGGGCGCGGTTGCGCCCGATGGCGTCGAGACGGACAAGGACGCGATGAACGATCCCGAGACGCCTACCAGCGGTGCTGGCAGCCCATCCGGAACCCGAGCGCGCGGCAAGTCCGGCCGGACGGCGCCGACGATCGAACTGACCGCGCAGGACACAAGCGCGCCCGCAGTTCCCCACGAAAAGGCGGATACCGCTGCCCCGTCGACCGCGGCCGAGATGGCCCCGGAGGCGGTCCTGCCGACCGAGGCGCTGCCGCAGGAATTCTCAGCTGCGGCAAAAGTCGGCGCCGGATCCACCGCGTCTGGCGAAGAACCAGCGGGCGCTGTGCCGCCGCATCTCGCGTCGGCGTCCTCTGTTCCCCCCGCCCGATCGCGCCTGCCGCTGCCGGCGCTCGCCTTGGCCGGTCTCGTCGGCGGCGTGGTCGGCGCCGGCCTCGTCATGCTGGCAATGAGCCAGGCGACGCCCGCCGTCACACCCGAACAGATTGCCGCGCTTCAGCGCCGCCTCGACACGCTGCAGAGCGCTGCGACCGATCTCGACCGTAAGACGGCGGCTGCATCCGATGCCGCAGCGAAGGCGGGAGCGACGGCTCAGGCCGCTGCGACGCGCGCCAACGAGGTCGCCGGGACTCAGGCGCCCGAGGCCAGCGCCATCGCCGGGCTGAATGCCCAGGCGCAGCGGGCCGAGGCCGCCGCCAACGCCGTCGGGCAGCAGCTCGAACGGACCACCGCCCGCATCGGCACGGTCGAGACCCTGGCGAAGGCAGCTGCCGCGCCGAGCCCGCAGGCGCTGGCCGCCGCGCGCATCGTGCTGGCCGAGCGCGTCCAGTCCGCGCTCGCCTCGGGCGCGCCCTTCGCCAATGATGTCGCCGCGCTCGCCAAGGGTGGCGGTGCGCCCGAGCAACTCGCGGCGCTGAATGCTGTCGCCGCGTCGGGCGCGCCGACAAAGGACGCGCTGTTGTCGCAGCTGCGCACGCATCGGGCGATGTTTGCCCGCGAGCTCATGCCGGCTACAGCTGGTTGGCAGGATCGTCTGCTCGGGCTTGCCAGCCGCATCGTCAGCATCCGCCCGATCGGCGATACTGGCGCCAACGATCCCGCGACGCTGCCGATCCGGCTCGAAAACGCCATCGCCAAGGGTGACATCGTCGCGGCCGCCGGTTTATGGGCGCAACTGCCCGAGCCGGCGCGCCGCGCCAGCGCCGATTTCGGCGGCGCCCTGCAGAAGCGCGCGGCGGCGGATGCGGCGATCTCGAAAATCGCGCAGGATGCAGTGGCCGCGCTGGGCGTGGCCGGCTGACGGAGGATAGAGGTTCATGGTTCGCGTACTGCTCTATCTCGCCGTTTTCGCCGCGCTCGCCGTCGGTGCCGTCTGGCTCGCCGACCGGCCGGGTGAGGTCTCGGTGGTCTGGCAGGGCTGGCGGATCGACACGAGCGTCGCCATCGCCGCCATCGGCGTGGTCGTGCTCGCCATGCTGGCGATGCTCGCCTGGGGGCTGGTGCGTTTCGTCTTCGGCTTGCCGACCGCCTTCAGCTTCGCCTCGCGCGCCAGGCGCCGGGCGCGCGGTTTTGAGGCCGTCTCGCGCGGCATGGTCGCGATCGGCGCGGGCGATCCGATCGCCGCCGGGCGCCACGCCGTTGATGCGCGCCGCTTCGCCGGCGACGAGCCGCTGACGCTGCTGCTGGAGGCGCAGGCCGCCCAGCTCTCGGGCGACCGCGGGCGAGCGGAAGCCGCCTTCAAGACCATGCTCGACAAGCCGGAGACGCGCGTGCTCGGCCTGCGCGGGCTGTTCGTCGAAGCCAAGCGCCGCGGCGACATGGCGGCCGCGCGGGCTTTTGCCGACGACGCCGTGCGGCGCTCGCCCTCGCTCGCCTGGGCCAATGACGCGCTGCTCGATTTCCACACCAGCGCCGGGGACTGGCAGGCGGCCCGCACCGCCGTCGAGCGCCGCGCGGCGCTGCGCCTCGCCGACAAGGCCGATGCCAGGCGCCAGCGCGCGGTGCTGCTCGCCGCCGAGGCGCTGGAGGCGCGCGGCAGCGAGCCGGAGAAGGCGCTGGCTGCGGCGCTGGAGGCGACCAAGCTCGCGCCCGGCCTGACGCCGGCTGCTGCTCTTGCCGGCCGGATGCTGGCCGAGCGCGGTGATGTCCGCAAGGCGGTCAAGCTGCTGGAGGCTGCCTGGAAGGAGGTCTCGCATCCCGATATCGCCGCCGCCTATCTCGATGTCCGTCCTGGCGACAGTGCGCAGGACCGGCTGGCGCGGGCGACGACGCTGGCGAAGCTGCGACCCTCCGATCCCGAAGGCGTGCTCGCGCTGGCGGGCGCGGCGATCCATGCATGCGACTTCCAGAAGGCCCGCGAGGCGCTGAAGCCGCTGCTCGCAGGCGGCGCCTCGGTGCGCGTCTGCCTCTTGATGGCGGAGCTCGAGGAGGCCGAGTACGGAGCGGCGGGCCGCGTCCGCGAATGGCTCTCACGAGCGACGCGCGCACCGCGAGACGCAGCCTGGGTTGCCGATGGGCTGGTTTCCGACAGCTGGATGCCGGTCTCGCCGATTTCGGGCCGGCTCGACGCCTTCGTCTGGACAGTGCCGCCGGCGACGCTCGGCAGCCATGCGCCGGGGCTCGACGACGTGCTCGCCGATATCGACGATTCGACGCCGCTGATCGAGGCAAGAGCCGAGCCGGTCGAGCCCGAGCCCATCGTCACGGTCGCGCCGCCGCCACCGCCGCCTTCTCCGCCTGCACCCGCCACGGTGGTGGAACAGCCGAAGCAAGAGGTACAGGCTCCCGCGCCGCCGGCGGAGCCAGCGCCGGTCGCCCCGCCCGTGCCTGCGCCAGCCGCCGAGGCAAAGCCGGAGCCGAAGAAGGCTGCGGAACCCGTCGCGGCGGCTGCGCTCGACGGGCGCCTCAAGCCGGTGATCTTCCCGGTCGCACATGCACCCGATGATCCGGGTCCCGACGAGGCGCCCCCAGCCGACGACAAGAAGGGCAAGTTCCGGTTGTTCGGCTGAAGGGCTCTGCTCTGACGCGAAAAGGCGTGCGGCTTGAGGCTGCCCGGCCTATAGCGTGCGTCATGACATCCGAAACGAACCTCGAAGCGGTGCCGACGGGCTCCGGCGCCACCCTGCATGTCGCAGCCGAACAGGCCGGCGAACGCCTCGACAAGGCGCTCGCCATGCTGGCGAGCGAGATTTCGCGGGCGCGGCTGCAGCAGGTCATCAAGGATGGCGGCGTGCGCCTCAACGGCGTCGTCGCGACCGATGGCAAGCGCAAGGTGGTCGAGGGCGACGAGATCGCGCTGGTCATTCCCGCTGCCCGCCCGCCCGATCCGGTGGGGCAGGATATCCCGCTCGATGTCGTCTATGAGGATGATTATCTCATCGTCATCGACAAGCCGGCCGGGCTCGTGGTCCATCCCGCCGGCGGGCATGAGGACGGCACGCTGGTCAATGCGCTGATCGCCCATTGCGGCGAGAGCCTGTCGGGCATCGGCGGGGTCCGCCGGCCCGGCATCGTGCACCGGCTCGACAAGGATACCAGCGGGCTGCTCGTCGTCGCCAAGACCGACAAGGCGCATCAGGGCCTGGCCAAGCAGTTCGCCGACCATGGCCGGACCGGGCCGCTGCAGCGGGCCTATCTCGCCATCGTCTGGGGCTTTCCGCGCCGCCCGCATGGCACGATCACGACCCAGATCGAGCGCTCGAACAAGAACCGCGAGAAGATGATGGTCGTCGGCGAGGATCGCGGGCGCGAGGCGATCACGCATTTCACCGTGGTCGAGCGCTACCCGCCATTGCTGAAGGGCAATGAGGAGACCGAGCCGCTGGCGAGCCTGGTCGAATGCCGGCTGGAGACCGGGCGCACCCACCAGATCCGCGTGCATATGAGCCATCTCGGCCACCCGCTGCTGGGCGACGCGCTCTACGGCTCTGGCTTCGCCACCAAGGCGAGCCGCCTGCCCGGGGCGGCGCAGGACGCCTTGACCGGCCTCGGACGCCAGGCACTGCATGCCGCCGTGCTCGGCTTCGAGCATCCGGTCACCGGCGAGGAATTGCTGTTTGAATCGCAGCCGCCGGCCGAGTTTGCAAATCTGCAAGCTGCGCTCGCGAGGCTGTGAGCCGATCTGGCCTGCCTGCCCACTTTCCGCCAATCTGTCTTGGGATATAATGCGTGTCGGATGCGGATGGCCAAGGGGGCGCCGCAAATGACCGGCCCGCCCCGAACCCGCGAAGGGTTCCCGCGTTGGGTTACGATCATGACATCCGAACCTGCGCGAAGGTTGATCGCGCGGTGGGTTTGCCGCGAAGCGGGGGCCCGACAAGGAGAACCAGCATGGCGAGTGCCTCGCTGCCCGTCCTGTCCGCAGAGGGCGGACTTTCACGTTATCTCGACGAGATTCGCAAGTTCCCGATGCTGGAACCGAATCAGGAATTCATGCTGGCCAAACGCTGGCGCGAGCATGGCGACCGCGACGCGGCGCATAAGCTCGTCACGTCGCATCTGCGGCTGGTCGCCAAGATCGCCATGGGCTATCGCGGCTACGGCCTGCCGATCGGCGAGGTCGTCTCGGAAGGCAATGTCGGCCTGATGCAGGCGGTCAAGCGCTTCGAGCCCGACAAGGGCTTCCGGCTCGCGACCTATGCGATGTGGTGGATCAAGGCCTCGATCCAGGAATACATCCTACGCTCCTGGTCGCTTGTGAAGATGGGCACCACCGCCAATCAGAAGAAGCTGTTCTTCAACCTGCGCAAGGCCAAGAGCAAGATTTCGGCGCTGGGCGAGGGCGATCTGCGCCCCGAGCAGGTCAAGACCATCGCCACCAAGCTCGGCGTCAACGAGCAGGACGTGATCGACATGAACCGCCGCCTCGGCGGCGACGCATCGCTCAACACGCCGCTACGCGAGGATGGCGAGGGCGAATGGCAGGACTGGCTCGTCGACGATAGCGAGAGCCAGGAGCGCCGCCTCGCCGATTCCGAAGAGGCCGACAACCGCCATTCGGCGCTGCGGGAGGCGCTGGACGTGCTGAACCCGCGCGAGCGGCGGATCTTCGAGGCGCGCCGCCTGGCCGACGACCCGATCACGCTGGAGCAGCTCTCCGAGGAGTTCGGGGTGTCGCGCGAACGCGTTCGCCAGATCGAGGTGCGTGCCTTCGAGAAGGTGCAGGACGCTGTCAAGAAGGCGCTGACGCGGATCGAATCGCCGCGGGCGGCTTTGCCTGCGGCCTGACACGTTCGGCTCTGCAATCGAGATTCAGGGGCGCGGTTTCCGCGCCCCTTTTCGTTGGTCAGTACAGCGCCGGCAGCGGCTGGAGTGGCAGGCGGATCGGGCCGAGATAGACGCGGCCCTCGCGCAGCACCACGGGCGGCAGCGCGGTGAGGCCGGGTGCCGCGCCGGGCAATTGCGCGCTCAAGCGCCCACCGAGCAGGCCGCCGAGGCCGGCCGCGATGCCGCCGATGGGCACGCCGGCGATCTGGCGGATGCCTGCCAGCGAAGCCTGGATCTGGCCGGCCGGACGGTGGGTCTGGTCGATCAGGAACTGGCCGGTCGCCTCGATGCGGGCCGGGCCCTTGATCGAGACCAGCCTGATGAGCTCGATCTGGCCGGCCGCATTGCGCCAGGCTTCGAGCGCATCCGGGTTGAGGCCGATTTTAAAGGCCTCGGCCTGTGTCAGCGTCGCCTGGATGTCGACGTCGCCGGGTTCGGCTGTGCCCATCAGCGCGTCGAGCGCGGGCAGGACCGAGCCCTTGGCGGCGATGGCGAGATCGACAGCCTGATCGGTCGCCGGGCGGGTCGGGTTGCGGCGCAGATGCGCCTCCAGGGAGGTCGCCCGCCAGCTTTCGGGGCTGAGGCCCGGTGCGGTCAGACTGGCGCTGGGGCCGGCAACCACCAGAGAAAGCCGTTCGGGGTCGCCGGCATTATGGGTCAGGCTGGCCTCGAGCCGCGTCCAGGCGAGGTCGAGCTTGCGGCCCTCGGGCAGCGTCGCCTGCAATGGGCCGGTGATCTGGGCGATGACAAGGTTGGGCGTGTAGATCTGCCCGACGGCCAGCGCCGGGCCGGTCTGGACGCGCACCGTCTCGCCCCAGCGAGCCGATGACAGCGCCAGCGTGCCGCAGCGCAATTCGACGCGGAAGGGGAAGCCGCTGACACTGCGGTCGGTACAGTCCCAACTGCGGCCGAGCCCGGCTTCCTTGGCCAGCGCCGTATCGACGGCGTCGATGACGCGGCCGCGCACGACAAACCAGAAACCAGTCCAGGCGGCGGCTGCCAGAGCGAGCGCGATGAAGGGGGAATAGAGCCAGGCGCGGCTGCTGCGGCGACTGGGAGCGGTATCGGTCATGCGGTGGCGGTCCATTGCGCTGATGCAGGGAGATTGTTAGCTCCCGCTTGGGACGGACGCCAGCCGACCGTCGCGGGCAGCACCTGATATCAAGCAGGCCGGCAGGGCCAAATTATGGGACGCGCCAGGGATGAAGCAGGCAACGACATCCGATTTCGGCGCATCGGAGATCTGGGTCTTCGGCTATGGCTCGCTGATCTGGCGGCCCGGCTTTGCCTTTGAGGAGAGCGTGCCGGCGCGGCTGCACGGTTATCACCGCTCGCTGTGCATCTTCTCGCATGTCCATCGCGGCACGCCGGAGCGGCCCGGCCTGGTGCTCGGCCTCGATCGCGGCGGCGTCTGCCGGGGGCTCGCCTTTCGCGTCGCGGCGGAGCGAGCGCAGGAGACGGTGGATTATCTACGCGCCCGCGAGCAGGCGACGGCAGTCTATCTCGAACGCCACATGTCGGTGCGTCTGGAGGATGGTCGCAACGTCAAGGCGCTGGTCTATGTCGCCGACCGCCGGCACCTGCAATATGCCGGGCGTCTGCCGCGCGAGCAGCAGCTCGAACTGGTGCGCCATGGCCGGGGCAGTTCAGGCGAGAATCCCGACTATGTCCTGCTGACCGACGAGTCTCTGCGCAAGATGGGCATCTTCGACCCGGTTCTGGCCGGGCTCGCCCATGCGCTGGCGCCGGGCGCCGCTCCTCGCCCGAAGCTTTAAGGGCTCAAACCTCGGGCATCAGGTCGAGCAGCGCGGCGCGGCGGCTGATGCCGTCCTCGGCCAGGAGATGGACGTGGATCTCGCTGGCGCCGGCCAGCGCGACCGCCTGCTGCCAGCGGGTCAGCGCCGCCTCGATGCCGAAGGGGCCGCTGTCGCGGGCCGCCAGGATGCGCCGGTCGGCGGAGACCGCCAACAGGACCGCATCGGTGAAGCCGAGGGCGTGCCCGTCGCCGATCGCGAAGATTGAGGCGACATAGCGCTGGCCGGAGCGGCCGCGCCAGGCGGTGAAG
The DNA here is from genome assembly GCF_056404835.1 of Allobosea sp. P2_B12. Taxonomy (NCBI): domain Bacteria; kingdom Pseudomonadati; phylum Pseudomonadota; class Alphaproteobacteria; order Hyphomicrobiales; family Alloboseaceae; genus Allobosea; species Allobosea sp. P2_B12. Next base: position 148,384 of record NZ_JBFUDG010000004.1, on the reverse strand, counting down.
CGGCGCTCGCCGAGGCCGGCCGTGCTGCGCATCGGCATCTCGCGGGCCGTCGGCGCTTCATCATGCTCGGCAAAAAGGTCCTCCGCGAAACGGCCCTGGGAGATCGGCGCCTGGGCGAAGAGATCGTTCTGGCGCCCGTCGGTGCGGCGCAGGTCGTGGTGGCGATAAGCGAGGGCAGCCATATCGTTCCTCCTTTGTTCTGAAAACAAAATGAGAACGAACGCGCTTCAAGTCAAGGTCTGTGAGCGACGGGGATCAGGCCTGCTGCCGTGGCGTGTCAGCAGTGTCGGCCAGCGGGTCCAGCCCGAGCCGGGCCAGTTCGGCGCGGCCCTGCATCAGCAGCCGCTCGCTGGTGGTCTCGATACGCTCCTGCAGCAGGGTCTGGAATACGGCCTTGCTCAGTCCGGGCGCGATTGGCGGCAGGATCTCGAGCCGGATCGTGCCGGGCCGGCGCAGGAATTTGCGGCGCGGCCAATAGAGGCCGGAATTCAGCGCGATCGGCACACAGGGCAGGTTCAGCTCGGCATAGAGATGGGCGACGCCGAACTTGTAGGCGGGCTCCGCGCCGGCCGGCCGGCGCGTGCCCTCCGGAAAGATCAGGAGCTGGCGGTGGTTGTCGCGAAGCTCGATCTTGGCGCGGCGCGTGACCTGGGCGAGCGCGCGCGCCTTGCCGCCGCGATCGACAGGGATCATCCTGAACTTGTAGAGGCACCAGCCGAAGAACGGGATCCAGGTCAGTTCGCGCTTCAGGATGAAGATCGGGTCCTTGAAGAGCATCATCAGCACGAAGGTTTCCCAGAAGGACTGGTGCTTCGCAGCGACGATGATGCCGCCCTGGGGAATGTTCTCGCGCCCGTTGATTTCGTATTTCGTCCCGGCGACGATCCGCATCAGCCAGAGCGCGGTCGTGGCCCAGCCGAACGTGACCGCGAGCAAAGCGCGGCGCGGCAGCAGCAGCGCGGGAAACGCCGCAAACACCAGCCAGAGGGCCAGGTTCACATAGAACAGGACGTTGAAGACGAGCGAGCGCAGGATCAGCATGGCGCGCAAAGACCTTGCCGCCCCGCTGCCGTCAAGCGCCGAGCGTGATGTCAGCCGTCCTGGCGGCCGTTTTTCAACTGGCTGCGTCTTTCCTGCTCGGGTCCCATGAGCTCGGCGGGCTTCTGCGAGATCGGCTTGCGGCCGCCGATGATGATCGAAAGCCGCGAGGTTTCGGGGTCGCTCTCGACCATGCCGCGCAGGCGGGCGGCGAGATATTTGCCGTATTCAGGCACCAGCACCTTGATGGTGCTCCAGCGGCTCCACCAGCCGCCGGTGTCGATCTGGTCGGTCACCACCGGATGCGGCACGAGGCGAATGCCGGGCATGGCGTGGGCGAACTCGGCGATGGTACGTGGCATGTGGTAGTTCGAGGTCACCACCAGCAGCGAGCGGAAGCCATGCCGGCGCAGCCAGCGACGCGCCTCGATGGCGTTGCCGATGGTGTTGCGGGCGCGATAGTCGAGATCGACGCAGCAGGCGAGGAGCTCGCGTGCCGAGGGGTTGAGCTTGGCCAGCTCCTCGCGGCCGGTCTTCTCGTTGACGCCCGATATCAGCAGGCGCGAACCCCGATCGGCGCCGAGCAGGCCGATGGCGTCGCCGACGCGTTGCGAGCCGCCGGTGACCACGACGATGGCATCGGTGCGGGGTACCGCGACCGGTTCGCGGCCGACGATGCCGGACCCGAAGCGGATATATCCGAGGCCGAGCACGACGATGATCGCGCAGCACAGGACCAGTGCGGTCCAGAGCAGGACGCGCCAGACGCGCGGGCGTATGGCCGGCGCCGAGGTGGCGGGCGCCGACGTCTTGCCGCGCGCGGCATAGGCCAGTGGCTCCTGCCTCGTTCCGATCATCGCCATGACATCCGCAACCTAGAGCGGCAATCTGGCATAAGGACGGCAGGGCGCGGAGCTGCCCTGCCACAAAGGTTAAGCCGCTGCGGACCGTGCCGAGGCATCATGCCGCCCCCCAGGCCAGCACCCGCAGATGGTGCCGGACGGTGAAGCGCGAGACGAGCCCCGAGATCGCCGCCACCACCATCGCCACCAGAACGACCGCGACATAGCCGGACCAGCCGATCTCGAAAGCCCCGAACATCGCCTGGAGCTGCTCGCCCTCCGGAGCCGCGCTCCAGCGCGAGGAGAGAAAGCCCAGCGCGGCGATGACGACGATCGCGGCAAGCCCGCCGATGGCCCCGCCCCTGAGGCCGAGCCTGACGAAGCGGCTCTGGAATTCGCGCGCGATGAAGGCATCGTCCGCGCCGACGAGATGTAGGACCTCAACGCTGTCGCGGCTGCCGGCCATGGCGCCGCGCGTGGCGAAGGCGACTGCCAGCGCCGCCGCTGCCAGCACCAGCAGCACGATGGCCGTGCCGGAGAGAATGATGGTGCTCGCCATGGTCGAGAGCCTGCGGACCCAGAGGCGGTGATCGTCGAGGATGGCGGTTGGAACCTCGCGCCGCAACGCCGCTCCCAAAGCAGCAAGATCTGGGCCGGAACCGGATCTGAGCCTGAGCACGATCAGCCGGGGCACCGGCAGCTCGATCAGATCGAGCCCGGTGCCGAGCCAGGGTTCGAGGAGCTTGTCCGATTCAGCCCTCGGCACGGCGCGCACGGATTCAATCCCTTGCGTGGCCTGGGCCATCGCCACGGCGCGGCCGATGTCGGCCTCGATATCGCGGCGCGAATCGGGCCGGATCTGGATCGTCATTTCGTTGGCGACCGCGCCGCGCCACTGCTCGGAGGCGCGGGCGGCGAGCACGGCGGCGCCGGCGCTGAGCGCGGCGAGAAAGGTCAGGATCGCGATCACCGCCATCAGCGCGCGGCCGGCGACCGAATCGACCGGGACCAGCGGCTGCTCGCGCCGCAGATTGCTCGGCAGCGCCCGCTCCTGCGGCTCGTACTCGCGGCTGCCTGATTCTGACGTCGACATGGAATCAGGAATCGACATGGAGATGGCCGTCGGCAAGGACGAGGCGCGGCGCGTCGTAGAGCTCCATCAGGCCGAGATCATGGGTCGCGATGATGACGGCGGTGCCGAGCGACTGCAGCTCCATGAACAGGCGCAGCAGGCGTCTGCCGAGGCCTGGATCGACATTGCCGGTCGGCTCGTCGGCGAGCAGCAGTTCGGGCCGGCCGATCAGGGCACGCGCGATCGCGGCGCGCTGCTTCTCGCCGCCCGACAGCACGGGCGGTACGGCATGCATGCGCTCGCCCAGGCCGACCCAGCGCAGGAGCTCGACGACCTCAGCGCGGTAGCTCGTCTCCTCCTTGCCGAGCACGCGCAGCGGCAGCGAGACGTTCTCGTAGACGGTCAGGTGATCGAGCAGGCGGAAATCCTGGAAGACCACGCCCATGCGGCGGCGAAAGGCCGTCAGCGTCGCGGCATCGAGCCGCGAGACGTCCTGCCCGAACAGGTTGACGAGGCCGCGCGTCGGCTTCAGCGCCATCAGGATCAGGCGCATCAGGGTCGTCTTGCCGGCGCCGGACGGCCCGGTGAGATACTGGAACGAGCGCGGCGCGATGCTGAAGTTGATGTCCTTCAGCACCTCGGGGCCCATGCCATATCGCAGGCCGACATTTTCGAACCGAACCAATCCCGATGTCCCTGCACGCGCCTCGCGAATCCGATCATCCGCGAATCTCAGTTACCGATCCTACACCGCTTGCGCGGCCGATCGGAAAGCCGCCGCGAAGCGGAGCATGGCGCAGAGTTCTTCACGCGGCGTTAACCATAAACCCCGCCAATGAAGCAGGTGTCCGCGGCAGTGGGCGCCGGGGCTTGAACCGGCTGCCAGCTCGGTGGAAGGCTCAAGCCAAGACGCCCGCCAAGACGCCCGCTCCCGCGGGTCCCGATTCGCCAGCCAAGGAGCCTCCGGCGACTGCCATGCTCATCGTCTGCCCATCCTGTGCCAGCCGATATGAACTCGATGTGGCCAAGCTCGGTCCCGACGGCCGCAAGGTGCGTTGCGCGAGCTGCCAGACCCTGTGGCATGTCATGCCCGAGGAATTTCCGGACGCTCCGACCGCCGAAGAGACGCAGGCGCTGCTGAACGAGGAGCTGGCGCAGGCCGCGGCGATCGAGGCGCAGGTCTCGGCCCTTGCGGCCGAGCAGGGCGACGACACCGAGATCAATCAGGCGCCACCGCCGCGCAAGCGCCGGACCAGCCGCCAAGCCTTTTCGAAGGGCGGCAAGGCCTTGCTCGGCAGCGCTACCGTTCCCGCCATGCTGGCGCTCGCCGGGTTCGCCCTGCTCGGACTTCTGGTCTGGCAGCGCGACCGCGCCGTGCGCAGCGCGCCGCAACTCGCCGCTGTCTTCGAGACGCTGGGGTTGCCGGTCAATGTCCGCGGCCTGAAGTTGAGCTCGATCGAGAGCGGCCTGATCGAGGACGGTGCCGGCCGCTTTCTCGTGGTCGAGGGCGACGTGACCAACATCGCCCGGGGCAATACGACGGTGCCGCCGATCGAGGTCGCAGTGAAGGATGCTGCGGGACAAACGCTCTACACCTGGAAGACCGATCCACCGCGCGCCGAACTGGAGCCATCCGAGCTGATGCGCTTCCGCGCGAGGCTCGCAGCGCCGCCCGCGACCGGCCAGACTGTGCTGGTGCGTTTTGCCGCCTCAGTGCCGGTCAGCGCCGCCAGCACGCATTGACGCATTGCGCCTGACGTCGCAGAAGCCGCTTTCCGTATGCGGGCCTATCCAGTTCCCGTCAGGCGCTCTAAATCTGCTGACAGGGCGAACCCGCCGATGAACCGCGCCATGCCCGCTGGCTCTCGCAAGCCGGGCGGCGGCGTGCCGCGAAAGGACGACGAGACCATGCCGGAGCCACGGCGCATCAGGGTGCTTTACGACGAGGACGCGATCGCGCGCCGCAACGCCGAGATGGCGCAGGCCATCGCGGAGACCGCGCCTGCCGACCTGCTCGTGGTCGCCGTGCTCAAGGGCAGCTTCATGTTCGTCGCCGATTTGATCCGCGCCATGCACCGGGTCGGCATGACGCCGCAGGTCGAATTCGTGCATCTGTCGAGCTATCGCGCCGCGACCGTGTCGTCCGGCCAGGTCGAAATCCTCAGAGACGTGCAGAGCGATGTGCGCGGACGCGAGGTCCTGCTCGTCGACGACATCCTTGAATCGGGCCGCACCCTGACCTTCGCCAAGGATCTGCTGGCGGCGCGCGGAGCCTCCAAGGTCTCCACGGTCGTGCTGCTCGAGAAGCCGGGCAAGCGGGCGGTGAACCTGACGCCGGACTATGTCGGCTTCGAATGCCCGGATTATTTCGTTGTCGGCTACGGCATGGACGTCGCGCATGCCTACCGGCAATTGCCCTTCGTCGGCGTTATCGAGACGGCCGACCAGGCCGGCCTGCCCGGGATCTGAGCCGATGTCGCGCATTCTGGTCGTCGATGACGAAGAACCCTTGCGAACGCTGGTGGCGCGTGGGCTGGCGCTGGACGGGCATAGCTGCCTGACGGCCGCCGATGGGGCCGAGGCGCTCGACATGCTGATCGCCGAGGGCGGCCGCTTCGACCTGCTGCTGACCGATATTCGCATGCCGCTGATGGACGGGATCGCGCTGGCGCTGGCCGCCAAGCAGGCCTTTCCGGACCTGACGATCATGCTGATGACGGGTTATGCCGAGCAGCGCGAACGCGCCCGCAGCCTCGAAGCGATCGTCTCCGAGGTGATGACCAAGCCCTTCACCATCGCCGATCTCAGGGAAACGGTGATGAAGGTGATTGAGCGCTCGATCGGCTGAGCCCAGGTGGCCGGCGTCAGCGGTTCAGCCACCAGATCGAGGCGTTGAGCAGGGTCGCGAACGAGACCCAGGCGAGATACGGCCAGAGTAGCCAGGCTGAAATTCGATCGATCCGGCCGAAGGCCGCGATCGTGGCGAGAATCATCGCCAGCAGCGGCAGGATGACGAGGATGCCGCCGAGCGGGTTGTTCAGCCCGAAGAAGACGCAGGACCAGAGCAGGTTGAGCGCGAGCTGGATGTGATAGGCGGCAAGGGTCCAGCGCTTGTCGAGCGGCTGCCTGAGGATGCGAAAGACGGCATAGGCCATCATTGCGAAAAGCGTCGTCCAGACCGGCGCGAAAATCCAGTTCGGCGGATTGAAGGGCGGTTTGGCGAGGCTCGCATACCAGCCGGGGATCTGCGGGACCGTGGCCGCGCTGCCCAGTAGCGATGCCGCGACGACGGGTAGAATTGCAATTGTCAGCGCCACCCAGAGCGAAGAGCGGCGTTCGGACGGCTGTTTCGGGAGTGTGTTCATGTTCTGAAGATGATGCCGGTGCGATTGGCCGGCAAGACTGGCAGGTGGTGCCTGCGTTGCGGGGCTCCGGACGAGAGGCCTTTCGGACATAGAACTTTTCCCGAGATCGGGGGACGACTTGAGTGCGCCGGCCTTGGGCAAACGGCTTAGTTGCGCCGTCCAGGGCGGACCACCGCGGTGGCGCGCACCCGGCCATTCTGCCCCGGCCCGACCACTTCGCGCATTGCGACATAGGTGTAGAAGGACGAAACGTTCGGGTCGTCGTGAAAGATCTCGCGGGCGAAGGCCGCATAGGCCTCCATGCTCTCGACCTGAAGTTGGAGGACGAAATCGGCGCCTCCGGTGACATAGGAGGCCTGCCGGATCTCGGGCCGCCCTCCGAGCTTGCGCGCGAATTCGTCGGCGAGCTGCGATCCCCGCACGAGCGAAACAAGCACATGGATCGTGACGGGTACGCCGAGCACCGCCGGGTTCACGATCGAGACATCGGCGGTGATGATCTTCTCCGCCCGCAACCGGCGCAGGCGTCGCAGCACCGCGCTCTGCGACAGTCCGACACGCTCCGCCAGGATGCGCGCGGGCGTCTGGTTGTCGCGCTGCATTTCCTCCAGCAGCGCATGATCGAAACGGTCGAGGATGGCGATTTTCGTCACGTTGATTTTCTCCGTGACGAAAATAGTCGTCTTCCGGTGAAAAACGCCAATTAAAACCGCTGCCTTTCGCTAGAGTGCTCGGGGCCGCTCGTGCAGGCGGGATGGCCGCATCCGGCGAGGACGATTTGGAGAGATCATGAGCAGCAAGAATTGGAGCCCGCGGAGCCTCGCCGCGCAGGCGATGGGCAAGATCGATCCGACGACCAAGGGCGTGGTGCCCCCGATCCATGTCTCGACGACCTATATCCGCGACGAGGACAACGGCTATTCCGGCGGCTTCATCTATGGCCGGCCCGACAACGAGACGACGCGCGAGGCCGAGAGCGTTCTCGCCATGCTGGAACAGGCGAAGGCCGGTGCGCTCCTGTTCGGCTCGGGGATGGCTGCGGCCACCGCCGTCTTCCAGGCGCTGTCGCCGGGCGACCATGTCGTTGCCTCCAAGGTGATGTACTGGGCGCTGCGTTCCTGGCTCCTGACGGAGGCGACGCGCTGGGGGCTGGTGATCGATTTCGTCGAGACCGACGATCTCGCAGCGCTTGCGGCTGCGATGAAGCCCGGCAAGACCAAGCTGGTCTGGGCCGAGACGCCGTCGAACCCGCTCTGGACGATCACCGATATCGCCGGCGCCGCCGAGATCGCCCACAAGGCCGGCGCGAAGCTCGCGGTCGATTCGACCTGCGCCTCGCCGGTGCATACGCGCCCGCTGCTGCTCGGCGCCGACATCGTCATGCATGCCGCGACCAAGGTGCTGAACGGCCATTCCGACGTGGTCGCCGGCGCGCTCTGCGCCCGCGAGGACGACGAGTTCTGGAACCGCATCAAGACCGTGCGCAAGGGGCAGGGCGGCATTCTCGGGCCGTTCGAGGCCTATCTGCTGATGCGCGGCATGCGCACGCTCCATGTCCGGCAGGAGCGCCAGAGCGCCTCGGCGATGACGCTGGCCGTGAGGCTCTCGGCCCATCCGCTGGTGGCCCGCGTGCTCTATCCCGGCCTGCCGCAGCATCCCGGCCACGACATTGCGGCGCGCCAGATGGAAGGCGGTTTCGGCTTCATGCTGTCGGTGCAGGTCGTCGGCGGCGAGGCGGCGGCGGTGAAGGCTGCGGCGCATGTCGAACTGTATAAGAGGGCGACCTCGCTGGGCGGCGTCGAAAGCCTGATCGAGCATCGGGCCTCGATCGAGGGCGCCGGCTCGCCCTGCCCGCCGGATTTGCTGCGGCTCTCGACCGGCATCGAGGATGTCGGGGATCTCTATGCCGATCTCGATCAGGCGCTGAAGGCGGGACACGCGTAACGAATCGAGGGAAGGCGCAGGGAACCCTCTCCCGTAGGGGGAGGGTAGGGGGCGAGGGGTAGGCCCCTAGCCGTCCAAGCGCCGAGGAAACTGCTGTCTTTCGGCGCGGCGAGGTCGCCGCGCTAGCTGCCAAGGGCCGACACCTCACCCCTACCCCTCTCCTTACAGGAAGGGGTTCCCGCGCCCACGGCAGACTCACATCCAGATCGTCTTCGCCACAGCCAGCAGCCGCGTGCGGTCCGCCAGCCCGGTGCGGCCGCCATTGATCAGCTTCGTCACCCGCGCGACGTCGTCGGCATCGGTGGCTGCGTTGATCTCGCGCTCGCGCCAATAGGCGAAGGCGATCGCCAGCGAGATCGCCGGTTCCATCGCGCGATCGGGGTCGGCTTCGAGATCGACGCCGATCAGCGCGCCGAAGCGACGGTAGTTGAAGCGGCCCGTCAGCTGGAAGATGCCGCGGCCATGATAGCGGGCGCCATCGCCCGGTGTGGTATTGCCGAGATCGCGGCGGCTGTCATAGCGCTTGAAATAGGTCGGGCCGCCATATTCTGTGAGCGTGCGGAAGCCGTCGCTCTCATGCGCCGCCTGGGCGAGGAAATGGCAGAGGCGCAGGCGCGTGGTGATGTCGTAGCGCGGAGCAAGCCGATCGAAGCTCTCCGCGATCGGCGCCATGATCGCGGGCTTGCCGGACGGCACCAGTCGCTTGAGGCGCGCTTCGGTTACGGCGAGCGGGCTTGGTGACGTGACGGGCGCTGCCGGCGCCCCGGTTCCGCGCATCGACATGGATGGCTCCTCCTGAAAAGGAGGCCATCATCGCGGCGGGCGGAGATGCGGGGATAAGCGCTGACGCCTGTCCCCGGTCTTTGGGCCGTTTCAGCCGCCGACGGCGGTGTATTGCGTCTCGATCGAGGAGGCGTGGGCCTCATGGTCGAAGCCGTAGATGTGGATCGAGATGGCGTCGCCGGTGCCGAGATTGCACATGCGGTGGATGTTGGGGCCCGAGGGCAGCATGCAGGCGACGTAGCCGGCCTGGCGCTCCTGCTCCTCGGTCGGAACGGCGCGGGTCGCGTCGATGGCGCGATACCAGGTCTCGGTGATCGCGCCGGTGACCATGCCGAAACAGCAGGAGCAGTGATGGTCGTGGATGCAGGTGGTCGCGCCTTCCGCCCAGACGATCGCCCAGACGCTCACGGCGTCGTTGCCGGCGAGAAGGTTGCGGGTGTAGGCGCCGGGCTTGCGCTTCAGCGGCAGGCGCTGGACGAGATCGGGCATCGCGACGAGTTCGCGCAGGACGCTGCGGGCGGCGGCGAGATAATCGCGCGAGAGCGTGCCCTCATGCGTCCGCAGGCTGCGCAGGACGGCGCCGCGCCGCTCCTCGTTCAAATAGCCCTGCATGCCATTCCCCGTCCCGATCATTCGACAGAACCAATGGTACAGGATGACGGCGAAAGCGGTTTGCGATCTCGCGGCGGAACCGGCGTGACGCGAAATCTGTTGCCAAGTTCGTCGAGAAAGTTAGAAAATTATCGCGCGCTTGCGTTGCCGTGCGCGTGATTGTTTTCGAATCGTGGGAGGCGTCATGGCCAAGCTCGACGCCTTCGATCTGCGTATCCTCGCCCGGCTGCAGGAGGATGCGAGCCTGCCGCTGGCGGAGCTGGCAGAGACGGTCGGGCTGTCGGCGACGCCGTGCTGGCGGCGGGTGCAGAAGCTCGAAGCGGCGGGTTATATCCGCAAGCGCGTCGCCCTGCTCGACCGGGCCAAGCTCCAGGCCGGCGTCACCGTGTTCATCGCGGTCAAGACGGCGCGCCACTCGATGGAGTGGCTCGAGCGCTTCCACGCCGCCGTGCATGATTTGCCGGAGATCGTCGATTTCTACCGGATGAGCGGCGAGATCGACTATCTGCTCAAGGCCTGCGTGTCGGACATCGCGGCCTATGACGCGCTCTACAAGAAGCTGATCTCGCGGATCGACCTCAACGACGTGACCTCGATGTTCGCGATGGAGGAGCTGAAGTCCACCACGGAAATCCCTCTGGGATTCGCGAGCGGGCAGGGCTGAGGGCAGACACGAAAAAGGGAGCGGCGAACCGCTCCCTTCCTCCCCCAGCCGGATACCGTCAGTTCAGAAGCGATAGGTGATGCCGGTGCCGATCAGCCAGGGGTCGATCTTGACCTTGCCGGAGATGAGGCCGTTGTTCACCTTCACCTTGGGCTCCAGGAAGATCTTCTTCACATCGAAGTTGATGCCCCAGTGTTCGTTGAGCATGTAGTCGAAGCCGACCTGCAGGGCGAGGCCGAAGGTGTTCTTCAGGTCGAAGCTGGTGAAGCCGCCCTTGGCCTTCTCGTTGAAGAAGACGGTGTAGTTCACGCCGGCGCCGACATAAGGCTTGAAGGCGCCGAGACCGGTGAAGTGGTACTGCAGCATCAGGGTCGGCGGCAGCAGCCAGGCAGAACCGATGCGGGCGCCTGCGAGCGTGCCGGCGCCCTTCACATTATGCGGGGTCACGCCGAGGACGAGCTCGACGGCAATGTTCTGGGTGAAGAAGTAGCTGATGTCGAGTTCGGGGACGACGGAGTTCGAAATGTTCACGTCGCCGCCGACGATCGGCGCGCCGCCGAGCTTGAGCTTGGCGCTCTCCTGCGGGATGACGAAGAGGGCGCGGCCGCGGATCATCCACGGGCTCCACTGGGTCATGATCGGCGCAAGCGGCGCCGTCTTGGCAGACGGCAGGTCGGCGGCCTGTGCTGGCGTCAGGGCCGTGCCGGCAAGCAGCGCGGCGCAGACGGAAAGACGGATGGTGCGTGACATGGCGGAGCCCCCAAGGATCGAGAGCGCGATGCGCGAGGGCGCGCCCGCAGCTCATGTCCTCAACAGCCGCAATCGCGTCCGCACTGATTTGATCGAGATCAAACGTGACGGAGCCGGGGCCGACCTGTGCCATTCACGTCACAGTCGAATCGCCCCGCTCAGGCCTTGGCGACCTTCTGGTAGTCCTTGATGTCGGAGAAGGTGACCTCCGGTGCGCGCTCGGCGTCGTATTTTAGCGTAAACTGGCTGGAGGCCATGAAGACCGGGTCGCCGTCGAGGTCGTCGGCCATCGATGAGGGTTTGAGCCCGACGAATTTCTGCAAGGCGAGCTTGTCGTCGCTCGAGACCCAGCGCGCGATCGAGAACTGGCAGGGCTCGAAATCGACGGGGAGCGAATATTCGACGTCCATGCGCTCCTTGAGCACGTCGAGCTGCAGTGCGCCGACGACGCCGACGATGGCGGGCGCGCCGTCATGGGGCAGGAAGATCTGGACGACGCCTTCCTCGGCCATCTGCTGCAGCGCCTCGCGCAGTTTCTTGGCCTTCATCGCGTCCTTCAATTTGACGCGGCGCAGGATTTCCGGCGCGAAGCTCGGCACGCCCTTGAAGACGACGTCCTCGCCCTCTGTCAGCGTATCGCCGATGCGAAGCGTGCCGTGGTTGGGCAGGCCGACGATGTCGCCGGCAAAGGCTTCCTCGGCGATCGAGCGGTCGCGGGCGAAGAAGAACTGCGGCGCGTTCAGCGGCATCGGCTTGCCGGTGCGCACCAGCTTGGCCTTCATGCCGCGCGAAAGCTTGCCCGAGCAGACGCGCATGAAGGCGATGCGGTCGCGGTGGTTGGGGTCCATGTTCGCCTGGATCTTGAAGACGAAGCCGGTCATCTTCGGCTCGCCGGCCTCGATCGTGCGCTTGTCGGCGGTCTGGGCGCGCGGACTGGGCGCGAGGGCGCCCAGCGCATCGATCAGGTCGCGCACGCCGTAGTCGCGCAAGGCCGCGCCGAAATAGAGCGGCGTCAGATGACCCTCGCGGAAGGATTGCAGGTCGAAGGGCTTCAGCCCCTCGGCGGCGAGGAAGACCTCCTCGCGCCAGGTCTCGGCCGCGCCATGGGGGAGAAGTTCGTCGAAGAGCTTGTCATCGGGGCCGGAGACGGCGAGATCCTGCGCGCTCTCGTCGCCCTTCTGGTTGCGGCGGAAGGTATTGGCGCGGAGATCATAGGTGCCGACGAATTCGCGCCCGCGCCCGACCGGCCAGGTCATCGGCGCGACGTCGAGCGCCAGCGTCGTTTCGATCTCGTTGATCAGGTCGAACAGGTCGCGGGTCTCGCGGTCGACCTTGTTGATGAAGGTGACGATGGGGATGTCTCTGAGCCGGCAGACCTCGAAGAGCTTCTTGGTGCGCGCCTCGATGCCTTTGGCCGCGTCGATCACCATCACGGCCGAATCGACCGCCGTCAGGGTGCGGTAGGTGTCCTCGGAGAAGTCCTCGTGGCCCGGCGTGTCCAACAGGTTGAAGACGTGGCCGCCATATTCGAAGGTCATCACGGAGGTGACGACCGAGATGCCGCGCTGGCGCTCGATCTTCATCCAGTCGGACGAGGTCTGGCGGCGGCCGGCCTTGGCGCGCACTTCGCCGGCGAGCTGAATCGCGCCGCCGAAATAGAGCAGCTTCTCGGTCAGCGTGGTCTTGCCGGCGTCGGGATGCGAGATGATCGCGAAGGTGCGGCGGCGCGCATGCGGGGCGGCGGTCGCCGCGGACGCGTCGAGGGTCTGGCTGTCGGTCATGTCGGTGTGGGAGGTCATGGCGGTTGTGAGAACAGGATGAGGCCGGCGAAGTCAATCAGCCTGCCGGAATGCCCGGCAATTACGGCGGATTAATCATTCTCGTTCATCTTGCCGCTTGCAGGTTGCCTTGCGCGCCGGCCTTACGAGCGAAAGACAGCTTCCAGCGATGGCCGCCCTGCGCAGGATTTCCAGCCAGATCTTTGCCAGCGTGGCGTTCCTGGCGCTCGCTGCGGTCTTCACGATTCTCATCGGCGTCGAAACGCTCGGCCGCTACGCGGCGATGACCGACGAGATGCAGTCGGCCTCACGGCGCGTCCTGATGGCGGAGCGGCTGAATGGCACCGTCAACGCGGTGGTGATGGAGGCGCGCGGCATCTATATGAGCCGCGACCCCGCCGAGACGGAGGGGTTCGCCAGGAGACTGATGGACGACCTGGCGGATGTGCGCGAAATCCTCGAAATCTGGCGGCCGCTGGTCCCTGCCGATGAGACTGCGGCCTTCACGGCGATGGCGGAACAGGTCGAGGACTTCATTCGCTTCCGCCGGGAAACCGTGCGCCTGGCGCGCGAAGTCGGGCCGCAAGCCGCTGCCGAGCAGGGCAACAACGAGACGAATCGCAACAACCGCCGGGCTCTCGGTGAATCGCTGAAACAGATCGCCGCGAGCAACGACGTGGGCAGTCATGTCATCGACGGTCGCCTGGACAAGCTCCAGCAGGCCAGCGCTCGCCAGCAGCTCGTCGGCGGCCTCGCCACGATGACCATCGGCCTCGCGATCACGCTCCTGATCGTGCATCGACGCGTGCTGAAGCCGCTGCGCCAGCTCTCGAACACCATGCGCCGCCTTGCGCAGGGCGAAGCCGTGGACATGATCGCCGCTGCTACGCGTTCCGACGAAATCGGCGACATGGCGCGGTCGGTGGAGGTCTTCCGGGACAATGCGCGGGCGCGCGAGGCGCTCGAAGCCGACAAAGGCGCAGCCGAGTCGGCCCGGGCGCAACGCCAGGCCAGGCGAGAGCGGTTGATCGCCGATTTCAACGACAGGATCGATTCCGTCCTCCAAACGGTTCGCGCCAGCGCAAGCGAGATGGAGCAGACGGCGCGCAGCCTGAGCGGGGTCGCGACGACCGCGACGTCCCAGGCGAGCGAGGCGCGCGGAGCGGCTCTCGACGCCTCCGACAATGTCCGCGCCATTGCCGCCGCCTCGGAGGAGCTGTCTGAATCGATCGCTGACATCGCGGAACGAATCGGGGAGACCGACAGCGTCGTCAGGACCGCTGCAAGCGATGCGATTCGAGCCAGCGGCAACGTCGCCAATCTCTCGGAAGCAGCGAGCCGAATTGCCAAGGTCGTCGGCCTCATCCGCGACATCGCGGCGCAGACCAACCTGCTCGCGCTCAATGCGACGATCGAGGCCGCGCGTGCGGGCGAGGCCGGGCGCGGCTTCGCCGTGGTCGCTAGCGAGGTCAAGCTGCTGGCGAGCCGGACAGCCCAGGCGACCGACGAGATCGCGGACCGGATCGCCGCCTTCGAGAGCGAGACGCAAGCGGCCGTGGTGGCGATCGAGACGATCGCCAGCGTCATGGGCAACGTCGCCCAGCACACGGTCGCCATCGCAGGCGCGACCGCCCAGCAGATGGTGGCGACCTCCGAGATCGCCAGCGGCGCCCAGTCGACCGCCTTCGGCACAGCCAGCGTCGCGCAGCAGATGGAGGATGTGACCTCGACATCGCGGGCGGCGATGCAGTCGGCGAACCAGGCCCTGTCGACCGCCGAGAACCTGGCGCGCGAGGCTCAGGTGCTGCGCGCCGCAGTGGGGACCTTTTTCGCCGATATGAAGGCGGCCTAGAGCCTCAGTTCTTGAGTCTGTAGCCGGTCCGGAAGATCCAGGCGACGGCGGCGATGCAGCCGGCGAGGAAGACCAGCGTCATGCCGAGGCTGACGGCGACGCCGACATCGGCCTTGCCGAAGAAGCTCCAGCGGAAGCCGCTGATCAGGTAGACGACCGGGTTGAACAGCGCGACCGTGCGCCATAGCGGCGGCAACATCTCGATCGAGTAGAACGAGCCGCCGAGGAAGGCGAGCGGCGTCACCACCAGCAGCGGGATGACCTGCAGCTTCTCGAAGCCGTCGGCCCAGATGCCGATGATGAAGCCGAACAGGCTGAATGTGATGGCCGTCAGCACCAGGAACATCAGCATGAAGCCGGGATGCTCGATCCGCAGCGGCACGAAGAAGGTCGCCGTCAGCAGGATGATCAGGCCGAGCACGATCGATTTGGTCGCGGCCGCGCCGACATAGCCGATCACCACCTCCCACCAGGCGACGGGCGCGGAGAGCAATTCGTAGATCGTGCCGGTGAATTTCGGGAAATAGATCGCGAAGGAGGCATTGGCGATGCTCTGGGTCAGCAGCGTCAGCATGATCAGGCCCGGCACGATGAAGGCGCCGTACTGAACATCGTCGATCGCCTGCATGCGCGAGCCGATGGCCGCGCCGAAGACGACGAAGTAGAGCGAGGTCGAGAGTACCGGCGAGACCACGCTCTGCAACGGCGTGCGCAGTGTGCGGGCCATCTCGAAGCGGTAGATCGCCGCGATCGCCGGCCAGTTGATGCCGGGCGGGCTCGTATCGAGCGTTTTCATGAGCGATCCCTCACCAGGCTGACGAAGATGTCCTCAAGCGAACTCTGGCTCGTGCGCAGGTCGCTGAAGCGGATGCCGGCCTCGCTAAGGGCCTGAAGCAAGGTGGTGATGCCGGTGCGCTCAGCCTTGGTGTCGTAGGTGTAGACGAGTTCCTCGCCACCGGTTGCCAGTGCCAGATCGAAGGTCGAGAGGGCGGGAGGAAGCTCTGCCAGGGGCGCCTGCAGGCTCAGCGTGAGCTGCTTGCGGCCGAGCTTGCGCATCAGCTCGACCTTGTCCTCGACCAGGATGATCTCGCCCTTGCTGATCACGCCGACCCGGTCGGCCATCTCCTCGGCCTCCTCGATGTAATGCGTGGTCAGGATGATGGTGACGCCGTTGTCGCGCAGGCGGCGCACCATCTGCCACATGTCCTGCCGCAGCTCGACATCGACGCCGGCGGTCGGCTCGTCCAAGAAGAGGATGCGCGGCTCATGCGCCAGCGCCTTGGCGATCATGACGCGGCGTTTCATGCCGCCCGAGAGCGTGCGGATCTGGCTGTCGCGCTTGTCCCAGAGCGAGAGGTCCTTGAGCACCTGCTCGACCAGTGCTGGGTCCTTGCGCTTGCCGAAGAGGCCGCGGCTGAAGCCGACGGTGGCCCGCACCGTCTCGAAGGCGTCGGTGGTGAGTTCCTGCGGCACCAGCCCGATCGCGGCGCGGGCGGCGCGGTAATCGGTGACGATGTCGTGGCCGTCGGCCCGCACCGTGCCGGTCGTCGGATTGACCAGCCCGCAGATGATGCTGATCAGCGTGGTCTTGCCGGCGCCGTTTGGGCCGAGCAGCGCGAAGATCTCCCCCTTGCGGATGTCGAGATCGACCGACTTCAGTGCCTGGAAGCCCGAGGCATAGGTCTTGGTGAGGCCGGACACCGAAATGATCGGCGAGGTCGTGCCTTGAGAGGTCGTGCCTTGAGAGGTCGTGATCTGAGGGGGCGTGGTCTGAGACATGGGCGGCATATAGGGCAGTTCCCGCGACGTTGCGATGGCAGACACGCGCAATCCTGCGATGCGCTGTCGTGCGATGGCAGGTTCTTGACCGCCTTTGCTGTCAGCCCGTGTCGGCAGCGCAGTGCGCCAAAACGAACATGGCCGGGACAAGCCCGGCCATGTCGACGATGCTGAGAAAGGGAAGGCTCAGCGCATGAAGAACCAAAGCAGAATGATGATCGGGATCGGAACGCCCAGAAGCCAGAGAGCAATCGAACGCATTGGTGCACCCCATTTTTCGGCATGTGACAAAGAGTGCCGTGGCAACGCGGCGCCGGCCGAAAAGGTTCCTGACGGGACCAGCGCGAGATGCGTCCGTGCTTGTCAGGCGCTGGGATGCCAGAGCGGGCGGTAGCCGCAGGCGAGAGCCGCCAGCGTCGAGGGCGGCGTCAGCACCCTTGTCATGCCGAGGGGACGCTCCGCGCGCGCGACATAACCTGCCGGCGACCAGAGCAGCGCCTGTCCGCCCCTGAGCGCGATGAAGCCCGGACCATCCTCGCGCAGGATCATGCTGCCATCGGGAAGATCCGTCACGGGCAGGAGGTGGACCCGCGCATGGCGTCCGTCGCGCCGCTCGGCATCGAGGCGGCGGTCGATTTCCGGGAAGGAGGGCGTGGCGGCCAATCCGACCCCGCGCATCATCGCGGCGCGATAGGCCAGCGCGTCGCTGCGCCGGCATTCCATGCAGGGGCGGTGGCCGGCGGCCAGCGCCGTGACCTCGTCGCAGAAGAACAACTCGGTGTAGCCATGACCCCAGACTTGCCGGCGGCGGCCTTTGAAGGCGAGCACGCAGCAGATCCATTGCCGGCTTACATATGTTCGGCGCGGCAGGTTCTGCGTCTCGGGATCATGGAAGCGGCCGCCGCGATTGCCGAAGAGCAGGCCGCGCGCCGGGTCGGCGAAGAGGCTGCCGTCAGGGGCGACGCGGTTGGGCAATGGCATGGCGGAAACCTTGCGACAGCTGACACGTTTGGACGGGCAGAGCGGTTCAGATTGCGCTTACCGCCCGATGCACCGCCGGTTCTGCGATGGAGACACCCATGCTGACCTTCTACCATGCTCCGCAGTCACGGTCCTTCAGCATGCTGTGGCTGCTCGAGGAACTCGGCGAACCCTATGACATGCAGCTGGTCGATATCCGTCAGGAGGATGGGGCGCCCGAATCCTATCGCGCGATCCAGCCGCACAAGAAGGTGCCGGCCATCGTCCATGACGGCGTCATCGTCACGGAGCGGGCCGCGATCTCGCTTTATCTCGGCGACGCCTTCCCGCGTGCCGGGCTGGCGCCGGCCATCGGTTCGCCGGACCGGGCGGCCTATCTGACCGCGCTGGTCTATGCCGACGCCGTACTCGATCCCGTCATCGCGACCAGGGCGCTCGGTCTGTCCTACAAGCCGAGCAGTGTCTCCTTCGGCTCGCTCGACGATGCGGTCGCGCATCTGGAGAAGCGGCTGGCGCGCGGCCATGCCGCCGGCGAGCGCTTCACGGCGGCCGACACGCAGATCGGCACCGCCATCCACTACGGCATGAACCTGATCAAGGTGCTGCCGCGCCGACCGGTGTTCGAGGCCTATATGGAGCGCATGCTGACGCGCCCCGCCTTGCAGAGGACGCTGGCGAAGGAGGAGGAGCTGGCGAAGGGGGCCTGAGGGTGCGCCTCAGACCTCCTTGAAGCCGTAATCGGGAATGCCCTGCTCGTTGCCATAGTATTTGTAGGGCAGGAACTTGCCGGACATGCCGATCTTGACGCGATCGCCCTTCGGGTTCGGCTCGCGCTCGAACTCGATGTTGAAGTCGATCGCCGACATGATGCCGTCGCCGAACTCCTCCTCGATCAGCGCCTTCCAGGCGGGTCCGTTGACCATCACCATCTCGTAGAAGCGGTAGATCAGCGGGTCGGTCGGCGGCATCGGCGTGCCGGTGCCGCGATAGGGCACCTCGTTGAGCATGCGCCTCTCGTTCTCGGTCAGCCCGAACAGCGCCTGTGCCTTTTCTGCCAGTGGCTTGACCAGCTTCATCTGGCCGAGCAGGGCGCCGACGATCAGCACCTCGGACATGCCACCGATCTCGTCGGTGATGTGCTTCCAGCTCCAGCCCTTCTCGCGCTTGATGTCGAGGATCTTCTCGGTGAGCTCTTCGCGCTTCATGATGTGGTCTCCTCGCTGGGCGTCGATCCGCTCAGCAAGCCCCGTGCAAAGGGCGGACCAAGTCGCCAGGTCAGGACCGGGCTCACGCAGCGGGTTTCACAGATCTTCCGATTGCCCTGCGGTTTCTGCGATCCCGTCAGGATCGTCTTAACGTTACGCCGAGGTAAGACCCACGGCGCAACGCATTTGAAGTATTTTCGGTGTCATCCAAAGGCCTACGACACGTCTGTCGAAGATTTGCGGAAAAGCTCAAGCGCCGATGAATGCCTATCTTCCCCTGATCCTGTTCACGGTGCTGACCAATGCCGCGGCGCAGCTGATGCTGAAGCGCGGTATGACCGGCGTGGGTGCGCTCGACGTCGCCGGTGACGGGCTGGTCTGGACCGTGTTCCGCGTCGTCTTCAACCCGTTCGTCTTCGCGGGCCTGTGCACCTTCGTGATCAGCATGGCCTCGCATCTGATCGTGCTCTCGAAGGTTCAGATCTCCTACGCCTACCCCTTCCTGAGCCTCGCCTATGTCGTGGTCGCGGCCTACGCCTATTTCGTCTTCAACGAGGACATGAGTACGGCCCGGATCGCGGGCATCGGCTTCATCGTGCTCGGCACCATCTTCATCGCACAAAGCTGAGGGACATCATGGATCTGCTCGTTCGTTTGTTCCTGCGTCTCGGCGCCCTGCTCGAGCCCAGGCCCGCACTCGTTCCCATTCCCGTGCCGGCGCGCGACCAGCGGCCGCGTTTGCCCCATTAAGTCCCTGCCCCGCTGAGCCGGAGAGACCGCTCGTGAAACACATCATCATCGGCGGTGACGGCTTCGTCGGCTCGCATCTGGCGGCCGACCTTCTCGCCATGGGCGAGGAAGTACTGGTCGCCGACATCGTCAAGAGCGGCCACGCCCATTATGCCAAGGTGCCGTTCCACACCATCGACGTGACCGATGCGGCCAGCGTTGTCGGCATCCCGCTCGACAAGGACGACCTCGTCTACAACCTCTCGGCCAAGATGCTGTCGCCGATCGTAACACGTGCGGAGCGGCACGATTTCTTCTGGCCGGTCAACTATCACGGCACGCAGAACATCCTGAGCTGGATGGAGAAGGCGGGCGCCAACAAGCTCGTGCACTTCACCACCGACATGATCTACGGCCATTCGGTCACCGTGCCGCAGGATGAGGATCATCCGGCCCGGCCGCTCGGCGAATATGGCGAGAGCAAGCTCGCGACGGAGACGCTCGCACAGACCTATCGCGACAAAGGCTTCCAGATCCCGATCTTCCGGCCGCGCCTGATCATCGGGCCGGGGCGGCTGGGCATCCTGGTGAAGCTGTTCAAGCTGATCGACATGAACCTGCCGGTGCCGATGATCGGTTCGGGCAAGAACCCCTACCAGTTCATCTCGGTGTTCGACTGCGCCAGCGCCTGCATCGCTGCCTGGAAAGCGGGTTTCCCGAATTCGGCCTACAACCTCGGCTCCGACGATCCGCCACCGGTCAGGAAGCTGCTGGGCGATCTGATCAGGCATGCCGGCTCGAAGTCGATCCTGCTGCCGACGCCCGCGTCGCTGGTCAAGCTGACGCTGAACGCGCTCGACGCCATCAACATGCCGATCATGGACCCCGAGCAGTACATGATCGCCGACGAGATCTGCATTCTCGACACCAGCAAGGCCAAGCGCGAACTCGGCTGGACGCCGAAGCATCGCGACGAGGACATGCTGCTCGCCGCCTATACCGAATATCGCCGGGCCAAAGCGCCCTCCCAGCAAGCGCCCCGGAGTGTCGCCGCATGAGCATGCCCGCTTTCAAGACCGAGGATGCCGCGATGACCGCACCGGCCCGTCCGAAGCTCTATAGCGTCGAGGACGCCAAGAATCTCGACGTGCAGACGGTGAAGGAGCTCTTCACCAGCCATATCAATCCGGGCCAGGTGCATTTCCTCAAGCTGCTCGGCTTCGACAAGATCCTCGTCGATCGGGCGCAGGGCATGCACTACATCACCAAGGACGGCCGCAAGATCCTCGACTTCTTCGGCGGGTTCTGCTCGGTCGCCTTCGGCCACAACCATCCGCGCATCGTCGCGGCACGCCAGAAATTCCAGGACGAGAACCGCCATGAGATCTGCATGGCGTTCATGTCGCAATACGCCTCGGCGCTGGCGGCCAACCTGGCAGCGATCTCGCCCGGCGATCTCGACATGGTCTTCCTCGGCTCGACCGGGTCGGAGGCGATGGAAGCGGCGCTGAAGGTCGCCGAGCAGGCGCAGGGTCCCGGCAAGTCGAAGATTCTGCATGCCGCGAACTCGTTCCACGGCAAGACCAAGGGCGTGCTCTCGGTCACGGATTCGACGCTCTATCAGTCGCAGTTCAAGCTGGTCGAGAACCGGGTCAAGGTGCCGTTCGGCGACATCGAGGCGGTGCGGCAGGCGTTGGAAAGCGATCCGGCGATCGGCATCGTCGTGATGGAGACGATCCAGGGCGGCGGCGGCATCGTCGAGGCGCCCATGGGATTCTGGCGTGAATTGCGGGCGCTTTGCGACAAGCATGGCGTGCTCTGGGTCGCCGACGAAGTGCAGTGCGGGCTCGGGCGCACCGGCCAGTTCTTCGCCTTCGAGCGTGACGGCGTGGTGCCGGACGTGACGGCTCTGGCCAAGGCGCTCGGCGGCTCCAAGGCTGCCGTGGGCGCGATGATCGCGCGGCGCGAGATCTACATGAAGGCCTATGGCAAGCCGAAGGCCGCGCTGATCCATGCCCAGGCGACCTTTGGTGGCATGGGTGAGGCCTGCATCTCGGCGATCGAGGGGCTGAACGTGCTCTATGAGGAAGACCTCATGGGCAACGCCCAGCGCCAGGGCGACTACCTGATCGCGCGGCTGAACGAACTGCGCCTCAAGCATCCGAGCCTGCTCAAGGAAATCCGCGGTCGCGGGCTGATGATCGGCGTCGAGTTCAACGACATCAGCGAAACGATGCCGTTCGGCCTGAAGCACATGGTCGCGCTGCTCGACGACAAGCTCAAGGGCTCGCTCTGCGGCTTCGTCGGGGCGCTGCTGCTGAAGGAATACGACGTGCTCGTTGCCTTCACGGAATACAACCGCAACGTCATCCGGCTGGAGCCGCCGCTGATCGCGACCCGCGAGGATTGCGACACCTTCATCAATGCCTTCGACGATCTGCTCTCGCGCGGCATCACCCGCATCGTGACGGATTACCTGCGCAAGGTCGCGGTCGCGAAGGGCTGAGGCAGCTGCAAGACGTTCTGGAAAGGGCCGGTTCGCCGGCCCTTTTTCTTTGGAGGGTTGTGGAATGAGAAGCGGCTCCCCGGATGACCGGAGAGCCGTTCTGTGATCGATGGGTCTGCAAGCTCTTCCGGGGCGTGCGGCCCTGCGGGGTTCCTGGCCCCCCAGAGACGCGGGCCGCTCAGTAGTAGCCGCAGACGCGGCGGTAGCCGACGACCTCGCCGTAGCGATTGATGCGCTCGACCATCTCGCAGCTGCGGCCGCCATAATAGTAGCCGCCATAGGCCGGGCGGGAGGCGGAGGCAGCGATCAGACCGCCGACCGCGAGAGCCCCGACGATGCCGGCGCCGGCGCCATAGCCGTAACCGCGATGGCCCCAGTAGCGCGGACGCGCTTCGACGGAGGTGGCAGCCAGCGTGGTGGCGAGCGTGAGAGCGGCAAGGGTGGCGGTCGCGATTGTCTTGAAGCGGGTCATCGTCTTGATCTCCCAGAATGTCTTTGGAGCGAACCATTCGCCCTGCATGACCGTTGGTCGCAGCGGGCGGCGGAAAGGTTCAAGGCGATGCGAAGATTTTTTGTGGACCCCTCACAGCCCTCATCCTGAGGAGGCCGCGTCAGCGGCCGTCTCGAAGGATGCTCCAGCAGGCTCCGAGACCACTGAAGCATCCTTCGAGACGCACTCCTACGGAGCGCTCCTCAGGATGAGGGCTCGGGGGAAGGATGGCTTCGGAACGACGTCAGCCGGCGGTGACGCGACGCCAGAAGCTCGACGAAAATCCCGGATCGATATGCGCCGCGAAATCGCGCCAGTGCGGGAACGAAGCCTCGAAGGTTGCCGGCGACATGCGGGCGTCCTTGTAGGGGTTTACGCGGCCGCCGGCGGCGATCGTGATGGCATCGAGTTCGGCGAGCAGCGTGTCGGTGCGCGCGCCGCGATAGGGAAAGTCGAGGGTCAAGGTCGCGCCCGCCAGCGGAAAGGACATCATCCCGGGCGAGGGGACGTCGCCAAACAGCTTGAGCACGGTCAGGAAGGAGGCCTCGCCGGAGGCCAGCGTCCGCCGCAGCATCGCCTCCACGGCATCGCGCGCGTGGGCCATCGGAATTGCGCATTGGAACTGGCGCAGGCCGTTTGGCCCATAGGCGCGGTTCCAGTTGCGGAGCCGGTCGAGCGGATAGAAGAACGGGCGATAGGCGATGCGCCGCGGCTCGGGCGAGCGCGGCTGCATCGCGCGGTAGAGCAGGTTGAAGGCGCGCAGCGTCAGGCCGTTGATCAGCGGGACGGGCGGCGTCAACGGAAAGGACAGGCTGCGGCGCGGGCGGCTCGGCGGCCGATGCGAGGCCGGCGCATGGTTGGCGCGGAAGAACACGCCGCGTCCGAAATTCGCGCCCGACGCGAGCGCGTCGATCCAGGCGACGGTGTAGTCATGGGTCGCGTCGGATTTGGAGGCGATGGCGAAGAAGCGGTCGAGGCCGTCGAAATGGATGGTTTCCTGCAGCATCTGCGCCGAGGCCACCGGCATCAGCTGGAGCGTCACCTGCGTGACCAGGCCGGTCAGGCCCATGCCGCCGATGGTGGCGGCGAAAAGCGCGCCGTTCATGTCGGGGGCGCAGGTCAGAACCTGGCCGTCCGAACGGGCGAGTTCGAAGGCGCGGACATGGCGGCCGAAGGTGCCGGCACGATGATGGTTCTTGCCGTGGACGTCGTTGGCGAGCGCGCCGCCGATCGTGACGAAGCAGGTTCCCGGCGTCGCCGGCGGAAACCAGCCGGCGGGCACGACCAGCTTGAGCAGATCGTCGAGCAGGACGCCCGCCTCGCAGGTGACAAGCCCGCTCTCCCGGTCGAAAGCGAGGATGCGATCGAGGTGGCGTCCCAGGATCAGACGGCCGCCATCGTTCAGGCAGGAATCGCCATAGGAGCGGCCATTGCCATAGGCGAGGACGGGCCCCCGTTGCGGCGCCGGCTCCGCCAGCCAGGCCTGCGGCGCGACGCTTTCGCTGCCGCGCGCGGTCAGGCCGCCCCAGGAGCGTATGTCAAGCTCGAGGGAACTCACGGCAGCAATGTCGCCGCGATCATGATCAGGACGACGCTTGCTCCGGTGACCTGGCTGCGCCAGTCGCGGATCATGAAAATCAGGGGGTCGTCGGGCATCTGGCCACGCCGCGCCAGGAACCAGATCCGGGCCATCTGGTAGAGGATGATCGGGCAGACCAGCCAGATCAGCTCGGGATGACGGTAGAGTTCCTTGACCGCGGCGCTGTCGACATAGAGCGCCATGATCAGCGCGCAGGTGCAGCCCGAGGCCATGCCGAGCTGGGACAAGGCCTCGATGTCCTCGGCGTGGTAGCCGCGCCCCGCCTTCTTCAGGCCGGACTGGTCCTGGGTGAGGCGAAGCTCGGCATAGCGCTTCACCAGCGCCAGGCTCAGGAACAGGAACATCGAGAAGGCGAGCAGCCAGGACGAGATCGGGATCGCGGCGGCGGCATTGCCGGCAAGGATGCGCAGCGTATGCAGGGCGGCCAGCCCGAGCACATCGACCAGCAGCTTGCGCTTCAGCACGAACAGATAGGCCAGCGCCAGGACGAGATAGGCGCCGAGTGCCAGCACGAAGAGACGCGGCTGGGGCAGCAGCCAGGACAATGTGAAGGCGGCCGCCAGCAGCAGCGGCACGGCGGTATAGGCCTGTCGCTCCGTGATCTCGCCCGCTGCCAGCGGACGTTTGCACTTGGTCGGGTGGCGCCGGTCGGCCTCGACATCGACGATGTCGTTGAGGAGATAGATCGACGACGCCATCAGGCTGAAGGCGACGAAGGCAACGATGCCATGATGGATGGCGGAGATGTCGAAGACGTCATGGTTGAGCAGGATCGGAATGAAAACCAGCCCGTTCTTGAGCCAGTGATGCGGCCGCATCGCCCTGATCATCGCGAATAAAGGCATGTCCCTGTCTCTTCTTCCCTTGCGCCGTTATTGCGTCCGGCCGGTCGATGACAAGGTCCCGACGAGCGCTTCAAGACAGCAAGCCGTTGTGGCTCCTGTCTTCCTCGCCGATAAATCCTAAACCCGGGTGGATATCGGGCGCATGGCGCGCTCATTCCGCAGCCATGATTAACAGCCGGCTGAAACCTCCTCTCTATTGCCAATCTGCAAACCGCGCCTGCGACGGCGCGCTTACAAGAACGCCCCGCCGCTGGGAGCGGCAGGGCGTCGATGTCGACAGGGGTGGGTAGTGGCTCAGGGAAGCCGGCGCGTCAGACCTTCGCCGAACTCGCGGCGGCGTCGATATTGGCGACCAGTTCGGCATCGAGGCCGAGCGAGCCTGCGAGGCCGGCAAGGAAATCCCGCTCCTTGGCGGTATCGGGATTGATGGCGATCCGCGCTGCCGTGTAGATTTGCGCCGCGAGTTCGGGGCTTTCGGCCCCCTCCACCAGGGTCTCGACCGAAGCCGGGTTGGCCATCTCCCTGGCGAGCCATTCATTCGCCTCCGGGTCGAAGCCGGCCTCGCGCAGGCCACCCAGAATGGCGGTGCGCTCGTCCGCGTCGATTGCGCCGTCCGCGGCGGCGGCGGCGATCATGGCGCGGATGAAGATGAGCGCCGTCGCCTCGCTGGCGGCTTCCGGCTCGAAGCCGGTGCCGGCGGGTGCGGGGAGGATCTCGGGGCTGTCGACATCGAGCATCGGCTTGCCGAACTGATAGTTCTGATAGGCTTTGTAGGCGAGGCCGCCGATCAGGGCCATGCCGCCAAGCCGGGCGGCGGAGCCGACGACGGCGCGGCCGGTGGACGAGCCGAAGACGAGCGCGCCGAGACCGCCCAGCACAGCCGTCGCCATGGCCGGGTTCTTGTCGAACATCGCCTTGGCCTGGGCCAGCACGTCCTGCGCCGAGCGCCCACCGGTGACCTGGGTCAACGCATCGCCGGCCTTCTGCTGGACGCCGGTCTGGCGCGCGGCGTCGCCGACCCCTTGCGTCGCCTGCGTCAGGATCTGGCCCGCCATGCCCGCAAGCCCGCCAATGCCGCCGCCGCGCTGCACCTGTTCGGCCAGGCCGCCCAGAAGCGAGCCGAGCCCACCGGTCTGGCCCTGGCCGCCGGGCTTGCCAGCCTGTGTGCCGGCGCTGACGAGGGCATCGAGAAGGGATTTGGCGTTGAACATCAGGCAATCCTCTTTGAACGCTGCCCCAGGGGGCTTATCGCATCTAGGAACGACCGCGCGAAATCGCCAGACAGAAAGCGCAGCGGTGGGCCCGACCATGGCGGATGCAAGGCGTCGGCCTTAGGGTTGGAGCTTGCGCAGCAGCAGCGGCGCGCCGACCGCGGGGTCCTTGCGCCACTGGCCGCTCTCGAAGACGAGTTCGACGCTGTGGCCTTTGCGCGCGAGGAGGGCGAGCCGGCCCGCCTCATAGCGCCAGCCGACGGGGTCGAAGATTGTCAGCCCCGTATCCTGGCAATGGCCCTCGAAGGCAGCAGGGGCGCGGGCTTGCACGCCGGCAGGAGCCGGCCCCAGGACGACGCGGCAGGTCTCGCGATTGGGCTGACGCATCACGGCGTAGCGGCCGGGCAGGCTTGCAGGCGAGGGTGCGCTGGCCTGGTCGACGACAGTCGGGCGCTGGGCAGCCGTGGCTGCGGCTTCCGCCCGACTGACGGCCGGGCGGCGGGCGGCACGTGGATGGGCCTTCGGATCGAGCCCGTAGTCCTTGCCGTCGGGTCCCTTGCCCTGAAGGCCGGCATCGCCGTTCTCGCGGAAGGCGATGACCGCCTTGCCGAGTGCGTCGTTGAGGCGCGGCGCTCCATCTGGTCCGACATTCCAGGAGGCGATGCCGTCGAGCACCGGCAAGGCGCGGCGGCAGGTCGCGGGGAAGCGCAACTGGCGGCCATGCGCCGCGTCCTCCGCTCCCAGCGTGATCGTGCATTTGCGCGAGGCGCCGATCTGCTCGAGATCCCAGGCGCCGAGCAGCGGGGCAATCGCCGGCGGCGCCTTGTCGGCGCCGCGCGGGATGGGCGCGGTCTGCGCCGATGCTGCCGCGTGAGCGACGAGCACGATGCTCCCCGCAAGCAGCAGGGACCGGTGCAGCGTCGCGCCGCGCAAGGCGCTCAGGCTTTCTTCCACGGCGTCTCGGCCACCGGCGTCAGCGGGCCCTTGCCGTCGAACCAGGACAAAAGGTTGTCGACGACGAGCTGGCCCATCTGCTCGCGGGTGTGGACCGAGGCCGAGCCGACATGGGGCAGCAGCACGGCATGCTCGATCGCGATGAGTTCTGCCGGCACGCGCGGCTCGTCCTCGAAGACGTCGAGGCCGGCCGAGAGGATGGTCTTGTTCTGCAGCGCCTCGACCAGCGCCTTCTCGTCGATCACCGTGCCGCGGCCGACGTTGATCACCACGCCGTTGGGGCCGAGCGCCTTCAGAACCTCGGCATTGATGATGTGATGGGTCGAGGCGCCGCCCGGCGCGACCGAGATCAGCGTGTCGACATCCTGGGCCATCTCGACCAGCGAGGGATAGTAGCGATAGGGCACGTCGGCCTGGCGCGAGCGCCCATGATAGGAAATCGGCAGGCCGAAGGCCTCGACCCGGTGCGCCACGGCCTTGCCGATGCGGCCGAGGCCGACGATGCCGACCGTGCGCTTGCGCAGCGAGGTGGTCAGCGGATAGGGCGCCTTCAGCCACTTGCCCTCGCGCAGATAGCGATCGACCTGCGGCAGCTGCCGGACCGTGGCGATCAGCAGGCCGATGGCGAGGTCCGCGACCTCGTCGGTGAGCACGTCGGGCGTGTTGGAGACGACGAGGCCGCGACGGCCGGCCTCCGCCGCATCGACATTGTCGTAGCCGACGCCGAAATTCGCGATCATCTCGAGCTTCGGCAGCGCATCGAACAGCGCGCCGTCGATACGGATATGGCCGCCGCCAGCGATGCCGCGCACGCGTCCGGAGACCTCGCGAAGGAGGGCTGCCTTGTCCTCGGCCTTCCAGAGTTCGTGGACGGTGAAGTTGGCCTTCAGCTGGTCGGCCGCATAGGCGATCAGAGGGCCGGTCATCAGGATTTCAGTGGCGTTGGGCCGGGTCATGGCGAGCGTTTCCATAGGCTTCGGGTGATGGTCTGACGGCTTGATTCGACGAATATGAATCGATTAGATGTCGGATATGGCGGCTCGACGAAAGCCGCCGGCCCGCCGCGATCGATCGCCAGGCATCCCACCACGCCACGCGCCGCCGGAAAAGCGCTGATGGCGCATATATAGTATGACTTAATCACGCGGTTTTGTGGATCGTTGCCGAGGCGCCGGGCGTCAGGAAGGCAAGCGTGGTGTTCAGGCTGTCGATTACCAAAGCCGTCATCCGGGTCGATGCGAGGTCACCGTCGCGCTGGATGATCGCGTCCAGCACGCGTTCGTGATCGACCAGCGAGGCGATGAAGACGTCGCGGCCGTCGACCGATTTGAGCAGCAGGGACCATTGCACGGTGGCGGCGACTGCGCTCGCCAGGCATTGCAGGGCGGCATTGTGGGAGGCGGTGAAGACCGCCTCGTGGAAGGCGAGATCGGCGCGGATCGTCGTGTCGGCATAGGGCGCGTTGTCGGACATCCCGCGATAGGCCGCTTCGATCCGGGCGATGTCGGCCGGCGTGCGGCGCTGCGCTGCGAGCCTGGCCGCCGCGGGCTCGGCGAAACGGCGCAACTCGAAGAGATCGCGGATGAATTTCTCATTCGGGTCGGCCTCGAAGTGCCATGACAGGACATCGGGATCGAGCAGATTCCAGCTGTCGCGAGGGGCTGCCCGCGTGCCGCTCTTGGGCCTGGCTTCGACCAACCCCTTGGCGGTCAGAACCTTGACGGCCTCGCGATAGGCGGTGCGCGAGACCGAGATGTCGGAGCGCAGGTCGTCCTCGTTGGGGAGCAGCTCGCCGGCCTTGACCGCGCCTGTGATGATGGCGACCGCGAGCTTCTGGGCGACCTGGCCGAAGAGACGGTCGGGATTGAGGGTCGTCGGTCGCGAATAGTCGCGCACCCGCATCGTCTGGCGCCTCTCCCTTTGCGGCAGGTGCCGGTGAAGCCGGCGTTCCGCTGTGTCTCCGGCGCTTGACACGCCTGTCTATATCGTATGACTTTATCGCAGATGAAATCCGACGCAAGGCGCGGCGCTCTCCACTGAGGCGCGGTGCTTGTTGTCGGCAAAGCTTCATCGATCGGTCGCAACAGACCAATACACGATGCGATCCGGACTCTGCCTGAAGCGGCGGACCACCGGGTCCATGGGAAACGAAGATTAGGAGAGGGCCCACATGGCCTCAGTCCAGATTGCCGACGTGCGCAAGGCCTATGGCGCGACGCAGGTCATTCACGGTGTCGACATCGACATCGACGACGGCGAGTTCGTCATCCTGGTCGGGCCGTCGGGCTGCGGGAAATCGACGCTGCTGCGCATGATTGCCGGCCTCGAGAACATCTCCGGCGGCGAGATCCGGATCGGCCCGCGCGTCGTCAACGACGTGCCACCGAAGGAACGCGACATCGCGATGGTGTTCCAGAACTATGCGCTCTATCCGCATATGACGGTCGCCGACAACATGGCCTTCTCGATGAAGCTGCGGAAGGCGCCCAAGGCCGAGATCGACGAGCGCGTCGGCAAGGCCGCCGGCATCCTCGGCCTCGACAAGCTGCTCGACCGCTATCCGCGCCAGCTCTCCGGCGGCCAGCGCCAGCGCGTCGCCATGGGCCGTGCGATCGTGCGCGATCCGCAGGTCTTCCTGTTCGACGAGCCGCTCTCGAACCTCGACGCCAAGCTGCGCGTGCAGATGCGCACCGAGATCAAGGAGCTGCACCAGCGCCTCAAGACCACGACGGTCTATGTCACCCACGACCAGATCGAGGCCATGACCATGGCCGACAAGATCGTCGTGATGCATGACGGTATCGTCGAGCAGATGGGCGCGCCGCTCGAACTCTACGACCGGCCGGCCAATCTGTTCGTGGCGGCCTTCATCGGCTCGCCCTCGATGAATCTGCTGAAGGGTACGATCACCGCGGCCGGCTTCGAGACCGAAGGCGGCGTCGTCTGGCCGATCGGCGCGCACCCGGCCGATTCCAACGGCAGGGCCGCCGTGTTCGGCATCCGGCCGGAGCATATCCAGCTCGATGCGAACGGGCTCAAGGCCGAGGTCGTCGTCGTCGAGCCGATGGGCTCAGAGACGCAGGTCGTGGCCCGCTGCGGCGGTCAGACGCTGACCTGCGTGTTCCGCGAGCGCATCACCGCCAAGCCGGGCGAAACGATCACGATCACGCCCGATACCAATGTGACGCATCTGTTCGACGCGGCCACCGGCAAGCGGATCGATTGAGGCGAAGCGTCCCTGAACGCCGATGCCGCGCTTTTGCCGCGGGGGATCGGATCGCCGGGGAGACGAGAGCGACAGATGACGAGGCCCGCGCCATCCCCCGGACGGGATGGGCCTCGAAACCGAAAACCGGACAGTCCGGTTCAAGACGGCCGTGCAAGAGCCGACGAAACCAGAATCCCCAGGGAGGATTAAGATGGACCTGAATCGCAGATCACTGATCAAGGGCGGTGCCGCTCTCGGGCTAGGCGGCAGCACGAACCTGCTCGCCTATGCCAAGGCCTGGGCCCAGGCCTCGCCCTTCAAGGTCGAGCCCAACGCCAAGATCAACCTGATGCGCTGGAAGCGCTTCGTCGAAGCCGAAGACGTCGCGTTCATGCAACTCGTCGCCGCCTTCGAGGCCGCGACCGGCGCCAAGGTCAACGTCACCAACGAATCCTATGATGACCTGCAGCCGAAGGCATCGGTCGTGGCCAACACCGGCCAGGGTCTCGATCTGGTCTGGGGCCTGTATTCGCTGCCGCATCTGTTCCCGCAGAAGTGCATGGATCTCTCCGATGTCTCGAAATATCTCGGCGAGAAGCATGGCGGCTGGGCTCCGTCGGCGGAGCTCTACGGCAAGCTTGGCGGCAAGTGGATCGGCATTCCGATCGCCGCCAGCGGCGCGCTGATGAACTATCGTATCTCCTCGATGAACAAGGCCGGATTCAAGGAGTTCCCCAAGGACACCGCCGGCTTCCTCGAGCTGTGCAAGGCGCTGAAGGCCAACAACACGCCGGCCGGCATGGCCTTCGGCCACGCCTCGGGCGACGCCAATACCTGGATCCACTGGATGCTCTGGAGCCATGGCGGCAACCTCGTCGACAAGAACAACAAGGTCATCATCAACTCGCCGGAAACGGCGAAGGCGCTGGAATACAGCAAGGCGCTCTACGACACCTTCATCCCCGGCACGGCCTCGTGGAATGATTCCTCGAACAACAAGGCCTTCCTGGCCGGCGAACTGCACGCCACCGTCAACGGCATCTCGGTCTATGTCGCGGCCAAGAAAGAAAAGCCCGAGATGGCGGCCGACATGAACCATGCCTATATGCCGATCGGCCCCGTCGGCAAGCCGACTGAACTGCACCTGCCCTTCACGATGCTGGCTTTCCAGTTCACGAAGGTTCCCAATGCCTGCAAGGCGTTCATCGCCTTCATGCTGGACGCGCCGCAATACAATCCGTGGATCGGCGCGGCGCAGGGCTATCTGTCGCATTTCCTCGGCGAATACGACAAGAACCCGGTCTGGACCGCCGATCCGAAGACGACCCCGTTCGGCGACATTGCCAAGCGCACGCTGACCCCGGCGGGTCTGGGCACGCTGGGCGAGAACGCGGCGGCGGCCATCGCCGACTTCGTGGTTGTCGACATGTTCGCGAACTACGTCACGGGTCGCGAGGACATCAAGGGCGCCATGGCCGGCGCCGAGCGGCAGGCGAAGCGCATCTATCGCTGAGCCGCGACTTAAATGACGGGCGGTCCGCCTTGGCGGGCCGCCATTCGCATCTTTCTGGCGACACGACATCACCCGTCCGGCCCTGCGGCCGGAGCGTTCTCACGCATGACACCGGACCCGCGATGGCCAATTCCGCAGTCGAGATGCCGGCCCGCCTGACACAAGCCAGAAGCGAGCGCACGGCCTGGCAGAAACTGAAGGTGAGCCCTAACTGGCTCGGCTTCTGGTACATGGTGCCCGCCATGGGCATCCTGATCCTGTTCCTGGCCTACCCGCTGGGGCTGGGCGTCTGGCTGTCCTTCACTGACACCAAGATCGGGCGGGACGGCGTCTTCGTCGGGCTCGAGAACTATGAGTGGTTGGCCGAGGACAGCGTGTTCTGGACCTCGGTGTTCAACACGCTACTCTACACGACCGTCGCCAGCGCCGCGAAGTTCGTGATCGGACTCTATCTGGCGCTGCTGCTCAACAAGCACCTGCCGTTCAAGGCGATGATCCGCGCCCTCGTGCTGATCCCGTTCATCGTGCCGACCGTGCTGTCTGCGATCGCCTTCTGGTGGATCTACGACGCGCAGTTCTCGATCATCTCCTGGTCGCTGCGCCAGCTCGGCTGGATCGACCACAACATCAACTTCCTCGGCGACGTCTGGAACGCTCGCTGGTCGACGATCTTCGCCAATGTCTGGCGCGGCGTGCCGTTCATCGCGATCACGCTTCTGGCCGGGCTGCAGACGGTTTCGCCCTCGCTCTACGAGGCGGCGACGCTCGACGGCGCGACGCCCTGGCAGCGCTTCCGGCACATCACCTATCCGCTGCTGACGCCTATCATCGCGGTGGTGATGACCTTCTCGGTGCTGTTCACCTTCACCGACTTCCAGCTGATCTGGGCGCTGACGCGCGGCGGCCCGGTCAATGCGACCCATCTGATGGCGACGCTGTCCTATCAGCGCGCCATCATTGCCGGGCAGCTCGGCGAGGGCGCGGCGATCTCGACGGCGATGATCCCCTTCCTGCTCGCGGCGATCGGTATCGCCTGGTACGGGCTCCAGACACGCAAATGGCAGCAGGGCGGCAGCAATGAGTAACGTTGGTGCAATCCAGGACAGCGCCGGCCGTCAGGCCACTATCGGCAGCAATGCGGCGCCCGACCATAGCGAGGGCATGGGCTACCTGGAGACGCTGCCCCGGCGCGTCGTCACGACCTATATTCCGCTGATCCTGATCCTGATCGTCCTGCTGTTTCCGTTCTACTGGATGGCACTGACGGCGGTGAAACCCGACCATCAGCTCATCGAGATGGACAAGGTCAGTCCGTTCTGGACCTGGGAACCGACTTTCAAGCACATCCACAAATTGCTGTTCGAGAGCGACTATCCGCGCTGGCTCTGGAACACGATGTTCATCGCGACCTGCGCCACCTTCATCTCGCTGGTCGCCAGCGTGCTCGCCGCCTATGCGATCGTGCGCCTGCGCTTCAAGGGCGCGGTCACGGTCGGTGCGCTGATCTTCCTGGCTTATCTGGTGCCGCCTTCGATCCTGTTCATCCCGCTGGCGACGGTGATCTACAAGGTCGGCCTTTTCGACACGCCGCTGGCGCTGATCCTGGTCTATCCGACCATCCTGATCCCGTTCTCGACCTGGCTGTTGATGGGGTATTTCAAGACGATTCCCTATGAACTCGAGGAATGCGCGCTGATCGACGGCGCGACGCGGGCGCAGATCCTGATCAAGATCATCCTGCCGTTGGCGGTGCCGGGCCTGATCTCGGCCTTCATCTTCTCCTTCACCCTCTGCTGGAACGAGTTCATCTACGCGCTGACCTTCCTGTCCTCGACGCAAAACAAGACGGTGCCGGTGGCGATCGTGAACGAGTTCGTCGATGGCGACATCTATCGCTGGGGTTCGCTGATGGCGGGTGCGCTCGCGGGTTCGCTGCCGCTGGTCATCCTCTACGCCTTCTTCGTCGAGCATTATGTGTCGGCAATGACGGGGGCGGTGAAGGAGTAAGGTCTGCCAGATCTGCGCCAACCGTTTCGATACATGCGCCGTCATCCCGGACCAGCGGCGTAGCCGCGCCGATCCGGGATCTATTCCTGATCCGTTCCGGAATGGATCCCGGCTCTCCACTGCGCTTCGGCCGGGATGACGGCGGAGCTTGGAAAGCCAGCGAGATGCCGACCCAACCCACGTCCATCGCCTTCGTCGGCCTCGGCGCCATGGGCGCGCCGATGGCCGAGAACCTGGTCAAGCAGCAGTTCCGCGTCACCGGCTTCGACATGCGCGCGAGCGCGCGCGAGGCGCTGATTGCGGCCGGCGGACATGGCGCCGACAGTGCGAAGGCTGCGGCCGAGGGCGCCGAGGTTCTGGTGCTGATGGTGGTCAATGCGGCGCAGGCCCGCTCGGTGCTGTTCGAAGCGAAGGCGCTCGACGCCCTGGCGCCCGGCGCGCTGGTGATCCTGATGGCGACCTGCCCGCCGGGCGAGGTCGAGGCCATCGCCGCCGAGGTGGCGAAGAGCGGGCGCCATCTCGTCGACGCGCCGGTCTCCGGCGGGGTCGTGGGCGCGCGGGGCGCGACCCTGACGATCATGGTCGGCGCGCCCCAACTAAGCTTCGACCGGGCGCGACCGGTGCTGGAGGCGCTCGGCGACAAGGTCTTCCATGTCGGCCAGACCCCCGGCCAGGGGGCGACCGTGAAGACGGTCAACCAGTTGCTCTGCGGCGTTCACATCGCGGTCGCGGCCGAGGCCTTGTCGCTGGCCGAGAAGGCCGGCATCGACGGCAAGCTTCTGTTCGAGATCATGGGCGGTTCGGCCGCCTCGTCCTGGATGCTCAGGGATCGCGGCCCGCGCATGCATGAGCCGGACCCGGCGGTGGCGAGCGCGGTCGACATCTTCGTCAAGGATCTCGGCATCGTCCTGGATGCCGGGCGGGCCGCCAAGACCGCGCTGCCGCTGGCGGCTGCCGCTCACCAGATGTTCCTGGCGTCGTCCGGGCTCGGCCATGGCGGCCGTGACGATTCGCAGGTGGTGCGTGCCTATCGCGCCCTCAACGCCAAGCCCGCGAACGATGCCTGAAACGCGGTCTTACGCCTCAGCTCCGCAGCGGCGTAGTCGTGCCCCGGACGACAAGCTCCGGCTTGAGCAGCAGGCGGCGGGGCGGGGCGTCCGGCTCGGCAATGCGGCTGATCAGGAACTCGGCCGATGTGCGCCCCATTTCGTCCTGGAAATTGCGGATCGTCGTCAGGGCCGGATACCACTGCGCTGCTTCCTGGACATCGTCGCAGCCGACGATCGAGAAATCGATGCCGGCCTCGCGCCCGCGATGGCGCAAACCCAGCATCGCCCCAAAAGCCGAGAGATCGTTCATGCAGACAGCCGCGGTGGGCGGATCGGATGCATCGAGCACGGCCTGGATACCCTTCGAGCCGTTCTCGCGCGTGCCGTGACCGGGATAGACGAGGCTCGGATCGACCGCGATCCCGTAGCGGGTCAGGACTTCGCAATAGCCGCGATAACGGTTCGCGCCGGTCGAGATGCGCTGGTTCTGGCAGATGAAGGCGATGCGGCGGTGGCCGAGCCCGATCAGATGCTCCATCGCCAGGATGGTGCCGTGGCGGTCGTCGGAGCCGACGAAATCGAGGGTGTCCGTGACCTCGCGGGAGAGCTGGACGATCGGAACGCCGGCCGCGATCAGATGCGCAAAGGTTTCCTGCGTGCTGCCGCCCGCGGCGCACAGGATCATGCCGTCGGGCCGGTATTCCTTGAGCGTGCCCAGCACCCGGTCTTGCCGGGCGAGGTCCTCGCCATAGGTGCCGAGCAGGATCGAGCGGCCATTGGCCGTCGTGGTCTCCTCGATCGCGGCGAGGAGTTCGGCGAAATACGGGTTGGTGATGTCGTGGAAGCCAACGCCGAGGATGTTGGTGCGGTCGGTGCGGAGCGAGGCGGCGCTGCGATTGTAGCTGTAGCCCATCTCGCGGGCCATCTGCTGGACGCGGGCTCGCGTCGCCTCCGCCACCAGCGGGGAGCCCCGCAACGCCAGCGAGACGGTCGCGGTCGAGACGGTGAGTCGGTCGGCGATGATCTGCAGCGTCACGCGCGCCCGGCCGCCCGGGGCGGCTTTCGGTGGCTTGACGGGAGAGCCGGCACCGAGGGGGCCGCTGCTGGTCATGACGCTCTTCTCCGGAGGCGGACACATGATCTGGCGACCAGCTCCCGGTCGGGCGTTCCGTCACATCGACACGTCATTCTCATATAAACAGGAGAAATTGAACATGACCGCAACCAAAGAATCCGTTGGCTTCATCGGCGTCGGCCTGATGGGCCAGGGCATGGCGCAGAGCCTGCTCAACAAGGGCTTCTCGCTGACGGTGATGGGCCACCGCAACCGCAAGCCGGTCGAGGAGCTGGTTGCGGCCGGCGCGAAGGAGGCCAAGACGCCAAAGGAACTGGCGCAGAACGCGACGGTCATCTTCCTCTGCGTGACCGGCTCGGCCCAGGTCGAGGCGGTGGTCAACGGTCCCGACGGCATTATCGCCGGCGCCAAGCCCGGCACGGTCGTGGTCGACTGCTCGACCTCCGACCCCACGGTCACGGTCCGGATCGCGGGGGAGCTGGAGGCCAAGGGGCTGCATCTGGCCGACGCTCCGCTCGGCGGCACGCCGGCGCAGGCCGCGCTCGGGCAGTTGTCCGCCATGGTCGGCACGACGCCTGAGGTCTTCGCCCGGATCAAGCCGGCGATCGAGGCCTGGGCCCAGAAGGTCGTGCATCTCGGCCCGGTCGGCGACGGCCACAAGATGAAGCTGCTCAACAACTTCCTCTCGATGGGCTATGCGGCGATCTATTCCGAGGCGCTGGCGCTGGCCTCGAAGATCGGCATCACGCCTGAGACCTTCGACAGCGTGCTGCGCGGCAGCCGGATGGATTGCGGCTTCTACCAGACCTTCATGCAGTATGTGTTGGAGCGTGACCGCGACGCCCACAAGTTCACACTGGTCAACGGGCTGAAGGATGTGCGCTATCTCGAAAGCGTCGCCAATGCGGCTGGTGTCCCCAACCCGATCGGCAATGCGGTGAAGAACAGCTTCGCGACGGCCGTGGCCGCCGGCAAGGGCGATGATTACGTGCCGATGCTGTCGGACTGGGTGGCGTCGCAGAACGGCATATCGCTCGCGAAGAAGGGCTGAACGCCGCCCGCTCAGGGGCGGGCGAGCCGTTCGGCGAGGCTGTCGGAAAGGCCGGTGCTGGCGATCGGGGCCGGCAAGGCGAGATCGCCGGTCGCTGGCTTCACAGGCCGGTGGTGCAGTGCGGCCAGCACCGCCTGCATCCCTGCCTCGACCGAGCAGATCACGGGCACGTCGAGATGCGGCTGGATGCGGCCTGCAAGCCCCGCAAGGCCGGCCCCGCCGAGGATGACGGCGCCAGCGCCGTCACGCTCCATCGTCATCCGGCAGGCCTGCGCCAGCAGCGCGATGGCATTGTCGGGATCGCGCGCGATGTCGGCGCCGGTGGGCGTCACGGTCTCGATCGCCGCGAGCCGGTCGCCCAGCCCCAGCATGGTGACGAATTCGCGCAGCATCGGCGCCCAGCGCTCGCCGCCGGTGACGATCGCGAAGCGCTCCGTCAGCACTGAGGCCGCAAGGCAACTGGCCTCGGCCATGCCGATGACCGGCACATCCGCGAGTTCCTTCAGCGCCAACAGGCCGGGATCGCCGAAGCAGGCGAGATAGACCGCGTCGCAATCTCCGCCATGCTCGGCATAGGCTTCGAGCGCGGCGTGGCCGGCGATCGCCGCAGCGCTGCGACTGGCGATATAGCGCGCCCCGAAACGGCCGGTGACCGGTACGAGGCTCACGCCCGCAGGCAGATGCGGCGCCAACACCCGCTCCATCAGGGCGGTCACCTCCGCCGTCGTGTTGGGATTGATCAGCAGGATGCGCAAGGTGGCCTCGAGGATGGCAATATCGGGCGGCCCGAAGACCAAGGCCTACTGTCGATCATGGAGGCGCGGCAAGGCAATGCTGGCGAAACACTCGTCACCCGATTTGATGACCATGTTGCATTGCAACAAAAGCCGCTATGGCTGCGTTCCTGAAGCGTGCTGGCGCCATTCCGGGCCGGCCGGCGCAGGAGTGCATCATGCCCAGCCTCTCCGAGACGATCGCCCGCCTGAGTGCTGCCAGGGGCATGGGCCGGCCCGCCGCCCGGCCATCCCGCCTGCGCGAACTGGCCGGGTTCGGATCCAATCCGGGAGCGCTCAAGGCCTATTATCATCTGCCCGATGGTCTGGCGCCGGGCGCTCCGCTGGTGGTGGTACTGCATGGCTGCACCCAGAATGCGGCCGATTACGACCATGGCTCGGGCTGGTCGCAGCTCGCCGACCGCCATGGCTTTGCGCTGCTGTATCCGGAGCAGCAGCGGGCGAATAATCCCAATCTCTGCTTCAACTGGTTCGCGCCGGGCGATATCCGCCGCGAGGCCGGCGAGGCGATGTCGATCGCGCAGATGGTCGGCCGCATGATCGAGACCCACGCGCTCGATCGCCGCCGGGTCTTCATCACCGGCCTGTCGGCCGGCGGCGCGATGGCGGCGGCGATGCTTGCGACCTATCCCGAGATATTCGCCGGCGGCGCGATCATCGCGGGACTGCCCTTCGGCTGCGCATCGACGGTCCCGGAGGCGCTCGAACGCATGCGCGGCCAGAGCCTGCCGCGAGAGGCGGCCTTGCAGAGCGCCGTTCGCGACGCGTCCGGTCATGCGGGGCCCTGGCCGACGCTCTCGGTCTGGCATGGCACGCAGGATCACACTGTCGTGCCCGCGAATAGCGAGGCGATCCTGTCGCAATGGCGCGGCGTCCACGGGCTTGCGCCGGCACCGAGCGAAACGGCCACTGTCGCCGGTCACACGAAGCGCATCTGGCGCGACGCGGCGGGCGTGGCCAGGATCGAGACCTTCGCGATCGCCGGCATGGGTCATGGCACGCCGCTCGACACCGGAGACGGCATCGGCATGCCCGGCGCCTTCATGCTGAACGCAGGCATCTCATCGACCCGCCATATCGCGGCGTTCTGGCAGCTTGCCGAGCCAGTCGCGGCTGCCGCGCAGGACAATCTCACGACCGAAGCGGCGACGGCTGCCGCGATGCGGCATCAGAACAGTGGCCTACGACCGGACGGCACGAAACCGGCGAAGTCGGGTCCGGCCAAAATCATCGAGGATGCGTTGAGAGCGGCGGGCCTGATGCGCTAGCGAATACGCTCGCAGTCGAACCGAATGGTGCCCCTGGCCGGGGAACATCAACTGGCGGACATCAATGACATAGCTGTCGGTGGGAAATCGAACCGCTATGTCGTTTCATGAGGCTTGCGGAGGGTGACTTTCCCACTTTCCGGTGGACCAATGGGATTCCGAAACCCGGCATCGAATTGCGGCGTGGATGCGCATCAACCCTCACCTGCCCGACCCGGAGCTGTACGGGCAACGCCGCCGGCGCCGGTGGTTCCTGCTGAAGCCGATCCTGCTGATCGCCGCGGTCGTCCTGATCGTGGTGGTGATCAAGCTGGCGCGCTGATTTCGCCGTCCTTCTTCACACCGCGGGCCACCTCGACCAGCGCCCCATCCGGCAAGGGCCGCTGCAGCGCCTTCGCCTGCTCCCAAGGCGCCGTCAGCCAGGTCTCGATCTCTTCCGGCTCCGTCAGGATCACCGGCATCGCCTTGGGATGGATCGCACCGACTTCCCGATTAGGCTCGGTCGTCAGGAAGGCGAACAGGTCCGTCGTCTCCATGCCGGTCTTGATCTTGCGCACGCCGGTCCATTGCGGCGTCCAGATGCCGGCGAAGAAGGTCAGCGGCCGATCCGGCGAGAGCGCGAACCAGACGTCCTGCTTTGACCCATGGTCGAACTCGCTGAAGCTGGTCAGCGGCACGACGCAGCGACTCTCGACGCCGAGCCAGCGCTTCCAATGCGCGCTGGCGGTGTTGCGGACATTTGTCGTCCCGCCGTCCGGCTCCATCCGCAGCAGCTCGTCGAATTCCACTGGCTTGTTCTTCGCCCGCAGCTTGTCGGCCCGCTTCGTCGCCGCCTGGAAGATCGCCTGTTTCGACGACGGCATGCCCCAGCGCACCATGGCTAGCTCGCGGCCGCCGGGTGTGTTGCGGACGATCGGAGCCCGATAGTCCGGGAAGATACCGGGCATGGGCGGCAGGTTGCCGGCGGTGTCGCGCATGGCCCGCGCCATCGCCACGATCGCGGCCTGGCCCTTGGTCAGGCTGTAGAGGTTACACATCGGCTTCGCCCACCCTGCGCCGGCGCTCGATCGGCGCCGGCTCGGCCGGGAGCATGTCCGGCTTGCCGCCCTCGATCAAGGTCAGGCCAGTCATGGAGGGCGGCAGGTCGGGCGGGCGGCCCGAGCGTAGGTCCGGCATATAGCCGCCGCAACGCATGCCGTATTTCTGCGGCTTGCGGGCGGGATTGTGCGGGTCCCAAGGGCAGCGGGCGACGAAGAGCTGCAGCAGATAGCCGATCAGCGCCTGCGAGCCGTACTTCGCCGAGAGCGTCGCCAGCCGCGCATCGCCGCCGCGCTCGCAGACATGGCAGCGGAAGCGGATCACGACATAGGGATAGTCGCGCAGCGACGTGTTTTCGTTCGGCCGAGGCGGCCCGGCTGGTGACATGATTTCGGTCCTCGGCTATGAGAACGAAATCAGAACAAACAGGTTCGGGAGTCAAGCCATGGCCAGCGTCGAGACGTTCTTCCTCCAGCCGTTCAAGACGCATCGCAAGCGCCTGGTTCCGGGGCAGCGCGTGCTGGCCAAGACCAAGCATCACGCCCTTCGCGACGGCGAGCGCCTCGGCCGCACTGCGGAGGGGCTGGCCGTCATCCACGTCACCGCCGATGACGAGACCGGCGAGGTCAGCGCGCTCGCCGTGCTGGCGCGGCATGGCGAGATCCCGGAAGCCTTCGAGGAGGAGATCCGGGCGCTGTGAGCCTGAGCCTGCGACGACAGGCCCTCAACTTTCCGCACGACGACCCGGACCTGCGCTGGTCGGTCTATTGCGACGATGTGGGGATCGGGGTCATCGTCCAGCACCGGGGCCGTTCCGACGAGCCGGTCTCATGGCATTGGGTCATGCACCTGCATGCCGGCCGCTTCCAGAACGGCGTCAGACCGACCGATGGCGCGGCGGCCACGCGTGAAGAGGCGATGATCGCCTTCCGCGCGGCCTGGGAGATCGTCCGCCCGGCGATCGGCGATGAAGGCTGGCGGCTGCACCTCGAGCATTGCGCCTGGTCTCGCGCGCAGGAGGAACGCTGGGCGCGGCAGCGCGCCGGAACCGAACGCGGCGGCTACGGTTGAACGGCGCGGAGGACGCCACAATGACGAACATCACGATCAAATCCGCCGACGAGCGCGAGATAGCCATGAACCTCATCGAGAAGCTCAGCGGCGCGCCCGAGGACACCCCGGAGGAAACCCGGCTGCAGATGCTGATCGAAGCCGTCGAGCGCTGGGACGCAAAGCAGGACCCGGCGGCCGCCACAGGCTAATCTCCGACCGATTCGGAGACCGCCCCATGCCTGCCCGCCGCGACACGCGCATGACCTATTCCTATCTCGCTGGCCGGGATGTCGGCCTCTCCTCGGGGGAATGGCAGCACGAGTGCGAGATCGCCTATCTGGCCGCGATGCCCCTCGCCAAGCGCAACGACTTCCTCGATGGCGTGCCCGGCACGACCGATCGCGACGGGCGTGGCATCAAGGGCCATCGCGGCGAGGCCGCGGTGGCTCGTCTCCGCGAGGAGATCGATCGATACGGGCGCCTCGTGAAGCCCAACTGAAACGGAAAAGAGCCGCGACCTCTCCTCCTGACCCGAAACGCAAAAAGAGCCCGGCCCCGCCGAAGCGGGGCCGGGCTCTTTCACTGCCGGTCGAATAGCCCCGGCGCCGTCGGCGGGCGGATCACCAGCGATCGCGGTGTGATGATCAGTTCGCGCGCCTCGGTCGCCGCTCCGCTCGCAATCGTATAGGACAGCGTCACCGGCTCGATATCGAAGGCGCCGAAGATCCGGCGAATCGCCGGCGTGTCGTTGATCGACAGGATGAACCCTGCCTTGATGCCGGCAAGCTGCTCGGCCAGGCGCGCGAAGCTGGCCCGGTCGAACACGGCCGGCCCGTAGTCTTCCTCGCCGCCGGCATAGGGCGGGTCCAGGTAGAACAGCACGCCCGCGCCGTCGTAGCGCCCGATGAACTCGCCGAACGGCAAGTTCTCGATGATGACGCCCGCAAGACGCTCGTTCAGATCGGCGAGCATCGAGGCCAGTTTCGTGACGTCGAATCGCCCGGGCAGCCCCGGCGAAACGCCGAAGCTCCGGCCGGTCACCTTGCCACCGAAAGCGACGCGCTGCAGATACAAGAAGCGCGCAGCGCGCTCGAGATCGGTGAGCGTCGCCGGATCCGTCGCCAGCAGCCGCTCGAACTCCCGCCGGCTGGTGAACTGGAAGCGCAACAGATCCATGAGCGGCACGTAGTGGCGCTGCAGGACGCGAAAGAGCGTCGCGACGTCGGCCGAGATGTCGTTGATGACCTCGACCTTCGGCGCTGACCGGCGTCGCAGGAAGACGCCGCCCATGCCAATGAAGGGCTCGGCATAGGTATGATGCTCGACGCCCGCGATCATCGCGACCAGGCGGGCGGCGAGTTGCTTCTTGCCGCCGATATAGGCGGCGGGCGGACGCACCGGATGAACGGTGCGCATGTCAGGTTCAGGCATTGAGAACGATCCGGGTACATGCAACGTTTCGAGCGCGCACCGGTGCGCTCGGCGGGTTGCCTTCACGGACGTGGTCAGGCTTCGCGGGACCTTCTGCCAAGGCGGCCCCGCGGCGATACGGCGTGTCAGCGCCGGGTCGCCCCGCCGATCAGCGGGGCTGAATATTGGGGATCACGAACCCGGTCGGCGGGCCGCCTGGTCGCGAAGGAACTGCTCCATCGCTCTCAGCTTTTCGTCCTGACGGGCCATCATCGCATCGTAGCCCTGGGCCTGATCGATGAATCGGCTGTTCAGGGCCGCCGCCTGCTCGACCAGGCCCAGCTTGACGCGATCGAGCGCCTGCTCCCGCTGCAGCTGCTGCAGGGCCGTGTTGAGCGCCGTGACGCTGTCGCCCTGCCCACGCACGGTCAGGCCGACCTGGGCGAGCTGGCCAGAAGCGCCCTGATTGGCCGAGTCGATCCGGGCGGCGAGATCGGCCCGGGTCGTGCCGACCTGCGCATTGATCAGATACATCAGGCCGCCGAGCAGGATCGCCGTCATCGTCACCAGCGCGGCCCCCATGCCGACGAGCTGGGCCGGGCCAAGTCGGGCCGATCGATGCGCCGCACGGTCTTCCTCGGCTTTCTCCGCCCAGTCTTTTCGGAAGCTCCTGAGATCGCCGCTCAGGTTTTCCATGCTCGCACTGAGCAGCAGAATATCAGACTCGACCTTGCCGAGGCGGCGGTCATAGTTCGGGGCTTCCGTCATAGGCGCAGGCTCCGGCCAGAGTTTCGCTTACGCCTGCGCCGCGGCGCCGGTCGACACCATCACGCCGATCTTCGCCTCGAGCTTTTCAGCCAGGACGGCACTGGTTGCCTCGGGCGTGATGCCGAAATGCTTGAGCGCGTCCGGAACGCTCTTCACGACATAGTCGACGCCCTCGATGATCATCGGGTTGCGGCTCGGCAGCGCCAGGGCCCCGGCCATGCCGCCCGCTCGGTTGATCACGAGACCCGCCGCATTGGTGAGAGCCGCCTGCAGCGCGTCGCGGTGCCGGGCGTCGATCTCGATGTTGAACTTCGCCTTCACCGTACCGACGAGCCAGAGCACGGCACCGGAGACGATCACGCTGGCGATCTCGACGAGGAAGGGCCTGACGATCTCGAACAGGGCCGAGCCGGTGGACGGCGTCTGCGCCGAGGCGACGGCCGCGATGGACAGGAGGGCGAGGCAAGCGGCGACAAAAACCGTGCAAAGGCGAACCATGGTTCAGGCTCCCTTCTTGGCGGCGTCGATCGTTTGCTTCGCCTGCAGGATCTCGCCGATGGCCATGGCGAGCTCGGCGGCTGTGCGGGGCGGCTTGGCGCAGAAGCGATCGAAGACGATGCGGCCCTGGCCAACCGCCGACCTGACATTCTCGGGAGCGACCAGGTCGACCACCGCGACGGCGGACTGGA
The DNA here is from genome assembly GCF_056404835.1 of Allobosea sp. P2_B12. Lineage (NCBI taxonomy): Bacteria > Pseudomonadati > Pseudomonadota > Alphaproteobacteria > Hyphomicrobiales > Alloboseaceae > Allobosea > Allobosea sp. P2_B12. The sequence continues at coordinate 104,461 of NZ_JBFUDG010000004.1, read as the reverse complement.
GTTCGACGCATCGCGCGGCGAGCCGGTCGCTGATCTCGGCGATGCGGGCGTCGATGGTCTGGCAGGCGGCGAGCAGGCCAGCGAAAGCGATCGCCACGAGGACGGTTTTCTTCATGATGGATCTCCGGAGGGTTGAGCGGCGAGCCCGGCCGCTGCGGGTGAGAAGTCAGCCGAGGCGGCCAAGCGCGTCCTTGCGGACATCGAAGCTCGGGCAGGCCTTGGCGGCGTACTGGTTGTGTCCGGTGACGCGCCTGATGCCGGGATGCTTCGCGGCGAGCTGCTGCGTCAGCCAGAGCATCGAGGCGCGCTGCGCCGGCGTGCGGGTGTCCTTCGGCGTCTTGCCGTCGGCCGCGACGCCGCCGACATAGCTGCAGCCGATCGTGCCCTTGTTCTTGCCGTGATCGGCGCAATGGGCGCCCTGCTGGCCGACAGGCCGGCCGAGCATGATCCGACCGTCGCGGTAGACGACATAGTGGTAACCGATGTCGCTGAAGCCGCGCGCCTTGTGCCAGGCGCGGATGTCCGCGACCGTATAATCCTTGCCCTCGACCGTGGCGGTGCAGTGCCAGATGATCTCGTCGATCGCGCGCGCCGTCGCCAGCAGCTGCAGGCTGGCGACGTTCTGCGGCGGCGCGGCGCCAACCTGGCCGTCCATTGTCGCCGGCACCGCCGCCGCCATGGCGGACTTGTCCGGCTCGGCTCGTCCGGGCTTGGCCGCAGCGATGGCGCGGGCCAGCGCGATCTTCGTCTGCGGTCCGGCGATGCCGTCCGCGACCAGGCCATAGGCAAGCTGGAAGGCCTTGACGGCCGCCGTCGTCTTCGTCCCGGGCTTGCCGTCGACGCGACCCGGATTGATGTCGAGCGAAAGCAGCGCCGCTTGCACGTCGCGAATATTCATCGTGATGCTCCGGGGTCAGTCGATCGACGGCGCGCGCTCGGCCAGCGCGAGGAACGCGGCGAGGCAGGCCAGGAAGATGATGCCGGCCTCGACCAACGTCACAGGCCGAGTGCGGTCAGCTTCGCTGCGACAGTGTCCTTGACGATGCCGTATCCGGTGTCGTTGAGGTGGATGCTATCGAAGCGGTTCGCAGCGGCGACCGTCCCATCCGGCTCGGTCGCGAGGGCGGCAAAGAGGTCGATCGCATTGGGATAGGCAGCCTTGATGGCGGCATTGGCCGCCAGGATCGCGTTGTGGTTTCCGGAGCCTGTCGTCTCAGTCGAGGCCGGTATGATCGTCGCAGGCAAGTAGACCGCGCCGGGCGCCAGATTGGCCACGGCCCTGGCATGCTGCGCGAGGCAAGTCGTCGTCAGGTTTGCAGCGACGCCGACGTCGTTTCGGCAGAGCCATGCCACGATGATCGGGCCGCGCCCGGCAACCTTGTCCGCGACCATCCTGTCGACGATCTGCTGCGACGTCTGCCCACCGATGCCGTAATTGGTGACCGGGCGGCCGGGCTGGGCCACGCGCAGCTGAGTCGGCCAGCCGCCGGCTGTGGCGATCGCGGCCGTCGCGCCGGTGCCCGCGGTCAGGCTGTCGCCCCATGCCTGGATGGCGTTGTTCGGGACCAGCGCGGCGGGGCCAGCAAGAGTACGACTCTGCGTCAGGCTAATGCCAGCGATCCGCACCTGATCGTTGTTGACCGGCTTCGCCTGCACCCGGATCGTGACCGTTCCCGATACGTCGACAGCGACGAGCGTCCCGACAGAGGCCCGCGTGCCGAAGGGCGATGCAGAGACCACGGCAGGCGACAAGGCGTCGTTGAGGTTCTGCGAATAGACGATCAGGCCGGAGAGGTCGTTTGCCGGCCAAAACTGCAGCCTGGAATTCAGACTGAACACCGCCGCTGTCGGGTAGGACTGCCCAACGAGAACGTTGTTCAGCGTGACCTGGACAGAGCGACCGGCGTTCGACGAGATGAAGTCGAACAAGATCGCCAAGTCGAGCATGGCGCCCGGCCTCAAAGTGCCGGGCGGGAGCACGATCGGCTTGATCAGGTCGTAAAAGGTCGCATTGCCGGAACCGGCTGAGATGACCGGGCCGCGCCCGCCCGCCAAAAGGACCGCGGTAAGGCTGCCGGGAGAAGCGCTCGGCGTGGCGGTCGGCGGCACCGCATGCACGGTGCCGCCGAGTTGGGCAACCAGGAAGAGGGCGCAGCAAAGCGCCCGAAGAAAGCGGGTCATGATCGGTCTCGCGATTCAGGGATCGGCGGGCTCAGTTTCCGGCGAAGGAGACGCCGTCGCCGGCGGCACCGTTGATGCAGGCGAGGTTGGCATTGGGGATCGCGAAGCTCATCGCCTCGCCCGGCGCCAGCACGTAGCCGTTGCCGGTTCCGTCCGCGGTCGCATTCACGCCTGAACCGCCGATCGTGATGGCGCCGGCATTGGCTGCAAGCGCCTTGACGACGATGCCGTTGACCAGGGCGGCCGAGGCGAGGCAGACGGCGGTTGCCGTGACCGCGATGCGGGCCTGCCCGGCCGCGATCGTCGCCGGAAGCGGGCCGGCCACTGCGCCGCCACCGATATAGAGCTGCTCGGCATAGGTGCCGTCGCCCATATCCTTCCATTTGAACGCTGTGCCGGCCCTGTCCTGGATCTTGTCGGCGGCCAGAACTGGCAGCGCGGCGCAGGTGAGCGCCGCCAGCGCAAATGCGAGGCGTTTCATCTTCGGATCCTTCCGGTCATGAAAAAGCCGCCCGAAGGCGGCTGGGCTAATCGCTTCCATCGGCGACGGACGGAGCAAGTGTGAAAACGCCGGCAAAAAAGCGGGACTATTTGCGGCCTAACATTAGGGCAGCTAAGATAGTTCTTTAAATATTGGCGCTGAAATCTGGAAACGCCGCAACTACGGAACCCTTCAGGTCATGGCTAATATTCCGGCTCACTGCCCTCACTGCGGCTTAATGTTCAGCTCTCCCCTTAGCGTAGTAGGAGGCTCTTCAATCGAGGCGCTGGGGCCGAGCCTGATATCCTGCCCAAGTTGCAAAAAGCCCGCGACCATCGGCGTCGGGAAATATTCCAACAGACCTGACGATGACAGATTGCTTAGGGTCGAAAGAGCCGCGCCTCAAACTAAACAGCTGATCAATATCTACAATAATATCGTCAGTCGCGACCTCGAAATTCTGCGCGCGACGAACCCTGGAGCTTATTCCAAGGTCGAGGAATTAGCGCAAAAGGTCCAAGCCGACGCCATTTCAGAAACTGAGGCAGCGTCTGAGATCGCCGCTCACCTGCCGAAGGAGTCCGCTGATGCCATCAAACGCATTGGCGCTTCGCACGGACTGAAACAGTTTCTTCGAGGGGCCATCGTTGCGGGTAAGATTGCAAAGGAAGTCGTCGCTTTCGGAGGAGGGGCGGCCGGAATATATACTTTGTTTAATCCGCCGCCGCCTGCGCAAGTCATCGTCAATGTGCCTCCTGCGCCGCCGATTTCGATTCACAATCACATTGCGACGCCACCGAATGATCAGGCCGATCAGGCTACCGGGCCGTCCTTGTCTAGGGAACAGTCTCGGCGGGCCAACCAGATGGCCAAGCGCAAAGCCAAACTGACGCCGTTACCGCCGCCCCGACCTAGGGATCTGTGACCCAAGGGAGGTCACGGTGCGTGGGGCCTCAGCCGCCAGCCTCGAGGCCGAGCGCGGCGCGGCCCTCGACGAAGCTCCCGGCCGGGAACCAGAAGCCCGGCCCGTCGACCGATTCCGTCACGCGCCCGGCGAGCACCGCCGGCGGTGCGGCCGGGTCGAGCGCGCCGAAGCCCTCGTAATGAACCCGGTATGACCAGATCCCGTCGCCGTCCTTGCGCGCCTGCAGCAGCTGGGCGACGCGGCCCGTGCCGATGAAGCGCAACGTCTCTGACGCCAACAGCGGCGCCTCCTGATCGTCGGTCATGATCTCAGGCATCCGGTTTCTGGTTGAACAGGGTGATGATGGCGCCGGCGCAGGCCGAGGCGACGAGCTGGCGGCCGCGCCGGCTGAGATTGAAGCCGTCGATCGTCACGCCGTCCTGCGCCACCGTGGTTCCGGGCTGCAGCAGCGAGGCCCAGAGATCGACCAGCAGGATGCCCTTGGCGGTGCATTTGGTCCGGATCAGGTCGTTGACCCCGGTGGTGCCGTTGTTGAGGATGACGCCCGAGGCCGCCGCATTGGTCACCGCCGGCGTCGTGGTGAAGCCGGCCCCAAAAGGCGGGATCGTGCAGAAGGCCAGGCGGGGCGTTCGGGCCTTGCAGTAGTCCATCAACCCGTCGAGATCGGTAGAGCGATCGGTCCATTCCGCGTCGGTGTTGTTGGCGAGATAGACGTCGATCAGCCGGTGGCCGACCAGCACGACCATCGCGTCCGGCCGGAAGCGCTGCGCGTTCAGCACCTCGCCGGAATAGACGGTGAGCCAGTAGGGCGTCACCGCGAGATAGGCGCAGTTCTGCACCGGGCGCCCGGCAAGGAACTCGTTGTCCAGCGCCATGAGATGGTCGTCGCCGAGCAGCATGACGTTGTTGCGGCCGGCGCTCGATCGCGCCAGCACGATATCGGCATTGCGCACCGAGAGATACTGGTCGAGCGGATGCGGGATCGTTTTCGGCATGATGCGTCCTCAGAGCGGATCGGCGGCAAAAAGCGTCGCGGCGAGCGCCTCGTAGTCCGACCGCAGCAGCGTCTTCAGGGTCTCGGCGTAGTGGATGCCGTCGAGCAGCAGCCCGGGCTTAGTCACCCCGGTCGCCAGATCGGTGTAGAGCGGCGCGATGTCCTGGCAGGGCACGCCCTGGGCCGTGCAGGCCAGCCGGATCGAGGCGTTGATCTGGTTGATCTGCGGCGCGGCGGCGAGGCCGTCGCCGCCCGGCACCTGCGTGAACTGCGCCGCGAAGGGGACGATCGTCATGGCGCCGACACGGCGGATTCGCGTCTTGAGATAGGCCAGCATGTCCTCGAAATGCTGCTGCCGATCGACCCATTCGTCGTCGAGCGGATCGGCGAGATAAAGCGGCCAGAGATTGATGCCGCAGTTCACGATGATCGCCTCGGGCCGGAAGGTGTAGCTGTCGAGCAGGATCTCGAGGTGCTCGCGCAGCCAATAGGGCGTCGAGCCGCCGACGCCCCAGTTGATCACCGGACGGCCCTGCAGCACCGGCCAGTGCAGCGCGTCGGTGCGGCTATCGCCGGTGATGGCGACGCCGCTGGCGAAGTCGGCACCGCGCTTCACATAGATCTCGTTGAGGCGCAGGCCGTTATACTGCGCCAGCGGGTTCGGCGGTGTCGTGCTCATGATGTCCTCTTCATGGATCCAGCGCCTCCACGAGGTCGAGGGTCAGCGTGCCGAAGCGGGCCAGGTCGAGCGTCAGATCGCCGGTGTCGTCGGACGCCAGGCGCATCGGCACGCGGGCCGCCGCGGTGACGACGGCCCGGTCGATCGGCAGCCCGAGCCGCAGGCGCGGACGGATCTGGTAGATCGCCTCGTCATCGTCGAGCGCGGCGCCGCCGGTCACCATGTAGAGCCGGCCGAAGATGCCGAGATAATGCCCGGCGAGCGGGAACGGCATCCGGAAGCGGACGCCGCGGTTGTCGAAGATGTCGAAGCGGCGGATCCTGATCGAGGTGGCGCCCGCGATCGGCGCCCCGACGATCCGTGCCGCGATCATGCTGCCGAGCCCGGCGCCGAAGACATCGGCCGTGAAGCGGCTGTCCACGACGACGCGGGCCGGATCGATCTTGACGCCGTCATCGTCGACCGGCCATGGCATCTGCCTGACGTCGCAGGGGCCGATATGGACCGCGTTGGCCCGGCCATCGAGCGCCGTGATCAGCCAGCGCGCGTCGCGGATCTGCTCCGGACGGCGGATCGGTATCGTGAGCTGCGCGCGCCAGCGCCCAGCCGGCGTCGCCACGATCTGCTCGAGGCCCGACAGCGAGACACCGCCCGAGCGGCTCATCGCGTCGAGCTTCCAGAGTTCGGAGCGCCGCTTCAGCGAGGCCGGCCAGTTGTAGAGGGTCATGCGGTCCTCATGGCAGCGGCGCCTCGGCCGACATCAGATGGCGCTGCTCGGGCTGGCCGTAAGCCAGCCAGACTTCGCCCGCCGATGAATCCATGCCCGGGAACAGGCTGGCGCGATTGTCGATGCCGACCCAGAGTTCCGAGGTCGAAACCGTGACGGGGATCTTGACCGAGAGCCGCTGCCACTGGGCGGTCAGCGCCACCGTGTTGCCGACGATCTCGATCGCCGAGGTGCCGTTGAAGGTGAAGCCGCAAAGCGTGATCTGGGCCTTCGCCGAAGGCGCCTTGACCCAGCAGGAGAAGACATAGGTTTGGCCGGCCGTAACGCCACCTGCCACCGCCTTGCCGAACCAGAAGCCCGTGCCGGCGCCGAAGACGAAGCCGCGCGCCACTGTCCCGCCATAGGGATCGGCATGCGGCCCGGTCGTCGATCCCGCGCCGGTGGGCGTCGGCCAGTTGAACGGGTCGCGCGAATTCGGGAACAGGTTGGCCGGCGCAGCCGCCGTGATGACGAAGGACTGCGTCGCCGACCACGGCCCGATATTGCCGGAGTTGACGCCGGCATAGCCGGCATGGGCCGCCTCGAACTCGTAAGCCGAGCCGGCGGTCAGCGCCGGCGACATGCAGGCATAGGCCGCCTCGCCGCCATAGGGCTCGCAATCGAGCCAGGCCGTGTCGCCGACCTTGCGGATGCGGGCGATCAGGACGAAGCCGGCGAGATCACCGGTCAGCGGCAAGGAGGTGATCAGCGCGGTCAGCACGCCGCCATTGACCTGTTGCGCCATGACGTTGACGGGCAGCGGCGGAACCGAGGCCGTGGTCATGTCCTGCGGCAGCGGCGGCGGGTCACCCTCCTCGATCGCGGCGTTCCAGGCATAGGCCGCGGCCGAAAACGAGGCGAGCTCGAGCGTGCAGGCGGTCAGGTCGCCGGCGATCTCGAAGCGCGTCACGATGCAGCTCTCGGCGACGATGCCCATCTCCGCCACGGTCAGGCTGATGACGCGCTCGCCCAGCGCCCGGATGCCGGTCAGCGGCGTGGTGATCGTGCCGACCCAGCGCGGATTGGCCTTGGCGATGGCGATCTTGGAGAGACGCCGCGCCTGGCTGTGACTCTGCACCCAGCCGAGCGACAGCTCGGTATCGACGATGCCGATCTCGGCCTGCAGGGCGGCATCCTCCCAGGCCTCGCCGGCGATCTGCTGATAGTCGTGATCGGGCGAGACATAGGTGAACTTGACCCGGCTATAGGCCGCGAGCTTGCCGTTGCCGCCGCGCAGATCGTAATCGCGGATATCGCCGTCGAGATCCGACAGCGTCACCGTCGGCGCCGTCCAGACCCCGCCCCGGATCGCGATCGTGCCGGCAGCCGTCAGGAAGATCTCGCCATCGCAGGCCGTGAGCATCTCGCGCAGCACGGCCCGGCGCTCCTGATCGAGACTGTAGAGCCCGCCGAGCCGATAGCGCGCCTCGCTGCCGCCGGCCTTGAGCGCGACAGCCTGGTTGCACATCGAGGCGAAGGCACCGAAGCTCGGCTCGTCGATGCGGCTCGCATCCAGGCCATAGCCGCGCGGATGCGTCAGGAAATCGCGGATGCACAGGCCGGGGTTGTCCGACCAGGCCGTCGTCAGCGTCGCGGCATTGTAGACCAGCGACGCCCTTATCACCGCGCGCAAGGCCGGCGGGCCGTTGGGATAAACCTTCGGATAGTTCTTCTCATTGGCACCGGCGAAGCGGATCACGCAATAGGCCAGGCCCTTGCCCTGATGCGCCGAACTCCATTTGCCGGGAAAGGCCGAGATCAACAGCGACGAGGCCGCCTGTGCGGTGCCGCCGAGATGCGGCTCGACATGCACCGCCGGACCCCAGGGGGCGGTGCCGTTGTCGCCGCCGGCCCCGGTCAGGGTCGAGAGCTTGTCGGCGAGCCAGAACTGCTCATAGGCGTCGATCGGCCCCTCGCAATGCACCAGCGCGATATAGAGCGCCGTGCCGGATGTCTCGTAGAGCGCCATGGCGCCGGCGACCTTGACGCGGCCATAGGCGCGGCTCCGCACCGGATTGGACTGCTTCACCGTCTGCTGCTGCTGTTCGCTCTTCGGCTTCTTCTGCAGCAGCAGCGAGACGCCGACGACCAGCGCCGTGACGAAGACATAGGCGACGATGTCGGCAATAATCACGTTGAAGGCGAGTTCGGCGACGAGGAATGCGGCGATGGTGGGCGGCATCAGACGCTCCACGCCATCAGCATCATGTGCGGCCGGGTCCGAACGCCGACCGGCGCCTTGCAGGCCCAACCGAGGCCGGTGCGGATCGCCATCGTCGGAATCACTCCAAGCTGGACCACGAGACCGACATCGCCCGATCGGGGGTCGGACGTTCTGACGAGCCCGGACGCCGCCAGCGCGCACTCGACCAGGGCGGTGAAGCCGGCATCGCCATAGAAAGCCGCGGCGCCGGCCTCGTCGCGATAGCGTCCGCGCCAGGGCGCCGCGGGATCGACCCCGCGCACCTGCGCGATCCAGTCGCAGACCCAGCAGAAGCAGTCGCTCTCGCCCCAGACAAAGGCGCGATCGAGCGAGGCGCGCAGGAATTGAGAGGGATCAGACATCAAAACACCGGCCAGTCGACGGTCTTCGAGGTCATTCCCGAGATCTGCTCGAGGAAGCGGTCGCCGGAATACAGCGCGTTCTGGTCGGTGTCGGAGAGGAAGCCGAAGGCGGGGCGCGCCCGGTTCACCAGCACCGTCTCGGCGGTCAGCGTCACCGTGCGCTGGGCCGGGCCCGAGGTGGCGGCGCGCATCGTGTCCATGATGCCGAGCCAGAGCGCATAGGGCGGATCGAGCGGCTGCCACTGCTCGTCGAAATACTGCATATAGACGGCCGCATCCCGGTCCTTCACCTCGCTCGAGGCCGAGAACGTCGCCGCGACCACGGCCGGACTGACGCCGGAGAGGGACAGGCTCGCCATCGGCGCCTGGCCGCCGATCGCACTGTCGATGCCCGAAATCGAGATGAACTCACCCAGCCCCGACCAGCTGCGGCCGTCGAGCGTGATCAGCGGCCCGACGCCCTCCCAGATGAAGGCCGGCGTGGTCAGGAAATCGAGATGGAGCAGGCGCGCGGCGCGCACCACCTCCTTGCGCAACAGCGCCTCGATCGTCGCGGGGAAATACGACATCAGCCGAAGCGCGCATCGGCCACGGCGAGCTTGCCGGGCAGGCTGCGATCGAGTTGCCGGTCATAGGCCTGAATGCCGGCCGCGATGCCCTGGCGCACCATGGTCTGGATCTCCTGGTTGCCCGTGGCGCCACGCACGTCGACCGTCATGGCCAGCCGCTGGTTGCCGTTGCCGCGCTGGCCGCCGCCGAAGCTGGGGATCGTCGGCGGGCGCAAGCCCGCCATCGAGGGCGCGCCTCCGACCATGCCGCCGCCGGCGAATTTCGGCGTCTTGCCGCTGTTGATTGCGTCCAGAAGCGGGCCGTATTGCCTGGCGGATCTGGCGTTCACGACGAATTCGCCGTTGGACAGCCGGGCGAGGATGGAATCGGACTTGCCGGAGCCAGGCCCGGCGACGCGGCCACCATCGGCAAAGCCGAAGATCTTGCCGAGCAGGCCGCTGCCGCCGCCGGTGCCCGCCTTGAACAGGCTGTCGAAGAGCCCGTCGATCGCCTTGTCGGCGAGCTTCGAGGCCATCTTCTGCAGCGCATTGGCCAAGGCATCGGCCGCGGACTTGCCGGCCATCAGATCCGAGACAAGGCCCTTGAAGGCGTCCTTGGCGAGATCGGAGGTGAAGTCCATCGCATCCTTGACGCGCTTCGCCTCTTCCTTCCATTGCGCCGTCGCGGCGGCGAGCGCCAGGATCCGGTCCTTTTCCGCCGTGGTCAGCTCGGCCGTCTCGCGCAGCCCGGCCGCGAAATCCTTTTGCGCCGCGGCGGTGGCCTCGACGAGGGCGCGCGCCTTCTCCCGCTCGACATTCGACAGCCCGGCCGTGGCAAGGTCGGCCTTGGCCAGCTCGCCAGCCTTCTGCAGATTGATGACGTAGCGCTCGAGCGAAGTGGCCTTGTCCTTGTCGGAGCCGCCGCCCCCGCCACCGCCGCCGCTTCCCTTCTCCTCGCCGGGAACTTTGAAGTCGTCCAAGGACACGGGCTTGATGCCACGCCCGAGACCGGCGGGCCTATTGGGCGGAAGAGCTGTTGTCTTGAGCGCGTTGGCAAACTCAACTTCCGTCGCGCGAAAGTCTGCTAGTGCTCTGCGATTCTGCTCGGTCGCCTTCGCATTGGCTTCCGCTCTATCCTGCGCCAGGGCGTCGCGCCCGCCCGCATTGGCGAGCCCCATTTCGCGACCCTGAGACACGCGGGCTGATCGCTCTTCTTGATAGGCCAACGCCTGTTGACGCTGCACTCCCGCGCTTGCTTTGGCCAGCTCGCCAACCTTTGCGATCAGCGCTTGGACACCGTTCACGGCCGCCGCGGCAGACTGGCCAATGCCACCGATCGAACCAGCAAGTGTATTGATCGCGGCTGCGAGGGTCTGGCTGGCCCCGGTCGCCCTATCGAACTCACCAACGGCTCTGATAAATTCGTTGTTTAGGCGGGTTAGCGCCTGCTCGGTAGTTAGCGCTGCACCAGCGAGTTTCTCCTCGAGGAGGGGGGCGCCTGCTTGGATCGCCCTGAAAAAGGCTTCAGATGAGACCTTGCCGTCCTTTACCAGGCCAGTCAGCTTAGCGACGTCCCCACCCGCCTCCTTCAGTCCGGCCGCTGCTGCTTGCAAGAGCGGATACATGCCATCGAGCAGAGAGTTATATTCTTCTGCCTGGACCTTTCCTCCCGAAAGAGCTTGAGCTAGCTGCAGTAGCGATCCGCTCGCCTCAGTCGCAGAGGTGCCTGACACTCGCAGAGATTGGGCGACTACCTCCGTCAGGCCGAGCAGCTCGGTCGACGATGCTTTAAGCGTAGTTTGTGCTTGGGACACACGGCCATAGAGCGAGGCTAGCGCATCGAGCGGCACCGCGTTGCGCTGCGCCGTTGCGTAAAGCTGATCGAAGGTTGAGGATAGCTGACTTCCGCTTATCCCCGCCGTCTTCAGCGTATTCATGATTTTGATGTAGTCGTCGGCCGCCTTTCGTATTTCGTTCAACGAAAATCCGGCGGCAAGAGCGGCGACTGCCTTCTTCGCGATACCGCCAAACGCGTTGGCGATTGCTTTCTCTCGCGTTTCGACTTCGCGCTCGACGTCGCCGAGCGCCTTGGTTGCAACCCCACGAGCGCGGGCCAACTCACGCTCGAACTTCTTGACATTTGCTTCGAGCGATACGGTCAATCTCTCAATTTCGCTCGCCATGACACCTCCGGAGAACTTGATGCTCGAAATCTTTCTCGCCGCGACGATCGCAAAGGGCGATTTCATCGTGGATGTTCAGAACACCAGGCTGGAACGCTCGCGCGCCGAAGCGGTGTTCAAGGTCAGCAACACCACGACGACGAGCTATCAGCGTGTCTTCGTGAAGTGCGTTTTCTTTGATGCTGCGGGCGTCGCGCTCCAAGTCGCTCCGGCAATCGTCAGCAACCTAAGGGCGGGCGAAACCGGCTATGGCAGCGCGGCTGTCATCATTTCAGCCGGCGAGCGACCCAAGACGGTATCTTGTGACGTCGATCAGGTTACGCCGTAGCAAGCTGCGTCAGCGCCCAAAGGTCATCCGCCTCTTGGTCGCTCAATCCTTCTTTCGCGCCATGAGCGAGGGCGTAACCATCAAAGACTTCCTGCGCTTGCCAAAGCGTCAGGGCTCTGAGGTCGTTTAGAGCGAGTCCGATGGCTCCTGCGGCTCCGTACCAGGCGCCGAAGGCGAGGCGGCCGTCGGGGAGATCGACGCCTCTGTCGTGGCCTCCTGCGCGCTTTCTTTTCCCGGCAGCTCCTCCGGCGCGCCGACGAGAGCAGCCCACACGGTCCTCCTGGCGCGCACAGCGTTATCGATCCAGTCCGAACGCTCGTCGACGTAGCGACGGACAAGTGCCAAGGCTGCCAGTGGCTCCATACCAGCGCCGATTAGGCCGACCCGCAGCGTTTCACGCACGTCGCCGACGCGCCACTCGCCGTTGATCAATCTCTGCAGCAGGACAAAGGGGCCGACGCCGGTTTTTTCCTGCAGCTCCTCCAACTCGCCGAACGCGAGCCGAAAGTGATGCTCGCCGTCACCAAATTCGAAGGAGACGACGCCGTTGCGATTCTCGCCCGCCATCACGCGGCGGTCCATGCGACGGCGCCGTCCGACTGCAGCGAGACGCTCACAGTGGCGCGCTCGCCCTTGGTCGCGCCGGCCTCGAAGCTTTCCATATGGAATTTGCCCTGCCAGTGACCAACCTTGGTGCCGCGCCAGATCTCGACGCGCACCGATTTCGAGGTGTCGGTGTCGAAGAAGGCCTGCCAGGTCGCGAGGGCGACGATGTCGATCACGCCCTCGCCGGCGATCTCCGCCGATTTCGAGGTGATGTCGCGCTCGATCCAGGACGCAGCATCCTCGTCGGTGCAATCGGGCACGTTCGTCTCGCCCATCTCCTTCGAGAGGGAGAGCGAGCGCTCGGTGAGGCCGCAGGGAGCGGCGAAATCCTCAGGATCAAGCCCGTTTCCGAGCAGGACGCGAAGTCCCGAGAACCTGACAGTCTGGGCCTGGGCCATGATGATGCCTCATGAAAAAGCCGCCCGAAGGCGGCGGCTGCGAACAGGATGGAACCGGGCTCACGCCTCGTCGGCGAGGGCCTCGAAGCGACAGACGGCGCGACGGGACTGGCCGTCCTCATCGTCGAAATAGATCGTATCGCGATGGCTGATCTCGACTTCGGCGAAACCCTCGACTGCCGGCGCGGCGCGGTGCAACAGGCGTTTCACCATCCCGGCGAGGGTCGCCAGATCGTCCCGTGCCGGCGGCGGCGCATAGCACTGGATCTCGAAGGAGATGCGCACGGCGTCGCCGCAATCGTCGCCGTCCTCCAACTCCTGCCATCCCGTCGGCCGCAGATAGAGCTTTTCAAAGCCCTGAGGAATCGGATCGAGGATGCCGAACGGGACCATCGCGCGCAGCGCGGCGTCACCATCGATGATGGCCACAATCGCCTTCTGCAGCGGCAGCGTCGCGTCGCTCATGACGCGGCAAAGGCCTTCACGGCCTTGGTCGTGGCCCGGCTGATCCGCGCCTTCACGCGGCGCCTGTTGGCCCGATAGGCCGGGAAAAAGAACGGCGTCGGCGAACTACCAGGATGCTGCGTCCCGGCGAACAGGCCGCCATTGATATGCGGCGCTGTGCCGAACTCGACCATGGCGGCATAAAACGCCTTGGCGTCGCCGGCATGAATCGTCACTGTCAGATCTGGATCGGAACCCTTCGTGCCGGCCGTGACGCCGCGAACATTGGCGTTCTCGGTTTGATACGTGCCGAAGGTCGAGCCGATCGAACGCTCCAGGGCGCCGCTTTTCTTCGGAACCAGGCGCTTCTGCGCAGCCACGATCTCATCGGCGCTTTCGGCGAGCGCCTGGCGGATGGCCGAGCGCACCGCGGCCGGCATCGCCGCCATCTTGTCCAGCAGCCGCTGCCGGTTTGCCATTCGCGCCATCGGACTCGACCTTGTAGGCCCGGCCGGCCGCGATCGCGGCATCGGCACAGGGCGTGGTGACCAGGAGTTCATGGCCGGCCTTGTAAGCCCGGCACCAGCGGCCGTTACGCTCCGGCGGATACCAGTCGAAATCCGCCGTGAACGCGACGCGAGGCATCAGGTCGCGACGTTGGGGAACGAAATACCGAGCGTCAGGACCGAGGCGCTCTTGGCCAGCCCGACCAGGCAGATGTAATCGCCGCCTGTGACGTCGGCGAGCGGGCAGATCATGCCGGCGTCGTCACTGAGGTAATAGGCCTGCCCGGCGATGAGCACCGCGCCGAGCGCGACGTCGCCGCCGCGGAGCACGGCGAGCGGCTGATTGAGCGCGGCGGTGTTGAGCGCCATCGCGGTCGCCTTGCGCGCCTCGGCCGTCGCCGAATCCGCATCGGCCAGCATCCATTTGCGCGAGGTGCTGGAGAGATAGACCATCTGGCCGGCCGCGATCGCCTCGCCTGCGGAACCGCGCTCGACGGTGGCATTGCTGTCGGCCACCACATTGGCCGCCGTGATCGTGATGTTCGCCATGATGGGCTCCTCGCCGGTTCAGTTTTCGGTTGAAGTCTCGATCGTCATCTCGATCTCGGACGCATCCGGCGTCGGCAGGATCGAGCGAATGATGCAGATGGTCTCGCGATAGGGGCCGGCGAGAAAAACGACGCGGTCGGCAGCGGTGAGGCCGCGCGTGTCCGGGCAGGCCAACACCGTCAGCGTGCCGCGCATCGTGCTGTCCATCCGGCCCTGCTCGAGGCGCTCTCCGCCGAATTGCGGCCGGAAGCCGGCCCAGCGCGGAAACAGTGCCGCCCACGCCTGCAGGAGATTGCCGCTGGCGGACTTCTGACCGAGAGCCCGCCGCTCGAAGCGGACCCGATGACTGCGCTGCCCGGCTCCCAGCATGATCAGCGCCAGACCCGAAGCGGCGCCAGCAGCGCCTCGACCGTCGTCGACATCGGCACCGGCGCCACGGCGATCGGTGCCGTCGTGTCACGCCAGCGGTAGAGGTCGCCGATCATCAGCTTGAGCGCGGCCAGGACTGGCTTGGGCACGTCGTTCGTGCCGGCATCGTACTGGATCCGCACGCTGTCGGGCCGGTTGGCGGTCGAGGGCCAGGAGAAACCCGAGCGGGCATAGACGCTCGCGCCATGCAACTTGCAGTCGGAGGGGTCCACGACCTGGGCGGAGCCCGCCACATCGTCATAGGAAACGCTGACGAGGACGCTCGGCTGAAGCGGCAGCTGGATCGAGCCGTCGCAACTGACAGGAAAGCCGTTGCCGCGCAGCTCGAGGCGTTGCTCGCCCAGTGCGCGGCCGAGCCAGCCATCGGGCCCGTCGAGCGTCGCCACGGCCGCCTGGATCAAGCCTCCGATCAGATCATCCTCGAAAGCATGATCGACGCGAAGATGCAGCTTCACGTCCTCGAGCGGCAGGATCTCGCCAGGCGGCGTGACGACGACGACATAGGGCATCGATCAGGACTTCTTCTTGCGGGCGGCGACGGCCGCTTCCTCTGTCGCCTCGGCCAGTTTGGCCTCGAGCGCCTGCAACTCGGCCTCGACCTCGCCCCTGCGGGTCGTGGCCGCGGCGATCGCCGCGTCGGCCTCGTCCTGCCGCCTCGCCAATTCGGCGATCGCCGTCTCGATTTCCGAAACACGCGTGGCGGAGGCGGTCGCGGCCTCCTCGGCCCGGCGCCGGCGCTCCTCGGCTTCGGTCGCTGCGGTCTCGGCCTCGGTGCGGCGCAGCTCGAGCGCGGCGATCGCCTCATTAAGCTTGCTGCTCTCGGCAGCAGTGGCCTCGGCCGCAGCCAGGCGCTGGCGCTCGGCCGTGCGGTTCGCCCGGCTGGCCAGTTCCTCGGCGGCCTCGCGCTCGGCGAGGGCGGCCTTGGCCTGGGCCGTGCTCGACGGCGCCAGGCAGCCGGCCTTGGTGAGGCGTTCGATCTGCAGCGCGTCGTCCGAGGGGAACACCTCGCCGCGGTGGTGGCGCTTGCCGGTGCGCAGATCGACGCATTCCGAAATCACGATGTCTTTCATGGGTCAGTCCTCGACGGGACGGCGCCGCGCGCCGTCCATTTCAGGAAGGGGCGGGAGCGACGATCAGACCGGCGGATTGGGCGTCGGCGCGTAGCGCGAGCCGGAGAGGATGGCCATCGCCGAGACGTTGGCGGCGCCGGTGTTGTTGGCCGGCGTGATCGTCATGCGCACATAGCGCTTGGGGCCGACATAGCCGATCTTGCGGCAACTATCATCGGCCGCGAAGGTGAATCCTGCGAGCGCCTCGGTGCCGGTCAACTGCGAGTCCGGCACAGCAGCCGCGTCGGACAGGTTCGAAACATCGCCATGCTCGACCAGCACGGCGAAGGTCGCGTCCGCATCGGCGAGCGCGCCGATCAGGATGCCGAACATCAGGCTCTCATAGCCGAGCCGGTCGATGATCTGCGAGACGAACGGCGTGTTGTCGGTGACGGCGGCGGCCGGGCTGATCGCCCGCTTCACATGCAGGGAATTGGCGAGGTCGCGCATGGCGATCTCCTTTCAGGACGGGGAGGGCGGGACGGGCGAAGGCGGCGCCGGACTGGCCGGCGCCGAGGCGCATGACGCGCTGGTCGGGCGCGATCGCGCCGGCGGCTCAGGCGGGCAAGATCACGCCGGAACGTCGAGGCCGACGAAGGGCGAGACCTCGTAGCCGTTCTCTTCCTTGATCGGCGCCTTCATCCAGGGCGCGCCGTCGACGTTCCAGAAGATCTTGATGACCGTCTTGTTCGAGGTGAACTTGACGTGCTCGGAGGCCGCGATGAAGGGGCCCGAGCCATCCTTGATCAGGTAGTAATTCCAGTCGGCCAGCAGGACGTCGCCCTTGGAGCCGAGCGCCGGCGCGCGGTTGTTCCAGCGCAGCGGATAGCCGAGCAGCGTACCGGCAAAACCGTCGACCGCGCCGGGCTTCCAGATGTAGTGGCCTTCCGGATCCGTCATCGTCGCGATCTTGGTCAGGGCCGACTGCGGCATCGACCAGACCGGCGAGCCGCCGCGCATCAGCAGCACCGCCACCATGCCGAGCAGGTCGACATAGGTAATGGTGTTTACCGTCGCCCGGTTGATGAACTTGGTCGCGCCGGCGTTGAGCGCGCCGAGCGGCTGGTTGATGCCGGAGCCGCGCAGGAAGGCGTAATCCTCGGCCGCATCGACCGCACCCGAGAGCAGGTTGCGGATGAAGCTGTCGGAGGCTGCCCAGTTGCGCAGCAGCTTGTCGGTGACGGTGACGAAGCCCGCGACCTCATGCGGGGTCAGCGTGATCTCGCTGAGCTTGGCATCGGTCTCGAACTTTTCCTCGCCCTCGCCGATCCACCGCACCTCGACACCGCCGAACATGTTGGCGGGGTTGGTGCCGGACTGGTCGAGCGCCGGCATGGTGATCGAGGCGTCGGGCGGGTTGCCGGCCGGGATGATCTGGGCGCGCGGGCGGACCAGGGCGGCCTGCGGATCGACGCGCATGATCTGGTTGCGCATCTGGGTCGGCACCATGAAGCCGCCCTGCGTGTCGTTGTCCATCCGCATCTCGGCCTGCAGGCCGTTCTCGTCGGTCTGGGCGCCGACGCCCTCGACGAAATTCAGGCGCTGGTCGTTGCGGTTGAAGCGCACCGCATGCATGAACTCGCCGAAGCTCTCGAACTCCTTGCTCGCCTCGTTCGGGCGGCGCGGGATCGGCTGGACGCCGTTGCCGCGGGCGGCGGCGGGGACCGTCGCACCAAGAGCCGTTTCGGTCGCATCCTGCGCGGTGAGGCGTGCGATCCGGTTATCGAGGCTGATATTCTCGGCCATCAGCGCGTCGAACTGCGTCTGCTCCTCGGCCGTCAGGTCACGATCCTCCTTTTCGGCGAGATCGATGATGCCGCGCATATCCGCGACCAGCTTGGTGCGCTTCTCGCGCAGTGCCTTCAGCATGGGTGTCTCCTGGTGCTGAATGCCGGGTACAAAAAGGCCCCGCCCGCGCCGGCACGCGAACGAGGCCGTGACCGCCGGTCGGCGGGTGTTACGAAAGGGCGAGAGCCCGCTTGTCGCGCTGCAGGGCCGCGCGGCGTCCCGCCGGCGGCTGGGCGATCGCCTCGCCATAGAGCGAGGCACCGAAGCGCTGCAGGGTTTCCTCGAGCGTGCCGACCCGGTCGGCCATGCCCTCGGCCACGGCCTGGGCGGCATCGACCATCTCGCCCTGGCCGAAGCCGTCGCGGACGCGGGCCAGCGCCACGCCGCGGTTGCGGGCGACGTCGGCGACGAAGTTCCCGTAGGCCGCATCGACGCGGGCCTGCATGCGGGCCCGGGTCTCGTCGTCGAGTGGCGTGAACGGGTTCACCGCCGCCTTGAACTTGCCGGCCTTGACGATCGTCTTCTTGACGCCGGCCTTTTCGAGCGCGCCGCTGACATCGTCATGCATGCCGAGAACGCCGATATCGCCGACGCCACCGGAGGGCGTCACGACCATCTCGGTCGCGGCCGAGGCGATCCAGTAAGCGGCGCTGGCGGCGGTCGCGTTGACATGGGCGACGATCGGCTTCACGCCGCGCGCCGCATGGATCATCTGCGACAACTCGGCCGTACCGCTCACCATGCCGCCGGGCGAGTCGACGTCGATGACGATCGCCTTGATGTCATCGGCACGCAGCGCCGCCTGGAAGGCCATACCGAAGCCTTCCGACGAGGTACCGCCGGAGATCTCGGTCATCATGTTCATGCGGTTCGCGATGACGCCGCGCAACGGCAACAGGGCGACACGCCCGACCTGCCGGGCGGCCTCGCGCTCGACCTTCGCCGGGATCCGCGCCGCGACCTCCTCGGCCGAGAGCTTCTGGCCAGCGCTTTGCGCCGCGAGAAAGTCGATGATGGCCTGCAGCTTCGATTCCTGCAGAGCCCAGCGCTCTTCGGTGACCGCCATCAGGATATGGGCGTATTTCATGCGCCGGTTTCCTCTTCCTCGGTCTCGTCGGGGTCAGCGTCGTCGTCGGTGGCCGGCGCCGCGCCAAACGCAGCAGGCGGGGGCGGATCGGGAGGGTTGATCGCCCGCTCGATCGACTGGACGTTGTTCGAGATGAAATGGACGTCGCCGTCAGGCCCGAAACCGTCCTGCTCCTCGAGCGCGGCAATCTGGTTCGGCGTCAGCACGCCGAGCTCGAACAGCGCCTTGTAGAAAGCCGCGCGACCCTTCATGTCGCCGCGCAGCAGGGCGTTGAGGTTGAACTTGACGTAGTAGCCCTGCTCGAGTTCCTCGTCGGTGAAGAGCTTCCAGTTCAGCTCCTGTTCCCAAGCGCCGACCCATGGCTCGATCGTCTGCCGGACGAAGCCGATCATCAGCTGCTCGATGCCCGAGCCCCAGCTCGTCGACTTCTCATGGCTCTGCAGCAGGACGAGCGGCACGTCATAGATCCGCGCGATCTCTGCGATCTGGAACTCGCGCGAGCCGAGGAACTGCGCATCCTCGGGCGGGATCGTGGTCGAGACGTACTTCACGCCCTCCTCGAGCACCTTGACCCGGTGCGCATTCTCCAGCCCGCCCTGCCTTTCGAGCTGGGCGCCGGCGTCACTGCGCTGGTCCGAGCCGCCGGCGCGCGGCTTTCCGGCGAGGTTGCCCTGGGCATTGCTGGAGAGCCGGCCCGGATGCATCAGGAAGCCGCCGGACTTGGCGTCGTTGGCGAAGAACTTGGCGCCGAACTCCTCCATGGCGAGGCCCATGCCGACCGCCTGGCGCGCCATCGCGATCTGCGACAGTCCGCGATAGCCGTCATGAGACAGATCCATGATGTGCATCACGTCTCGCTGCTGCAGCTGATGGCGCTGGCCCTGGATCGTCGTCTCGTAGAGCAGCTCGTCGCGGATCCGCCGCGGCTCGGTCGAGTCCGGCAGAAGCGGCCAGATGCCGACGGCTTGGCCGCGGCCATTGCGCTCGATCTCGCCGTAACCGTTGCCCCAGAGCAGCGCGTGCCCCTGCAGCGTTTTGCGCAGGGTGCGCGACGACATCAGATCGTTCGGCCGCAGCCTGATCTTCTGGGCAAAAGGATGATCGGTGACCGCGATCGCGTCGCCTTTCGGGCCCTTCTTGAAGATGCCGACCGGCACGCCGGCGACGGGGTTGCTGATCCGGTTGACGCAGGCATAGACGACCGGCAGGTGCAGCGCGCCGAGTTCCGATACGCTGATCCCGGCCTTGGTCTTTCCGCCGAACATGCGAACGAACCAGCCGTTGGCGTCCGAGACGCCGTGCGACGGGCCGTAGCGCTCGGCCGCCAGCTCCGGCCCGAGCAGCGCGTGAGCGAGCCAGCCACGAAGATTCATGGTGCCCACTCCTCGACCTCGATTTCCAGAATGCCGCGATCCTCGTAGACCGAGGGGCCAGCGGCGGCCGGGCCCATCGTCAGCGCCACCGCCATGACCGAGGCCATGATGCCGTCGATCTTGTCCTTCGACCCGGCCTTGTCCGGGACGTAGTTCAGGTTGGCGTCGAAGCGGACACCGCAATGCTGCGCCATCCAGGCCAGCACCGGGTGGCCGCCGTGATCGAGCTTGCGCTGGAACACCAGCCGCTCGAATTCCTTGGTCGGCTCGGCCAGGGTGCGATGGCCCTGGCGCAGATTGACCATGAACGGGTCGTCGCCGATCGTCGCCGTGACGCCCTCGTCCTGCAGCATGATCTGCAGCTGCGAAACGCCCCAGCTGTCGAAGCCGAGCATCTGGACTTCGAAGGCCGCCATGCCTTCCAGGATGGCGTCGGCGACGATCTTCAGGTCGACGACCTCGCCCGGCATGGTTCGCAGCGCGCCCTGGTCGACCCAGGACTGCCAGTTGACCCGGCGGTCCTGTTCCTGCCGCTGCGCCAGCGTACCCTCCGGCACCCAGAAGATCGGCAGCAGGTCCCAGGCGCCGTCCTGCTCCTCCGGCTCGAACAGCCAGACGAGCGCAGTTAGGTCACGCACCGCCGAGACGTCTGTGGCGCCGAAGCAGCGGCGGCCCTTGAAGCGGACGAACTGCGTCTTCCAGCTCTCGCTTTCGGCGGTGGCCGCCTTCCAGACCGAGACCGGGATCCAGCCGGAGACGTGATCCACCCATTGGTTGAGGTGGTAGCACTTGAACGCGGCTTCAGCCGCGGGCTTGCCCTTGGCCTTGCGCGCCTCGATGCGCATGTAATCCCAGGTCGGCGTCATGCCGATCGAGGGATTGGCCTTGCGCCAGACCGCCTCGTCGGTCCAGTCGTCCTCGGCCGCGGCACCGAAGAACACGACCAGCGTGGTCGGGTCGTCCTTCGTGCCCTCGAGGATCTCCATGCTCTCCTCGAACCACTCGTAGCCGATGCGCGCCGTCTTGACGCCGGCGGTCGAGGCGTAGAGCTCGATCGGCTGCAGGCGAGTCGCCGTGCCCTGCCGCAAGGTGTCGGCGAGCACGCGCGTCAGCCATTCGTGGATCTCGTCGCCGATGATCACTGTCGGCGCGCGGCCGTGCTTGCCGTCGGGCTTGCCCGAGAGCAGCTCGCACAACCCGCTGGTCTCCGGCACGAAGATGCTCTTCGCCTGGTTGACGACGCGGCGGGTGCCGTCGCGGCCGACCATCAGGCCGATCGACTTCTCGATCATGCCCTTCATCTTGCGGAAGGGCACCATGCCCTGCTTCTCGTCGCGACCGAAGACGAAGCCCTGCGCGCCCGAGACCTTTTCGAGCAAGAAGAACAGGATGCCGAGGCCCGCGAGGAACTCCGACTTGCCGTTCTTGCGCGCGATCCAGAGATCGAGCCGCCGGAACACCCGCACCCAGGCGATCCGCGGCTTGCCCGTCGTCTCGTCCAGGATCTCGACCGGCTTCTTCCAGCCGACCAGCAGGCGCACCGTGATCGCCTGCCATTTCAGCAGCCAGAACGGCTTGCCGTCGAAACGGTCCTCGGTCAGCCGCAGGATCTTAGGCCACGCCTCGACGACCTTCTGGGCCTTGGCCTCGTCGAACCAGGCGCCCGGAAGCGACGCAGCGCGGCGCCAGCCCGACAGCGCCCAGGCATAGGCCGGATCGGCCGCCACCTCGGCAAGCCAGGGCGGCAGCGGATGCGGATCGGCGGTCGTGTCGGGCGACGGGCCCGAACGGTCCTCCTCCATGGTGGTCTAGTTGAGCCGGTCCGGCGGAGGCGAATCCGCCCGGTTCATCAAGTCGAGCGGGTCCTCGCCAGGCTGGCGCGCAGGCGCATCCCCCGCCGCCCCCACCTCGTCGGGCTCCTCGAGCGGCAACTCGCCCTGGCCCTTGCCCTGCGAGCGGTTGAAGGTCTGCACCTTCAGCAGGTCCTGATCGAACAGCGGCGACAGGCCGAATTCCTTGGCTTTGTCGCGGATCGTGCTTTCAGCCGCGGCGCGAACGTCAAGCATCGGATTGGGCCGGAACCACTTGTCCCCGGTGGTGCGGATCACCTTCTGGACGAAGCCGTTCTTGCGGACATGCGCGCAGGCCACTTCCCACTCCTGGACCGCGACGCAGTAGATCGCGATCGACGGGGCGTAGCGCGAATCGAGCCGGCCCATGGCGCGCAGACCCCGGATGGTATCCGACCACACGGCGAGCGCCCGGGCGTAATAGACTGGCGCCGAGCGGAACAGGCTCGGCGCAGTGAAAGGATCGCTCGCCGCAGCGACCTGGTCGGCTGCCGGCTGCGCACGCGCGGCCAGTTCGATCGCCGCCTTCATCTCGCGCGCCTTGCGCCGGCCGGGAAATCCCTTCGCCGCCTGAGTGGCGGGCGCATCTTTCCTGCGTCCCACCCAACAGCCTCCTCAAAAAAATAATCCAGCCAGAATACCGCGCCAAAATCTTAGCTCTTAGGACGCCGGTGCAGGGTTTCAGGGGCCTGGACTTTTGACCCGCCCCCCTCCGGCCCGCATCTCGGCCGCCTCGCGCGCCTGGATGACGCCGTCGTGGCACGCCTTGCATGCCGATTCGAATGGCCCCGCCCAGAAGCGTGCGACGTTCCCGCGATGGGCGATCTTGTGGTTGCACACCGTCGCCGGCGTCACCCGACCATCGCGTTCGCATTCCTCGCAGAGCGGAACGAGGGCGAGCTGATGCTTAGCGATGGCACGCCAGCGTGCCGTCCAGTAGAGCCGGCGTGTCTCGATCTCGGCGGTACGGCGCTGCTCATAGTCGCGCTTGGCCTGGTCGCTGGCACGCTGCTGCTCGGCAGTGCGGAAGAAGCCGATGCGAACAGGCACGGACCCCTCCCAACGACAACGCCGCCTCGGTGTGAACCGGGCGGCGTCTCGATACCTGATGAACCATGGCCACCCTATGTCAAGCGACTGCCGCAAAACAAGGGGGGTCGAGGGGTGCGCCTACACCCTATTTTGCCATGGCCGCGCAGGCCGAGGGCAGGGCAGCAGGCGATGGTCATGCAGGCTTTCGCCGAGCAGCTCGACCAGCAGGGCGAGCGAATCATGCCAGACCTCGTACTCAGCCCGGTCTATCACCGCGAGCGCAGGGTCGGGATCCAGCACCGTCTTGCGATAGGCGGTGGGGAAGGGCCGCTTGGCCCGCTCGTTATAGCCGTCGGCCTCCTGCTCATAGACCAGCCCGCGGATCTCGACCGGCACCTTGCGGAACCAGAGCGGCCGGCCATGCGCCGAGACATAGCGGGCCTTCGGCGTGGCGAACTCCCAGGACGGAGCCGAGCGCAGGATGGCGTAGCGGCGCACCAGCTCGGCCGGCTTGAAGCGCAGGCGCGTGCGCTCGCCCTCGATCGAGGCGATGCGCGGCATGGCCCGGCCGATCGCATCGGCCTGCTCATCAGGCGACAGGCCGAGGCCTTCGAGCGGCGACCAGTCGTCGGGCACGTCGAGATCCATGCCGGCCAGTTGCGCCACCGCCTCATGCAGCGTCAGCGCATCGGGATGCGGCGGGCCGCAATCGATCGGCAGCGGCATGACGCCATAGCGGTTGAGCCGGCCGTCCGAGACCATCTCCGCCATCAGCTCGCCCTGCCGCGAGATCGCGTCCCAGCCGCCCGAACTGGCGCCGAGCCCTGCAACGACGGCGCCCCGCGTCTCCGCCTTCGGCAGTTCGTCGCGATAGGCCCAGGTCAGGAAGGCCTCGATATCGATCGTTTTCATCCGAGCCTCTTTGGACCGCGAGGGTTGCGAGGGTTGAGCGACGGTTCGCGAAAACCATCGCGCGCTGATTTTGGATTGTATTTGAGTAGCTTAGCTACTTCTCTGCGAGAGTTGCGATAGTTTATCTATAGATATGAATAGAGAGTGCCGTTTTGATCTTCCCCCCGGAACCCCTGACAGAATACAGCCCCGCGAGGCAAACCCTCGCAACCCTCGCAAATCTTGATTAAGTCTTTGTATTCGTTCGATGATTACTCGCGCGATAGTTCGCTCAAACCATCGCGCAACCCTCGCAACGCTCGCGAGGGTTAGTCGTCTGCCACCCGCGCGTCCTTCACGGGGCTGCGGGGCGCGCGCTCGGGGACGTCGTGCAGGACGACGTCGAGCCATTCCCGGATGCGCTTGTCCTCCCGCTTCAGCCCCTTGCGCTTCAGCGCCCGGCCGAACATCGTTTCCTTCCAGGGCCGGATGGCGTTGGCCTCGCAGAAGGCGACGAAGGCCTCGTACATCGAGCGCGCCTGGACGCGGCCGCCGGCAGAGGTCGACACGCAAGCCGCCAGGAAGGCGCCGACAGGGTCGAGGTCCTCGCGATGCGACTGCGTCAGGGCCGTAACGCCGGCGGGGTCGACCAGGCCGTCGCGCAGGAAGCGCAGCGCGCCCTCGACGAGCCAGCGCAGGATCCCGGGCCCTTCCTCCATGAACTCGGCCACGACCTCCTTGAGCGGCCGCTGCTCGGCCGCGGCGATCGTCGCGGCGAAGCGCAGGAACTTCATGCGCCGCCAGATGCCGGCATCGAGGCCGCCGATCTCGGGCATGTCGTTGCCGGTCATGATCGGGATGAATTCGGGGTTGAGGTCGAACAGGCCCTTGTTGAGGTGGCGCACCGGCATCGGCGTGCCGCCGGTCATCGTCTTGACCAGCGATTCCCGCAAAGGCGCGTTGCGCGGCAGCTCCTCGATCACAACCAGGCGCTTGCCGGCGAGGCGCGCCATGTCGGGATTGGCCTTGTCGCTGGCCTGTTCGTGCTGGCCCGAGATCGCCTCGGGCTTGAGCCGGCCGGCATAACCGCCGAGCAGCTCGGCGAAGGTCTCGATCACCACCGATTTGCCGTTGGCGCCATCGCCATAGAGGAAGATCAGCGCCTGCGTCTGGGCGCCGCCGAGCAGGCCGCGGCCGATCGCCGTCTGCAGGAAGCGCCGGTTGGCCTTCTCCGGCTGGGCCCAGACGATGAATTTCAGGAAACGCGGGCAGCGCGCCCGCGGCTCGTAGGACACCGGCGCCAGCTTGGCGATCCGATCGGCGCGATCATGCGCCTTGAGCCGCACCGCGACGCGGACCTCGCGCCGGTACCGCGTGATGTCGGGATCGGGGCAATCGAGGTCCTCGACCTGCACATGCCATTTCCGGAACTCGAGCGTGCCGTTGCGGACATTGAACAGCATCGGGTCGGAATCGAGATCGGCCGGCGCCACCGTGATGTGCGGCAGCGCCTGGGCGATCATCGCCACGGTGCGGTTGCGGTTGCCCGACGAGACCGCGAATTTGTAGCGGCCGCCTCGCCTTGCCGCGAGCGCGGCCTTGGCGGCGGCGCCGGCGGCCATGATCTCCTTCGAAGGAGCGTCGAGCTGGTCCGGCGGAATCTCCTCCAGCGCCTCGGCCGCCTTGATCGCCGCAGACTCGCCTTCCTTCGGCGCGATATGGGGCACCTCGAGCTTGATCCGCTTCGCCGTGACCTGGGCGCAACGCTCGAGCGCCTGCGCACCGCCCTCCGGATCCCAATGCGTACCGATCCAGCCATGCACGCCGACCTCTCGCACATTCATCGCGTCGCGGCCGAAATGCAGGATCAGCCGGCGGGCATTGTCGGTGTCGTTCTGGTCGAGCTCGGCGCACTCCGCCAGAATCTCTTGCCCGTCGCGCTCCGGTTCCCGTGATTCCTCGGGCGGGGCTGCGGGGTCAGGCTCTCGCGCGGGGAGGGCTGAAACCGTCCGCGCATTGTGGACGGCACCGAGGATCGGGTCGCTTGAAGGCTGATCAACCATGGGCAGGGCCGACGCCAATTGCCAGACAGCGAAAGTCCAGCCGATAATCAGATGACAATAGGCGGGGAGCGCTATGCCCAATAAAATTCGAGTAATTCGCCAGTTTTTTCTCAGGGTTTTGGCTAGTAGTTCTTTGTTGATTGTCCTCCTGGGCTTTTGTGCCACAGTACTTTGGGCAATCATTTACGTTTTCGTCGAGGATGCGTGTAATCCGTTTTTGCTTCTGCAAGCGTCTGAGCCGATGAGAAACGTCGTGTTTTCTTGCGGAGAATTTTGGATCAACCGCTATCAGGGTCTTCTGGGCAATGTATTGACCGCTACAGTGGCTTTCATCACTCTCGGCTGGTTGACCCAGCAACTGACCGCGGCCAATCGGCAAGCAGCTGTGGCTGCTGCACAAGGTCTGCGGCAGCGTTCCCCCGAATTGCGAGATGAGAGAAACAAATACCTTGCGATCGAAAATGAGATAAACTCTCTGATCGGTGCGGATAACCTGCTTAGTGAAAGACCTAGAAATCCACCAGAAATTGTTAGTGCGCATTTCGTCCACGCGCTTCTCAGTGCGCGCTCTACGGCGCGCATGATTGTCACCACATCGGATGAAATATTGGGCCAGAATCCAGAGGGTCGAAGAGCTGGGGACGCAACAAAGATGGTTGCCTATGCGATTATGCTTCAGAATCAACTTGCTGGCTGGGTAGCCGATTCCCCACAGGAGGCTCGCAATCTTCGAGATCGGCGACTGCTCGCTGGTGAGATTGATCAGGCGGCCGCCGACGCATTGGTCATCGGAATTAGGCAGCTGTTTGCGAATATCCTGGCGATCGCCAATCAACTCGTTCGAGACGCCAGGGCCGAGGAGATTGCCAACATGATTCAAATCCGCCGATTCGAAGCTGCTGCGATCAGCTGAAAGATTTAGGTCGGGCATCAAGACGACACTCTGTCCCTGATCCGCTTCATCCGCATATCGTTGAAATCCCCGCCCTCGTCGGGCCAGGCGACGCGCACGGTCCGCCCCGGCAGGGCCCAGCGCGCCGCGGCCCGGGTCATCGTGGTCTCGACGGTGAAGCGGTCGGAGTCGCCATCGGCCAGGATCAGCACGTGGACGACACTGTCGGGCAGGGCGATCGAGCGGTGCGGCTCGGTCAGGTCCGGGACCGGGCCGGCAACGCGCGGCCGGCGCATCCGGCCGGCGCTGTCGCGCGGCCGGCGCATCCGGCCGGCGCTGTCGGGCTGCTGGCGCGTCGGGTGCGGCACCGTGCCGGTATGGCGGCCGCCGAGATTGCCGAGGTCGATCGCCGACCAGAACTCGGTGGTCGAGAGACCCTCGCCCGCCTCGAGCATGGCCGCCCAGACCGACAGCACGGTCTCGATGCCCTCGCCGATGACGATGCGCGTGACGACGCCGGTCGGCGACGGCACCAGCACCAGATGCCCGCCCATCTTCGAGCCGCGCGAGCGCTTCACGTCGATCTGCTCGCCCTCGACCACGAAGACGAGCTTGCCCTTCTCGCCCTCGGCCAGCGCGCCCTTGCCCGCCTGCGGATCAAGCCGCGGGTCGAGCCAGGTCATGTGCAGCCCGATGAAGCGGCCGTCATTGCCGGCGATCGGCGCCAGCATCGCCGGCCCGGTCCAGACGATCTTGCCGTCCTTGCCCGCAGGGTGGCGCAGATGGATCTCGCGATGCAGCCGCAGCTTCGCCCGGTCGGGCACACCAGGGATGCAGCGCCAGCGCAGATAGGCCTCGACCAGCGAGCCCGGCGCCGGCTCGCCGGCTGTCCACAATTGATGGCAGCGCCGGCGCTCGTCTTCGCGGAACTGGTTGTTCGAGCGCTCGGCCTTGGCCCGGTTGGCCTCGTCATCGGCGCGGCGTTGCGCCGCGGCGGCCTCGCGCGCGGCAATTTCCTCGGGCGTCGGCGGGACGGCCTGACGGCCCGGCTTCGGCTCGCCGGTCAGCTGCTCGACCGCCTCGAGGAAGCCGGCATCGATCATCAGATAGCGCGCCAGGCTGATCGCATCGGCCCCGCCCTTGCCGGCGCCGCGACAGTTCCACAGGCCCGTGGTGGCATTGACCGAGAAGCGATCGACGCCGCCGCAGCGCGGGCAGGGCCCGACGATCTCGCCGCTCGCGCGACTGGTCCGCGCCGTCGCGCCCTTTGGCACGAAGCCGAACTTGAATGCGGCGTTCAGCGTCGAGACCGCCTTGGCGCGGTCGACCCAGGCGTCGAAAGCCGGATCCGGTTTGTGGGGCAGGGCGTTCAATCGCAGAACCCCGCTTCCGATAGGGCGCCGCCATAGCCGCGGATCGAACCGCCCTTGCCGCGCGTCTCCGGCGCGCTGAGCAGATCGCCCAGCACCAGGAAGTTGGTCGCCACCGCCGGCGGGCTGCGCTCGGCCGCCCGATTGAGCAGCGAGACCGCGCCCTCGCGATCGCCCATAGCGACGCAGGCGAAGGCCCGGCGCCGGATGGCCGCATGCAGCACCCGGGCCCGCTCCGGCGACGGGAGCAAGGGGACGGGTGCCGGGCGCGGATCGTCGTTGATCACGCGATCGAGCAGCGTCACCAGCGTGTCCTGGACATGGATCGCGCCGATCCCGGTCAGCTTGTCCAGCGCGCGCAGCAGCGCCGCCTGGCCGCAGCCGAGGCAGCGCCGGATCGCGAGCATCGACAGCGGATTCGGCTGCTGGTCGTCGAGCAGCTGCAGCACCTGACCGGAGAGGGAATTCGGATTGGCCGCCGGCGGCGGCGGCAGGTCGCGCCGCATCCGCAGCCGCGCGATCAGCGTGCGCACCTGGTTGGCGTCCGCGCCGAGCGCCAGCGCGATCGGCGTCGGCTGGCTGCCCTCGAGCGTCATCCGCCGCACGGCCTGGGTCAGGGTCTCCGTCATGACAGGCCTTCGATGTCGGCGCCGGTAAGCAGCAGACCGATCGCCAGGTCAGGCCGCTTCGCCAGCGCCAGCGCGATGCGATGAGCGGCGCCCAGCGCTTCGGCCTGGCGGCGGATCTCGACCACGGTCAAGGTTCGCAGGTCGGCGCTGGTCCGGGCCGCAAACATTTCGATCTGGTTGATCCCGGCAAGCTCGTTCTGCGCGGCCGTCTTCAGCCGCGCCGCAATCTCATCGAAGGACAGGGCGCCGCTCATGATGCGAAGGCCCCGTCGCTGCTGAGCTGCCGCGCCCACCGGGCCCGTGCGGCATTGATCTCCTCCTGCGCCCGGATCGGTCGGGGCTCATAGACCAGCTTGGCGCAAGCCGCGCACCAGCTCTCGCCCGCCGCCCGCACCGGCTTGCCGCAATACAGCCCGCCCCTGGCGAGGATGTCCCACAGCGGCATCCGGCAATGCCGGGCCCGCAGCTCGTCGAGCGCAACCGCCTCCGCGCCGGCCGGCTTCGGCCAGAGCTTCGGCGTCGGATCGATCTCGGGCTCGGGCGGCGCCATCACGACCGGCGCCGGTCGCGGCGCTGGCTTGCGGGGAATCGAAGGCTTCGCCACGCGCGCTGTCTTGGGCGCCGGGGCCTTCGGCCAAACCGTGCCGGCCCGGGCGAAGTTCAACCCGAGCCGGTGCACCTTGCCGATCACGCCGTTGCGGCTGACGCCACCGAGCTCGGCGGCGATCTGCTCGGCGGTCAGGCCGCTGGCCACCATCCGGTGCAACGCGCTGACACGCTCTTCCGTCCAGGACAGCACGACCTCACTCACGGTTGAGCCCTCCTGCCAGAGCGAGCAGGGCGGCGCCGGACAGCCGCGCATCCTCGACCACCCGGGCCAGTGCCGAGAGTTCGGCCTGGATCAGCTGGACCTCGGCCGGCGAGAGGCGGCCATCCTTCATGCCCTGCGCATAGGCTCCCATCACGTCCGAGGCCTCGGCGACGACGCGCGCGGTCGCGACATGCAGCTCGGGCCGCGGCTCGTCACGCGGCGTCTCGACCGCAACCACCCAGCCCAGCGCCTCGACCTCGACACGGCTGACGATCGGCTCGCCGGCGTGATGCTCGAGCCGGCCCTTGACCCGCGCGCTCATCAGATCGTCGGCGCCGACATTGTTGAGCCGACCCATCTGCGGCACCGAGACCTTGCCGATCCGCGCCGCCGGCTCGATGCCGCCGCAGCGCGCGATCAGATCGCGCTGGGCCGCCTTCATCCTGTAGAACCAGGCATCCTGCTCGCTCATGTCTCAGCCCTCGTCTCGGGAGAATGGCGCCGCGCCTTTATCGGCCGCGCGGCCGGCCGGAACGCGCTAGGTCGAGCTATCGAGATTGCTGGCGACGCCGTAGGGCCCCATGATCAGCGCCGTCCAATGGAGAACCGAAGGATGCAACTGCCCAAGACGCCCGCCGATCTGACGGGGATGCTGCTGATGACGCTGCTGATCCGCGCCTATGGCGACATCACCACCGCCGCCCGGCGCGGCCGCTTGACCGAGCACGACATCGACAGGATCGAGCGAAACACCTTGGCGATCCTCACCGAGGCCGAGGATTTCTCGCATGAGATCAAGGGATATGAAGCCGAACCCGCCCGAGCGGAGGCGATCGCACAGGTCAAAACCCTGTTCGCCAACGTAAGGGCCGGCCGCGTGAAGCAGATAAGCGGGCAAGGCGGGTGAGTTCATGCCGCGGCCTCATTCGCCGGCGCGACATTGGGTTCAGCTGCGGCCGGCTCGTAGAGGTCCGGACGAAGATACTCGCGCCGAACGCCGCTGACGCCTTCCACTGAGACGACCCGCTCGGCAGGCACCACCTGCCATTGCCTGACAGCAGGACCGGATATGCCCAGTAGCCTACCGAGTTCAGCTCGCGACCCCACGGCTTGCGCCGCAGCGTCGAGGGCCTTCGCGGCCCGGTCCTTTTGTGAAGCATCCATGGCGGCGGAAGGTAAGTACTGCTTACCTCATCTGTCAAGCGATACTGTCTCCGCTCCGCAAGCCAAACTTACGATAATGCGCACCATGACACTCGGTGCTCGCATTCGATCGGCAAGGCAGAAGGCAGGCTTGAGCCAGCAAGCGCTCGCCGGCCGTATAGGGTCGCTTTCGCGCAATGCCATCAGCCTTTGGGAATCCAACGACACCAAGCCGTCACAGGCGCACTTGCTGAAGCTCCCCCAGATCCTGGGTGTTAGCCTATCGTGGCTCACCGGCAGCGACGACGATCAGTCGATCACGATGGTGCCGATGTTGACATGGGTGTCGGCCGGTGACGTCGCCGCTGACTTGCAGATCAGCAACTTCGACGAGGTCGGCCGCGTAGCGGTCACCGATTTGCCGGACGGGGATTGGATTGCCCTCACGGTAGAGGGCGATTCGATGAATCGGATATCCCCTCCGGGTTCAATCATCGTCGCGAACCGCAAGCAGCGTCAGCTGGTCCCAAACGCTTGCTACGTCGTCGCCAATGAGCAGGGCGAAGCGACATATAAGCGCTATCGACCCAACCCTGATCGCTTCGAGCCTGTCTCGACGAACCCAGACCATGAGGCACATTTTTTCGATGATCATGCGGTCCGAATCATCGGAAGAGTTCGCCGAAGCTGGATCGATATGTAGGTAAGCGGCTGCCACGCTCCAGTTTCTGGAGGGGTAAGCAGAACTTGACAAGCCCGTAAGTGACACTTACGCATAGCCCCATCGCAACCCGATGGAGGCGCCGCCATGCGTCACGAACGCCCGCTGCCCGGCCGTCCGACCCCGGTCGAGACCGTCAACGCAACCCTGATCAAGCGCCGCCTCGTCGGCGCCTATGCCCGCGAAACCAGGGTCGAGCTGGGGCCGAACCAGCCGACCGAGGAGGGGGTCCGCGACGTCGTCGTCGCCGACATGGTCGAGCTGCTCGACGAGGGCCGCATCAGTCGCGGCTATGCCGACATCTACGACCTCGCCCGCGCCGGCTATCATGTCGAACTCGCCGCGGCACTGGGCCCGCACGCCGCCAAGCTGCTGGGCAAGCGCATCGCCGAGCGCGGCGAGCATGCCCAGGGCGCCGACGATGCCGCCTCCAACATGGAGGCGGCGTAGATGGACGCGCTGTCCCTCTCCGGCGCTGAAGCTTCTGCGCGCAGCATCGCCGTTACCCGTCTGCAGGCCGTGGCCAACGACATGACCTGGCTTGCCCAGCGTCTGCGCAGCCAGCGCGACCCGAGCATCGCCCGGGGACCGCTTGCCCTGTCCGCCCGGGCCGGCTGGGGTCTCGCCCAGGCCGCATTGATCCAGGCCGATGCCGGCATCGTCTCGCGGCGCATGATCGACGGCATCCAGAGCGATCGCGGCGTCGATGCGCCGGGCCTGCGCCGGCTGGCCCTCTCGACGCTGGAAGCGACCGAGCGTCGGCTGCAGCGCCTGCGGCCGCATCCCTGCGAACCGGTGCAGCGGGAGGCGAGCCGATGATCAAGACGCAACCCACCGGCGGCATCGTGCCGCGCGAGCAGCCCGACAACCGCGGCCTCGGCGACGCAATGGCACGCGTCGACGCTGCCGAGGCGGAAGCGGCAAGCCAAGGCGACGTCGTCGCGGCCGAGCGCGCGGCCGAGGACGAGCGTATCGATCGCGCTACGCGCACGCTTTTCATCGACGCGCTCTATCGCGCCAAGGCCCTGAACGGCGACGCTGCCTTCGATATCGTCGATCTCGACGACCTCGATACTGCCGAGGGCATGGCGCTGCGGATCGGCCGCCGGCGCCGGGTGCGCTGGGGCGCGCCGTCATGAAACCGGCCGACACCGTGCCGGCGGCAGCCGCGCCCTGGATGTTCCTCGCCTCCGGCCGGGCGCTGACGCTCGGCCGGACGATCGAGCCCGGCACCATCGACATTCGCCGTGACATCGCCATCCCGCTCGGCGCCACCGGCCGCTTCGCCAACCAGCTGCCGAGCGGGCTGGTCTATTCGGTCGCACAGCATTGCTGCATCGGCGCCGATTTCCTCTGGGGCCAGACCCAGGACGATGCGCTCGCCATGGCCTTCCTGCTGCATGACGGCTATGAAGGCCCGCTCGGCGAGCAGACCTCGCCCTTCCTCGCCGCCCTGCAGCTCGCGCTCGACGAGATGCGCCTCGAGCTTGGCGATACCACCGGCCCACGCCTCTCGATCCAGCGGCTCCGGCGCAAACTTGCCGAGCCGATCGATCGCTATCTGCATGCCGAGGCCGGCCTGCCCTGGCCGCTGCCGGCGGTGATCCGCGACCGCGTCCACCATGTCGATCTGCAGCTGCTGCTGGCCGAGCGCGACCATCTGCTCGGGCCGCAACCGCGCCCCTGGGACGAGAAGCTCCGGCCGATCAGGCCGCTCAACCTGAAGCAGCGCATCAAGGTGATGTCGCCGGCCAAGGCGGCGGAGGCCTGGGTCACCCGCTTCGAGACGTGGTCGTCGCGGCTGCACGGCGCCCGCGCCCGGGCCAAGAGCAGCCCCGACACGCTCGCCGAATTGACGCGCGAGGCCGCACGATGAAGCCGCGCACCGTCATCGTCGCGATCGACGTGCCCGAGATCGTCACCGACATCGACCTCGCCCGCCGCATCCAGAGCGTGCTGCGCCAGGCCTGCGTCGCCTCCGGCCGCCAGCCGGGCGGCGAGAACCTGCACTGGCCCGATCCGAAATCGATCGAGGTCACGGTCGTGCCCCACGCCCGCGACGAACTCTTCCCCCTCCCGCAGAAGGACTGATGGCCGATGAGCCAGCATGCGAATGAATATTGGCCTGCCGATCTTGTCGCCGGCGTCGCGGTCAACTGCCGCCCCGGCGACGAGGACGTCTCCGACCTGGTCGCCTCGATCGCCGCACACGGCCTGCTGCAGCCGCTGGTCGGCCGCCTCGTCGCCAACGGGCGCGTCGAGATCATCGACGGCAACCGCCGCCTCAAGGCAATCAAACATCTCTGGATTGAGCGGCGCTGGACCGAGGCCGTTCCGGTCATGCTGCGCGACCACGAGCCCGACGCCGACGCCTTCGAGATCTCGGTTGCCGCCAATGTGCTGCGCAAGCCGCTGCACCCCGTCGCAGAATACGAGGCCTTCGCCCAGCTCGCCGAGCGCGGCAAGACCAACGACGACATCGCCGCTCACTTCGGCATCACGCTGCGCCAGGTCGAGCAGCGCCAGGCCCTCGGCCGGCTCCATCCCGACGTCCGCAAGGCGTGGCTCGAGGGTGTCATCAACGGCGAGTCCGCGCGCGCCTTCACTCTCGTACCCGCAGACGAACAGGCGCTCTACCTGCAGAAAGCGATGGAATCGCAGGAAGGCTGGCGGCTGCGCGCCGACAGCGTGCGTCGCAGCTTCACCACCGGCACCGTTCCCGCCGACCACTTAGCGGCCCGCTTCATCGGCGCCGAAGCCTATCGCGTCGCCGGCGGTCGCTTCGTCGCCGATCTCTTCGTGGAGCAGCCCGACTTCGCCGACGGCGACCTGCTGCAGCGTCTGGTCGACGACAAGCTGGCGGCAGAAGCCGCGCGGATTCAACAGGAAGAGGGGTGGGGCGAGGTTCTCTTCGGCTCGCCAGCGCAGCAGAGCTACATGTGGGGCCGGCTGACCAAGCCAGCTTTGCCGGAGGCCGAGAAGCCTGCCCGTGCCGTCGAGATCGAGCAGCGCCTCGCCGCGATCGCCGAGCGCCGGCAGGAGATCGAGGACGCGCTCGACAGGCTCGAATGGGATGAAGACGACGAGCCGGCCGAGGTCGCCACCCAGCTGCGCGAGGATGATGATCTGGCCAGCGAGCAGACGCTGCTAGATCGCGAGAAGAGCCTGCTGACTGAACAGTCGTCCTGGCTGCGCCTCCCCGAAGCACAGCGCGCCAAGGCAATTGCGACCATCGGCATCGAGCGTGACGGCTCGCTGACGATCGCGCGCGGTTTCACGAAAACGAAACCGAAGGCCGAGCCCAAGCCCAGCGGCATGGTGGCACCGAAGCCCAAGCCTGCCGCCGATGGCGAGGAAGCACCAGAGCCAGCGCGGCTGTCGGCCGCGCTCATGGACGATCTTGCGCTGACGGCGACGCGCGCCGCGGCACACGTCCTGGCCGGCGAACCGCGTATCGCGCTCGCTGCCTTCGTGGCGACCGCTGTCTGTTATGGCACGCCGCTACGCATCGACCTCAAAGGACGCGGCGAGGGGCCAGACCTGCCTTGGCCGGCCCGCAGCTATGAGCATCGCAACCTGTCGTTCGGCGATGTTTTCCGCTCCGCCATCGCATGGGACCAGGAGGCGCTGCAGAAGCAGGTCGCCCGCGCGATCGCGCACGCGCTCGATTTCACCAGCACGGCCAACAATGCCAACTCCTATGATTCGCTTCAGGCCGCCGCCGTTACGGACCTGCGCTGCGCTTTGCCGGTCGAAGCGCATCGTGCCGCGCTCGTCCAGGCCTTCGACCCGGCCGCCTATTTCACCGCGGCTCCGAAGGCTGAGGCGATCGCGGCGATCGCCGAGTGCGGGGACGAGCCGTCCAAACACACCAAACTCAAGAAGGGCGATCTGATTGCCGTCACCGCCCGGCTTGCCACCGCTCACAGATGGCTGCCGCCGCTGCTGCGCGGCGAAGTCTTCACGGCGATCGACACCCCGCCAGAGCCGGAGGATACGCCCGAGCCCGAGACGCCGGCGGAAGCGCTGCCGCTGGTCGAGCAGCACCAGAGCGCGGCCGAGGCGGCGCAGGGCATCTGGCAGGACCAGGAGCGCAAGCGCCTCGAGGAGCTGAAGACGGCCGATCTCCGCAAGGAGCTGAAGGCCCGCGGCGTCACCGCACCCTTCGGCTCCACCCACGCCGCCATGGTCCTGCTGGCGCTGGCGCCGCGGGCCGACGAAGCGGAGGCCGCGTGATGGACGCGCTCCGCCCGATCGAGATCGACGGCTTCGCCGGCGTCGTCTTCACCACCCAGCCCGGCCCGCCGCCGCAGACGCAATGGCTGGAGCTCTCCGTCCTGCGTATGGACGATCGCTACCAGCGGCCCCTCTCGCAGCGCGGCCGCCAGCAGATCCGCCGCATCGCCGAGCGCTTCCGCTGGTCCCGCTTCGCCCCCGTCATCGTCGCGCCGGTCGAGGGCGGCCTCTATGCGATCATCGATGGCCAGCATCGCTGCCATGCCGCCAAGCTGCGCAACATCAAATCGGTGCCCTGCATGGTCGTGCTGGTCGACGAGGCCGAGCAGGCCGAGGCCTTCACCGAGATCAACACGCGTCAGCTCGCCGTGCGGCCGGCCGTGCTGCACAAGGCCCGGGTCACCGCCGGCGACAAAGCGGCGCTGCGCATCCAGAAGATCTGCGTCCAGGCCGGCGTCTCGATCGCCGACATGAAGCCGGCCTCCGAGATGGGCCGCGGCGAGACCCTGGCCGTCAACACGATCTACAAGCTCGCCGATCTCTACGGCGACGAGACGCTGACGGCCGCGCTCGAGGCGATCGTCAAGGCCGGTGACGGCAATATCGGCATGGTCCGCGCCGGCATCATCACCGCCTATTGCGCGGTGTTCGAAGCCACGCCGGCGCTGCGCGATCATCCCGACCAGCTCGACGTCCTGGACGAGTTCGACCTGCCGGCCGCCTTCGCCCGTATGCAGGCCGCTCCGGTCCAGAAGGGCGCCCTGCGCTGGCGCGTGCTGGCCACCGAGATCGAAGCCTTCCTGCGCCGCCATCTCAACCTTCCGGTGGCGGCATGAACCGCAGCGACTGGCCCGGATCGAGCGAATACCGGCGCGAGCTTCGCCGCGCTTGCATGCTGCAGTTCGCGCTGGCGATCGGCGGCATGATCGCCGCAACCGGCATCATCCTGCTCGTCCTGGTCTCGACCCTGGACGACTGCCCGCGCGAACCGGGCCGGGCCAACCGCCCGACCGTCGCCTGCATCCTCCGACCCGTGGTGCCGTGATGGGCGACAAGACTGGCATCGAATGGACCGACGCCACGGTCAATTTCTGGTGGGGCTGCACGAAGGTCGGTCCAGGATGCGACCGCTGCTATGCGGAGACATGGTCCGGCCGGTTCGGCGAAAGCCTCTGGGGCGTCGGAGCGCCTCGCCGGAAGATCAAGAGCGCGGCCGCGGCGCTCAACCGGCTCGACAACGACTATGCTTGGTGGGCGGCGGACGCCGTCATCGGCAAGTATCACCCCAACTCGACGCGCCGCGTCTTCATCCAATCGATGTCCGATCTCTTCGACACCGAGGTTCCGCTCGAATGGTTCGCGGAGGCTTGGGGCAAGATTGTCCAGTGCGATCGCATCGAGATCCAGATCGTTACCAAACGCATCAGCGTCGTCGAGAAGCGCCTTGCCGCGATCGGCGTCACTAGCTGGCCGAAGCACGTCGGCCTGCTGGTGACGGTCTGCAATCAGGATGAAGCCGACCGCGACATCCCGCGTCTGCTCGCGCTGAAGGCCAAGCTCGGAGTCCCGTGGGTTGGCGTCTCGGCTGAACCGCTGCTGAGCGCGATCGATTTTGAACCCTGGCTCGACTGGGGCGACTTGGATACCGAAATCGACGGCAAGACTTGGGGCTGCCCGGGCTGCGATGACGGATGCGGCAACTGCCCCGAAGGCAGGGCGCACTACCACGTGACCGAAGGCCCGAAAGACGCCGATGGCTGTCCGGAGTGGGTGAGGGCCGAGCGCGTCACTCTCGACTGGATCATCGTCGGCGGCGAGAGCGGGGCCGGTGCACGTCACATGGAGGATGCCTGGGCCGAGGGTATCGTCCAGCAGTGCGCAGCAGCTGGCACAGCCGTCTTCGTCAAGCAGATGGGTGGCGCAGTGAAGGCGAGGATGCGCCCGATCCCGGCGCATTTGCTGGTGCGGCAGTTCCCGAAGGCAGCCGCATGATGCCTCGCGAGCGCGCCGAGATCCTGCCGCTCTCGCTGCCGCCGCGCGGTCTCAACCGATGCCAGGCGGCAGCCTATGTCGGCGTCTCGCCCTCGCTGTTCGACGTCATGGTCGACGACGGCCGCATGCCCCGCCCGAAGCAGGTCAACGCCCGCACCGTCTGGGACCTGCGAAAGCTCGATCTTGCCTTCGACGCGTTGCCCGAACAGGATGGCGGAGAGACCGCCGACAGCGCCGATGCCGGCCGCTGGAAGGCCGCGGTCTGAGCGGTGCCGCATGCTGATCGAATTCCGCCACGTCCATGAGGACCTCGATCGGCATGGCAATGTGCGGATCTACTTCTGGCGGGGCAAGGGGCATCGCAAGATCCGCATCCGTGAGACGCCCGGTTCCGATGCGTTCCGCCAGGCCTATGACGCAGCGACTGTTCAGGACACGCTGATCCGGCCATCGACTCCCGAGCAGCTCGCCGGCATGGCCCATTGGTCGACGGTGAAGCTGCCCAGGCCGGGGACCTATCGCTGGCTCTGCGCGCGCTACATGGCCGAATGCGCCGAGTTCCTGCAGAACGGCAATCGCACCCGCCACGTTCGCCGGCTGGTGCTCGAGAGCACCTTCGACGAGCCGATAGCGCCCGGATCCCAGGACCACTTCGCCGACTTCCCGCTCGAGCATCTCGACGTGTCCGCGCTCTACGTCCTGCGTGATCGCAAGCTGGCGACGCCGGAGGCGGCCAACAGCCGGGTCAAGGCGCTGCGCCAGGTCTTCAAATGGGCGGTGCAACCGAATGTGAAGCTGGTCAGGACCAACATCGCCCGCGACGTGCCGCTCTTCCCGATGAAGGGCGAGGGCTTCCACGCCTGGACGATCGACGAGGTCCGCACCTTCGCCAGGCGCCATCCGATCGGCACCAAGGCCCATCTCGCGCTCGGCCTGCTGCTCTTCACCGGCGTGCGCCGCTCCGATGCGGTCAGGCTCGGCCGGCAGATGATCCGCAGCGGCTGGCTGCACTTCACCGAGGTCAAGAACGGTGCCGCGAAGCCGAAGCCGCGGCAGCTGCCCGTGCTGCCGATCCTGACGCGGATCATCGATGGATCGCCCCTGGGCAACATGACCTTCCTGGTGACGGAGTTCGATCGACCCTTCACCGGCAACGGATTCGGCAACTGGTTCCGCAAGCGCTGCGACGAGGCCGGCCTGCCGCAATGTTCAGCCCATGGCCTGCGCAAGGCCGGCGCGACGATCGCCGCCGACAACGGCGCGACCGAGCATCAGCTGATGGCGATCTTCGGATGGGAAACGCCGGCCCAGGCTGCGCATTACACCAAGCGGGCGAACCGCCGCAGGCTCGCCGGCGCTGGCATGCACTTCATCGACCTGGGCGATCTCGACGGCATCGAGGACGCGCCGGAGGTGGTCGAAGAGGAAGAAAGCTAGAACAGATCTTTCCCACTTTTGCGGGTGGTTGTACCCGGTGAGAAAAATCAGGCCAAAAAGATCAATGAAATCAACGGTCTCTTGGACCGGTGGTGCCCCTGGCCGGAATCGAACCAGCACTCCTTGCGGAACTCGATTTTGAGTCGAGCGCGTCTACCAATTCCGCCACAGGGGCCCCTTGCGGGCGGCCGGACTATAGCGATCGGCTGTGTT
The DNA here is from genome assembly GCF_056404835.1 of Allobosea sp. P2_B12. NCBI lineage: Bacteria > Pseudomonadati > Pseudomonadota > Alphaproteobacteria > Hyphomicrobiales > Alloboseaceae > Allobosea > Allobosea sp. P2_B12. Next base: position 65,242 of record NZ_JBFUDG010000004.1, on the reverse strand, counting down.
CGGTCAATCTGTCGCGGCGCAGCAAAAAGCACTGATGGCGGATAGACGGGTCCCGTCGCTGACGCTAGAGCAGCGGCATGATCAAGCGCCTCTACGAATGGACCATGTCGCTGGCCGCGCGGCCGAGGGCGGAGCTCTGGCTCGCTATCGTCGCCTTCGTCGAGAGCTCGTTCTTCCTGATCCCGGCCGATGTGCTGTTCGTGCCGATGGCGCTGGCGCGTCCCGTGCGGGCCTACCGCTTCGCACTGATCGCGACGGTGTTCTCGACGCTGGGCGGCATCGCCGGTTACGCGCTCGGCTATTACGCTTTCGATATCCTGGCGAAGCCGGTGCTGGCCTTTTACGGCAAGCTCGGCGCCTTCGAGGCGCTGCAGGCCTGCGTCCATGGCGACCAGCAATTGCTGCTGATGCTGCTGACCACCTCGGGGCTGGCGCATCTGCCGCCGATCAAGGTCGTCACCATCCTGGCCGGTGCCGTCCATATCGGGCTCGTCTTCTTCGTTCTGTCCTGCATCCTCGCGCGCGGTGCCCGTTTCTTCGCTCTGGCCTTCCTGCTGCGCCGCTATGGCGAGACGATCCGGCATTTCATCGAGCGTCGCCTGAAAGTGATCGCGGTGGTGGCTGCGGCCGCGCTGATCCTGCTGTATTTCGGCCTCAAGCTGGCCGCAGGATCGGGCCAGCTTCTCTCCTGCTGAGCCGACGCCCATGACCAGTTCCACTTTTGACGCCGCGACCGATGGCGGCCGGACCCTGACGCGCCTTCGCCTCATCGGCGCGATCGGGCTTGGCAGCGCGGCGCTCATCGCCGGGGCCTGGTATTTCCAGATCGTGGTCGGGCTGGTGCCGTGCAAGCTCTGCCTGGAGCAGCGCCTGCCGCATTATGCCGCGATCGGATTGTCGCTGGCGGCGCTCGCCCTGGCCCGTTCAAGCCGGCTGCAGTGGCTGGTGCTGCTGGGGCTTGCTGCACTCATGGCCTGGAGCGCTTGGCTTGGTGCCTACCACGCGGGCGTCGAATGGGGCTGGTTCCTCGGCCCGAGCGATTGCGGCGGCGGCGTCGCCTCGGCGCCCGGCGTGCAGGATTTCATGAAGCAGCTCCAGACCACGCGCGTCGTCGCCTGCTCGGAGGCCGCCTGGCGCTTGCTGGGGCTGTCGCTGGCGGGCTGGAACGCGCTTGCCTCGCTTGGGCTGCTGGCCTTGTCCCTGCTCGGCCTGAGCCGCCGCGCATAACGCGGCGGGGCTCACGGCTCCAGTTCGGAATCCCAGTAGAGATAATCGAGCCAGCTCTCGTGCAGGTAGTTCGGCGGGAACAGCTTGCCGTTGCGGTGCAGGTCGTTGACCGTCGGGGCGTAGGCCTTCTGCATCGGGAACATGTCGACGCTCGCCGGCATCTTGTCGCCCTTGCGCAGATTGCAGGGCGAGCAGGCCGCGACGACGTTCTCCCAGGTCGTCATGCCGCCCTTGGAGCGCGGGATGACGTGGTCGAAGGTCAGTTCGTCGCGCGCGCTGCAATACTGGCAGGAGAAGCGGTCGCGCAGGAAGACATTGAAGCGGGTGAAGGCCGGCGTCCGGGAGGGCTTGATATAGGTCTTCAGCGAGACGACCGAGGGCAGCCGCATGTCGAAGCTGGGGCTGCGGACGACCGTGTCGTATTCGGACACGATGTTCACGCGGTCCATGAAGACCGCCTTGATCGCATCCTGCCAGCTCCAGAGGGAGAGGGGATAGTAGCTCAAAGGCCGAAAATCGGCATTGAGGACCAGCGCCGGACAACCGTCCGGTGAGGCCATCGGATGCATCACATGCGCCGTCAAACCCGCCGCACCTCCGCTTCGTCGCCGGGACGAATCCCGCACGGAGATCAATGTAAGCGCGAGACGACAGGAATGTGAAGGGGATGCGGCGTTTGGGCTGCCAAGGCGTCATGGTCGGGCTCGACCCGACCATCTCCAGCGGACGCAATTTGGAGAGATGCTCGGGTCAAGCCCGAGCATGACGCAGGCCTCAGCGCGTCGGAACCGGCTTCTCGCCGCGATAGTCGTAGAAGCCGCGCTTGGTCTTGCGGCCGAGCCAGCCGGCTTCGACGTACTTCACCAGCAGCGGGCAGGGGCGGTATTTCGAGTCCGCCAGCCCGTCATGCAGCACCTGCATCACGGAGAGGCAGGTGTCGAGGCCGATGAAGTCGGCCAGCTGGAGCGGGCCCATCGGATGGTTGGCGCCGAGCTTCATCGCGGTGTCGATCGCCTCGACCGAGCCGACGCCCTCATAGAGCGTATAGACCGCTTCGTTGATCATCGGCAGCAGGATGCGGTTGACGATGAAGGCCGGGAAATCCTCGGAGACCGAGACGGTCTTGTGCAGCTTGCCGACGAACTCCCGGGCGAGCTCGAAGGTCTGGTCGTCGGTGGCGATGCCGCGGATCAGCTCGACGAGCTGCATCAGCGGGACGGGGTTCATGAAATGGATGCCGATGAAGCGCTCGGGCCGGTCGGTCGCGGCGGCGAGCCGCGTGATCGAGATCGAGGAGGTGTTCGAGGCCAGGATCGCGTCGGGCTTGATGTGCTGGCAGGCGGCGGTGAAGATCTTGCGCTTGGTCTCCTCGCTCTCGGTCGCGGCCTCGATGACGAGGTCGCAATCGGCGAGGCCTTCCAGCCCCGGAGCCGCGATGATCTTCGCCATGGCGTCGCGGCGGATCTCGTCGCCGATGGCACCCTTGGCGACCTGGCGAGCCATGTTGCCGTCGATCGTCGCCAGCGCCGCCTTGATGCGATCCTCGGCGAGGTCATGCAGCCTGACCTCGAAGCCGGCGACCGCCGCCACATGGGCGATGCCGTTGCCCATCTGGCCCGCGCCGATGATGCCGATCGTCCTGATCGCCTGAGCCGACATGGTCTGTTCCATCTCCGGTGTCATCGTTCCTTTGTCGGAAGCGATGTGGGCCGCCGCGAACGGCAGCCCCTTTATATATCAATCAAAGGCGCGCAGTGCACCCAAGCCTACTTGCCGATTTTGGCGAGTTCGGCGTCGAGCTCGGGCAGGATGGTGAAGAGATCGCCGACGAGGCCGTAATCGGCGACCTGGAAGATCGGCGCCTCCTCGTCCTTGTTGATCGCGACGATGACCTTCGAGTCCTTCATGCCGGCGAGATGCTGGATCGCGCCGGAGATGCCGACCGCGATGTAGAGATCCGGCGCCACGACCTTGCCGGTCTGGCCGACCTGCCAGTCATTGGGAGCATAGCCGGCATCGACCGCTGCGCGCGAGGCGCCCATGGCTGCGCCCAGCCGGTCGGCGACGGGCTCGATCACCTTGGTGAAGTTCTCCGACGAAGCCAGGGCACGGCCGCCCGAGATGATGATCTTGGCCGAGGCCAGTTCCGGACGGTCGGACTTGGCGACCTCTTCGCCCTTGAAGCTCGAGGTGCCGTCACTGCCGGCGGCTGCAGCCGTCTCGATCGGGGCGCTGGCGCTTCCGTCGCCGGTCGCGGCGAAGGAGGCGCCACGGACGGTGATGACCTTCTTGGCGTCGCTGGCCTGCACGGTCTGGATGGCGTTGCCGGCATATATCGGCCGCTCGAAGGTGTCGGGCGAGACGATCTTGGTGACCTCCGAGACCTGCATCACGTCGAGCAGGGCGGCGACGCGCGGCATGACGTTCTTGCCGGTGGTGGTGCCCGGCGCGACGATCGCGTCATAGGAGCCGGCGAGCGAGACGATCAGCGCGGCCAGCGGCTCGGCCAGGCGATGCTCGTAAGCCGCATCGTCGACCAGCAGCACCTTCTCGATGCCGTCGAGTTTGGCTGCAGCCTCGGCCACGGCCTTGGCGTTGTGGCCGGCGACGAGGACATGGACCGACGCGCCGAGTTCCTTGGCGGCGGTCAGGGCCTTGCGGGTCGCCTCGTTGAGGCTCTTGTTGTCGTGCTTGGCGAGAAGAAGCGTCGTCATGGTCTCACAGAACTCCCGCTTCGTTCTTCAGCTTGGAAACCAGCTCGGCGACGGAGCCGACTTTGACGCCGGCGGAGCGGCCGGCGGGCTCGACGGTCTTGAGCACCTTCAGGCGCGGCGTGACGTCGACGCCGAGAGCCTCGGCCGAGGTCTCATCGAGCGGCTTCTTCTTGGCCTTCATGATATTGGGCAGCGAGGCGTAGCGCGGCTCGTTCAGGCGCAGATCGGTGGTGACGATCGCGGGCAGCTTGAGCTGAACCGTCTGGAGGCCGCCATCGACCTCGCGGATGACATCGACCGAGCCGTCACCGACCGTGACCTTCGAGGCGAAGGTGCCCTGCGGCCAGCCGAGCAGGGCCGCCAGCATCTGGCCGGTCTGGTTGCAGTCGTCGTCGATCGCCTGCTTGCCGAGGATGACGAGCTCGGGGCTTTCCTGCTCGACCACCTTCTTGAGGAGCTTGGCGACGGCGAGCGGTTCGACCGTGCCATCGACCTTGACCAGGATGCCGCGGTCGGCGCCCATGGCGAGACCGGTGCGGATCGTCTCGGCGGCCTGGGCCGGGCCGATCGAGACCACGACCACCTCGGTCGCCTTGCCGGCTTCCCGAAGGCGGAGCGCCTCCTCGACGGCGATCTCGTCAAAGGGATTCATCGACATCTTGACGTTGGCGAGCTCGACCCCGGAGCCGTCCGCCTTGACGCGAATCTTCACGTTGTAGTCGACAACCCGCTTCACGGGCACAAGGATCTTCATCGTCATCATCACCGTTCAGAGAAGAGGCTGTCTTTGCCGCAACCTTGGCCACAGGCTGGGCCGCGCCGCGACCGGCGGCAGGATGGCGGCATCGCGGCTCTCGGCTGGAATGCGGAGGGACCGTAACGACGGCCGTTTGCGCTTGTCAACGCTGCGAACGGCCCATTGGCGATGTGAAAACCGCACCCCTCACCCCCGCGCGACGCGCCCGAACAGCGTGACGCCGCGATGGATGAAGAGCGGCGTCAGCGCCGCGCCAGTGCCGAGCCCGCCGAGATGCGCCCACCAGCCGACATGGCCCTGCGGATCGATCAGCGCCTGGACGAGCTGGAACAGGATCCAGAAGCCGATCGCATAGAGTGCGGTGATATGCAGCGGGATCCAATTGAAGGCGAGGCCCCAGATGCGGACGCGCGGATAGAGCATCAGATAAGACGCGATGACGCCCGAGATCGCGCCCGAGGCGCCGATCAGCGGCTGGTCGGAGGCCGGGTTCATCAGCGCATGCGCCAGCGAGCCGCCGAGACCGCACAGGAAGAAGAACAGCAGGAAGCGCCCATGGCCCATGGCATCCTCGACATTGTCGCCGAAGACCCAGAGGAACAGCATGTTGCCGAAGAGATGCGCCAGGCTGACATGCAACAGGACATTGCTGAACAGCGTCAGCCAGGGCGGGGCCTGCAGCAATTCGGCGGGCAACTGCGCCGCGCCGAAGAACACCGAGGGGATCAGCCCGAAGCCGGCTGCGACCGCGATCTGGCCTTCGGCATTCTGGCGCAGCGTCACCAGAAGGTAGGCGCAGATGCACAGGCAGACCAGTGCGTAGGTGACATAGGGCGCGCGCATGAAGCGCAGCGGCACACCGTCATGCAGGGGGATGAACATCGCGCGCCTAGCGATTCTGGCCGGGCACCCAGAGCACGTCGCCCCCGGCCCTGGCATTGAGGAAGCGGGAGGCGACGAAGAGGAAGTCCGAGAGGCGGTTGATGTAGTGCAGCGCCGGCTCGCCGACGATCTCACCTTCGGTCTGCGCCAGTTCCGTCATCAGCCGCTCGGCGCGGCGGCTCACCGTGCGGGCGAGATGCAGATGCGTGGCGGCCGGCGTGCCGCCTGGCAGCACGAACGAGCGCAGCGGCGCCAGATCGGCGTTGAGCGCGTCGATATCGGCCTCGATCCGCGCGACCTGGGCGGCGACGATGCGCAGCGGCTCATAGGCCGGCGGCGTGCCGGTATCAGGGGTCGATAGGTCGGCGCCGAGATCGAACAAATCGTTGCTGATGCGGCCGAGCATCGCATCGACCCCGGCATCCTCGATAGCGGCATGAAGCCGGGCGATGCCGATGCAGGAATTGGTCTCGTCGATGGTGCCATAGGCGGCGACGCGCAGGTCGAACTTGGCACGGCGCGGCCCGGTCGCGAGCCCGGTGGTGCCGTCGTCGCCGGTGCGGGTGTAGATCTTGTTGAGCTTGACCATGACCGCGTTATAGCGCGGCGCGTGCCGGACGGAAGCTCCCGCAGCCCTCATCCTGAGGAGCCGCGCAGCGGCGTCTCGAAGGATGGTTCAGAGCGCGCTGGAACATCCTTCGAGACGCAGCCTGACGGCTGCTCCTCAGGATGAGGGCTGAACTTGCTCGTCTCTAGAAAGTATAGCCGAGCTTTGCGCCGACATTGGCCGGACCGCGCGGGTTGCCGCGATCGGCGCAGCCGGCGGTGCTGAAATGCTCCAGCGTGGCGACCAGGCTCCAGCGGTCGCTGAGGCGCACGCCGAGCGCGGCGGCCTCGCGCGTGCCGCTGTTGCAGCCAAGATTGAGACGGTTTTCGGGGATGATCGCGCCGGTCTTGCCGTCGTTGAGGGCGGCGCCGAGGCTCGCCTCGACGAAGACGGCCTTGGTCAGATCGACCGTCCAGGTCGCGCCGGCATAGGCATAACGCGTGCCGTTGAAGTTCGCGCTCGAGCCGATATGGAAGCGCGGGACGAAGGCGTTGGCGAAGCGGTCGGTCAGGGTGAGTGGGCGCGGCGTCACGATCTCGCCGCTGAAGTTGAGGAGCCCGCTTTCGCGCCCGCCGGGATTGGCGACGGCGGCGCCGATGCGCGCTTCCCAGGACAGTGCAGGGGAGGGTTCGGGCGCGGGAGCGTAGCTCGAGACTCCGGCCGGGAGGGTCTGTGCCTGCGCCGCCAGAGGCGAGGCCGTCAGAAATCCGGCGAGGAGGAGCAACGCGACGCGAACCATGGGCAGAGTGTTCTTCTTGTCGGCAAGGCGGAGATTAAGGAAGCACAGAGACTCGTGTCGGGAATATGGCGGGATTGCGGCGACGGGTCCTTGGTTGCGGTGGCAAGCAAAAATAAGTTGATTTGAATCAATATGTTGAACGATTCATGGGGATGAATGGCATGTTCGCGGATGGCCGCATGCCCTGTTGATGAAGCCTAAAGCGGCTCAGCCGCTGCGCCACCACATCACGCCGAGAATAAGCAGGATCGCGACGAATTGCAGGATCACCCGCAGGCGCATCAGCCTCTGCGAGGTGTTGGCGCTGCCGCCGCGCAACATGTTCGCCAGCCCGAGCAGGAGAACCACAGCAACGGCGCCGAGCGCGAGTGGGACGATTGAACCGGAGAGTGTCATCCGACTGCACATAAGCCGCAGCCGGCGGCTTGACCAGCCAGCCGCCGCACCAGTGACGCTCGGCCGCAGCCGCGCCCATGAGCCTCAGCGGTAGCGTCGCTGCACGATCAGATGCGCCGCGACGGTCAGGACAATGGTCGCCGTCATCAGGATGAAGGAGATCGCGCCGCCGAAGGGCCAGTTGTTCTGCTGGGCGAACTGACCATAGACCAGCGGCCCCATCATCTGGAATTTCGGGCCGCCGAGCAGGACCGGCGTGGCATAGGCGTTCATCGCCAGGATGAAGGTCAGGATCGTGCCCGCCAGGATGCCGGGCAAAGCGAGCGGCCAGAGCACGCGCCGAAACATCGCGGCAGGCCCGGCGCCGAGGCTGAAGGCGGCCTCCTCGACATTACGCGGAATGCCCTCGATCACGCTCTGCAGCGTCAGGACCATGAAGGGCAGGTTGACCGCGATGATGCCGATCAGCACGGCGTTCTCGGTGTACATGATCTCCAGTGGCTGATCGATGACGCCGAGGCCCATCAGCGAGGCGTTGAGCGCGCCCCTGCTGCCGAAGGCGGTCATCCAGCCGGCCGCGCGCACGGCGTTGCCGACGAAGAGCGGCAGCACCACCGAAATGATCAACAGGTTCTTGAAACGGCTCTGGGTGCGGGCCAGCACATAGGCCAGCGGGAAGCCCATCACCAGGCAGACGACGGTGCAGAACACGGCGACGCGGACCGTGCGGGCGAGCACGTTCAGGTAGTAGCCGTCGGTGAAGAACTTGACGTAATTCTCGATCGTCAGCCCATCGACCATGAACTGGCCGGGAATGAACTGGTTCAGCGAATAGCGGAACAGGATCGCGATCGGGCCAAGCAGCCCGATTGCGACGAAGAGCGTCGCCGGCATGACGAGCAGGCCGGCAAGGCCGGTGCGCGCGCCGGCGACGGGCTCGGGCGCGGTGCTCATGGCAGGGCTCCGCCGTCATGGTCGGCCTTGTGCCGACCATCCACGTCTTGAACGCCTGCCGGGGCAGGCAGCGAGATTTGGATCGGCCGAGCCCGACCGCCGGAAATGGTGCGCTTTCCATCCGCGTCGCAAGACGTGGATGGTCGGGACAAGCCCGACCATGACGGGAGAGGGAAAACGCTCATGACGGCAGGGTTCGGTCGCGATTGCATCAGGACTTGAAGACCTTGTCCCACCACTCCTTCATCGCCGAGTCGTTCTTGGCGAGGAAGCCGTAGTCGAGGTCGCGGAGCTTCTTCTCTTCCTCCGGCGTGAAGCCGATGCGCTTCTGCAGGTCGGGAGCCACATTCAGGCCGGTGACGGTGCCGTTATAGCCCATGTCGACCGCGAAGGCCTCCTGCGGCGCCTTTTCCAGCATTGCGTTCATATAGGCGTAGGCGTTGTCCTTGTTGGGCGCGTTCTTCTGGATCGCGAAGCCCGAGACATAGGCCGGGATGCCCTCGACCGGCGAGATCGCCTCGCAGGGGATGCCGGCGTTCTGCCACTGGACGACGCGGGCCTTCCAGATCGCGCTGATGCCGATCTCCTCGTTTTTCATCGCGGCAGCGAAGGCCTCGTTGGTCGGGTAGACGCGGGCGCCGGCCTTCTTCACGGCCATCAGGATCTCCTTGGCCTTGTCGAGGTCGTTCATGTCCTTGCCGCCGGTCGCCGCCATCGAGGCCGCGATCATGATCGACTGGTACTGGATGTCGATAAAGCCGATCTTGTTGCCGTGCTTGGGGTCGAGCCAGTCCTTGAAGCCGGTCGGGGCTGGGCTGATGATCTTGGGATTGTAGATCACCACATTGCCCGAATAGATGTGCCCGACGCCGTATGGGTATTTCATCGCCGGCAGCAGGTTCTTGGCGTTCGGGATCTTCGAATAGTCGAGCGCCTCGATGACGCCGGCCTCGTTCATCTCGAACATGTTGGCGGCCGAGAGGCCCTGGATGTCGACCGTGCCACGCGGCAGGCGACGCTCGGCGACCATCTTGGCGCGGCGCGGCGCGTCGCCGGCCTGATCCTGCACCACTTCCATGCCCTTGGGCTTGAGGATCGGGTCCTCGATGTTCTTGGTCAGCAGGCGGGCATAGTCGCCGCCCCAGGTGCCGACCACGACCTTGCCAGCCGCCTGGGCAAGCGCCGGGGTGCCGAGCGTCGAGGCGAGCGCGGCGGCGCCGGCGCCCTTGAGCAGATCGCGTCTGTCGAATGTGGTCATGGTGAAACTCCCCTGTTGGACGCCTGTCGAAGCCTGGATCAGGCCTCGCGCGGATAAACGAGCCCGGCGTCTTCGGCCCAGCCTATGGTGATGGTCTCGCCCGGCTTCGGCTCGGCGATGCCAGCCTTGTTCGGGATTTGCAGCAGCATCCGGTCACTTCCGGAGAGGCTGACATCGATGTCGAGGATCGCGCCGAGATAGGAGGCGTGCTCGACACGAGCCTGGAAGTGGTTGTGCAGGCCTTGCGCCTCGCCGGCGACCGCGATCCGCTCCGGCCGCAAGGCCAGCGTCGCAGCCCCGGTGCCGGTTGCGGCCGCGCAGCCGATCTCGACCCCGCCCTTGGTGCGGAAGCGGCCGGGCGCCGTGATCTCGCCGTCGAGGAAGGCGCTGCGGCCGATGAAGCCGGCGACGAAGCGGTCGGCTGGTTTCTCGTAGAGCTCGCGCTGGGTGCCGATCTGGCGGACCTTGCCCTTCTCCATCACCACCAGCCGGTCGGCCATGGTGAGCGCCTCTTCCTGATCATGCGTCACCATGATCGTGGTCAGGCCGAGCTTGCGCTGCAGGTCGCGGATCTCGACGCGGACCTCCTGGCGCAGCTTGGCGTCGAGGTTGGAGAGCGGCTCGTCGAGCAGGAGCACGTCCGGCTCCATGGCGAGCGCACGCGCCAGCGCGACACGCTGCTGCTGGCCGCCTGAGAGCTGGCGCGGATAGCGCTCGTCGAAGCCCGTGAGCTGGACGAGACGCAGCGCCTCGGCGACGCGTGGTGCCCGTTCGGTCGGCGAGATTTTGCGCATCTCCAGGCCGAAGGCGACGTTTTCGGCCACGGTCATGTGGGGGAACAGCGCATAGCTCTGGAAGACCAAGCCGCAATTGCGCTTCCAGGGCGGGAGGGTGGTGACGCTGCGCTCGCCGATGGCAATAGTGCCGGCGCTGGGGGCGATGAAGCCCGCGACCATGCGCAAGGTCGTGGTCTTGCCGCAGCCGGATGGGCCGAGCAGCACCAGGAACTCACCATCGGCGATGTCGATGGTGACGTCGTCGACGACGGTCAGGTCGCCATAGGTCTTGCGCAGATGTTCGATCGAAAGCCGTGCCATTGCGTCAGACCACCCGGCTCAATTTGACGTAGCGATCGGTGACGATCATCGCCACGGCGATCAGGACGATCTGGATCAGGGATGCGGCTGCCACGGTCGGATCGATCTTCCATTCGAGATATTGCAGGATGGCGATCGGCAGGGTGGTGCGCCCCGGCCCGACCAGGAACAGGCTCATCTCCAGATTGCCGAAGGAGGTGACGAAGCCGAAGAGGCCGGCCGCGACGATGCCGGGCCTGATGCTCGGCAGGGTCACCCGCCGGAAGGTGGTGAAGGGGCCGGCGCCGAGATTCTGCGCGGCCTCCTCGATGGTGCGATCGAAGCCGACGAGGCTCGCCGTGACCAGGCGTACGACCCAGGGAATGACGACGAGCGTATGCGCGCCGATCAATCCGCCCTGCGAGCCCATCACCGGCAGGCCGGTCGCGATCTCCGTCTCGATCTGGAAGACGTAGATCGCGGTGCCCAGCACGATGCCCGGCATCACCAGCGGCAGCAGCAGGAGTGTGTTGAAGAGGGGGCCGAGCACGATGCGGTGGCGCACCAACGCCAGGCTTGCGGGAACACCGACAAGGAGGCCGAGCAGCGTCGCGGCCACGCCGACCTGGAGGCTGAGCAGGAAGCCGTTGATGAAGGGCTGGTTGTTGGCGGCTGCCGTGAACCACTTCACCGAATAGCCCTCCGGCGGGAAGGAGGGGATCTCCTGCCGGAAGAAGGCGAGCCAGGTGACGAAGATCAGCGGCAGCAGGATGTAGAGCAGCGCGAGACCGGCGGCGCCGTTGAGCGCGAGGCGGCCCAGGCTCAGGCGGGAAGAGGCGCTCATGCCCGTTCCTCGCCAACGCCCGGAAACACGCTGTCATCCCGGCCGGTGCGAAGCGGAGCACGGGGATCCATCACAGGCTGTTGTCGAGCCCTACGATGGATCCCGGAGCTGCGCCTCTGCGCGGCTTGTCCAGGATGACGGTGTGGCTTCATACGCATTCAATCTGCTCTCACTGCAGCGTGTTCTTGTGGAACACGCCGCCCTTCATGATCAATGGCAGACGCGCGCCCTGGTCCTGCAGCAGGGCCAAATCTTCGAGCGGATTGCCATCGACCAGGATCATATCCGCGAACGCCCCAGCACGCAGCGTGCCAAGTTTGCCTTCCATGCGCAGGAGCTGGGCTCCGACGGTGGTCGCCGAGCGGATGATCTCGATCGGCGAGAGCACCTCGCGGCGCAACAGGAACTCGCGCGACTGGTCGATTTGGAGCTGGCCGAGCAGGTCCGAGCCATAGGCGACGGGTACGCCGGCGCGCTTGCAGATTTCGAGCGAGCGCAGGCCGCCATCGATGACGAGGTCGTTCTTGGCGAGCATGTCGCCATCCATGCCGAATTCGGCGGCACGTTCCTTCATCGCGTAATAGGCGACGAGATTGGCGGTCAGGAACATGCCCTTCTCGGCCATCAGCTTGGCCGAGGCGTCGTCGATCAGGTTGCCGTGCTCGATGGCGCGCACGCCGCAATTGGCGGCACGGGTGATCGCTTCGGGCGTATAGGCGTGGGCGCAGACATAGCGGCCGAAGGCGGCTGCCTCCTCGACGGCGGTGCGGACCTCGTCGAGGCTGAACTGGAGCGAATCGAGCGGGTCGTAGGGTGAAGCGACGCCGCCCGACATCATGATCTTGATGTGGTCGGCGCCGAGCCGCATCTGCTCGCGCACGGATTTCCGCACCGAGGAGACTCCGTCCGACTGGTTCATGGTATACGCCATGGCATTGCAGCACTGGCAGCGCGTGCCAAAATCGGTGCGCCGGCGCGGATCGCTGTGGCCGCCGGTCGGGCCGATCGCCTGGCCGGCGATGAACAGGCGCGGCGCCGCGACATGGTGCTTGTCGACCGCCTCCTTGATGCCCCAGTCGGCGCCGCCGGTGTCGCGCACCGTGGTGAAGCCGCGGTCGATCATGCCCTTCATCAGCCCGATGGCCCGCGCCGTCATCAGGGTGAGCGGCATGCTCTCCATGTTGCGGATCACGACCTCGGAGAGGAAGACATGGACATGGCTGTCGATCAGGCCGGGCATCAGCGTTCGCCCGCCGCAATCGATCACGTCGGCGTCGGCCACCTTGATCGGCTTGTCGGAAAGTTCGCGAATCGTCTCGCCTTCGACCAGCAATTCATAGCCGGCGCGGACCTCGCCATGGTCGGGCTCGAGCAGGACAAAATTCTTGAAATGCAGCGCGGTCATGGCAGGCGTCTCCTTAGCAGGGCGCGCAACCGCGCATTCCGTCTCCCGGTCGCTGATATACTGGAAAGAATATCCCGGCTTGTCCATCGCTCAGTCCCGAATGGGACGATCAGGAGCGTGGCGCCTAGCTGGTCACGGCCGCATTCTGCGCCAGCAGGCGGCCGCGGATCGGCATGGAGAGATCGTCGGCAAGCGCGCGGCTGATCGCCGGCAGGCCGTCGAGCAGGCTCGGCACGAAGGCTTGCGAGGGTGGCATGCGCCGGGGCAGGGCGTGCAGGGCTGCCGCCATGACCAGCGGGTCGCGCTCGCCCTCGCCGTTCTCCGAAGGGTCGTGCAGGACGTCGATCAGCTTGAGTTCGTCCGCTCGCTCGGCCCGGATCGCCTGTTCGAGCCTGGGCTTGACGCGTGGCACGATCAGCGCCGGTTTGTCGAAGGAGAGCACCTCGCAGAAGGTGTTGTAGCCGCCCATCGCCACGACGCAGTGGGCCCGGTTCATCAGCAATTCGAGGCGCGGTTCGAAACCGAGGCTCTCCAGCTTGGGGATGCGGGCGATGCGCTCGGCGAAGTCCTTGCGGCGTTCGCGTGACATGAACGGCCCGAACACGATCAGTGCCGGCAAGGCGATGCTCGGATCGGCCTCATAGGCCGAGATCACCCAGTCGATCACGCCGGCGCCGTCGCCGCCGCCGCCAGGGGTCACCAGGATGAAGGGACCCTTGGTGATGCGCGGATAGCGATTGGGCGGCATCGGGCTCGGGACCGCGCGCTTGAGATAGCCGGTGTAGCGGATCTTGTGGGCGAAGAGATGCTGGTTGGGCAGGCCGGCGAGCGGCTGGTAGATGCTCTCCAGCCCATAGACGAAGATGTCGTCATAGATCTGCTCGAGCGCTTCCAGGGCACCGCTGTGGCGCCATTCCTCGTGCAGCTTGACCGGCTCGTCGAGCACGTCACGCAGGCCAAGCACGATGCGGGCGCCGCGCCGGCGCAGGATGTCGAGCGCCGGTACGAGTTCGCCGCGCAGGCCGACCGGCTCCTTGTCGACGATGACGACGTCGGGATCGAAGGAGAGCACCACCTGCTTGATGATGTCGGTGCGCAGGCGGATCGTGTCGTTCAGGTCGAGATTGAGGTGATGCGGGCCGTAGCGGCCGTCGCTCTGCTTCTCGATGCCGGGGATGCGGACATAGTCGACGCCGTCGCCGAACTGGAAGCTCGAGATCACCGACGAACCGGATACGATGATCACTGATATATGAGGAAAGCTCGCGACCAGCGAGTTCGCGATGGCGCGGCAGCGCCGGATATGGCCGAGGCCGAAGGTGTCGTGGCTGTAGATCAGGACGCGCGGCGCATGGGGGCTGCGCGGCGCGCGCTCGGCACCTGCGAGATCGACGACATTGAAAGGCATATCCGCGTCGCCCCCCGCAGATAGGTCAGACGACCTCATGCCGAGGACGAACGCACCTGAGAATACGCGACAGGCTTATAGCGCGAGGCGTAGTCCGAACCAAGCCCGCTCACGCCGTGGTGACATCACGGGCAGACGTAGCCGCCACCGTCCGGCAGGCAGCGATTGCCGTTGGGCAGCACGAGCGCGCCGCGCGCGTCTCGCGTGACCTGCTCGCCATTGGGAAGCAGGAATCCGCCAGCGGCGTTCCGGGTCGAGCGCGAACCGTCGGGCAGGGTCACCTCATTGCCGACGATTGTGATGCGCTTGGCCGGCGAGGCGCGGGGTGTTTCGGGCGCGCGGGGCGCTTCCTCGATCCGCGTCAACCGGGAGGAGGTGCAGCCCGCCAGCATTGCAGCGACGGCGATGGTGGGGATCAGCGTTTTCATAGGCGGACAACGTCGCGGCATGGGGCTGGTTCCTTCGATCGTAGACCGGGCGGGTCAGGCGGCAAGAGGGATGAAGCGGGCTTCCTGATCTTGAGCAAGCCTTCCTAAACGAAACCGGCGGCCCGGGGGAAGCCACCAGACCACGGGGAGCTATACGGTGATGGCGATCTCGAACAGTAAGCGAGGATCGGTCGGGAGCACCGCGGGATGCCGGGTCGCGAGCGACAAGAAGGCATCGACGAAGGTCCAGGCGGTCGCGTCATGGTCGCGGTGGTGCATCAAGATACCGAAGGATTCGTCGTCCTGAAGCGGTTCCGCACGCCTCGCCGCGAGCAGCCGACAGGTTTCCGCGATCAGCTCGTCCGGCTGCCGGCCGGTCCGGCTGTCCCAATCCATGATGTCGAGATCGGTGTTGCCGAGCAGAGGGCCGCCTCCGGGTCCCAATCTGAAGCCGCGAAAGCACGAGAGGCCCGAGAAGCCCAGCTCCGGCAGCAGGGCGGCATGGCCTTGGTCGATCCGGTTCCAGGGTGGAACGAAGACGGGCAAAGCGGCCGCGCCGAAGAGGTCGTCGAAGCGGTTGCGGGCCTGGGCGATCTCAGCGCGGATCGCATCGGCTGGGCGCAGGGTGCCGAATTCGGACTTCTTCGTGCCTTCCAGAGCGTGGTTGTGGTGCCGGCAGCCATGCTGGCAGGGCAGCAGCGCGGGCATTTCCCGCAGCGCGCTCGCAAGGGCCGGTTCCGCCAGCATCGGGATGACCGCGAGCAGGACGGGCAGACCGAAGCGCTCGCCGAGACCTGCGAGCCGGTCGAGCGCAGGACTGGGCGCAATCGCGTCGTCGTCGCGCAGCCAGAGCCGGATCTGCCGGCCGGCCTCGCCCCAGCGGTCGAGCTCGGCCTGGAGGGGTTGCCAGATGTCGCCGTCCGTTGCGCCGCTCATCGCGCTTCCACCCGCGGGGATCGGGAGCGTGCGGCACGATTGGCGACCGCGACAGCCAGACCGCGCTCAAGGATCGTCGCGGCCTGTGCCGGGTTGCGCTCGCCGAGCGCGAAGCTGCGTGCGGCCGTGCCCATCGTACTCCGCAAGGCTACATCGTCGAGCAGGCGCCGCAGTGCTGCGGCGAGCGCTGCCTCGTCGCCCTCCGGTGCGAGTAGGGCCGTCTCGCCGCTCCGGACGGTGGCGGAGACGCCGCCGCTGTCGAAGGCGACGATCGGCAGGCCGACGGCCTGGGCCTCCAGATAGACCAGGCCGTAGGCCTCGCGGACGCCGGGCCAGATGAAGACGTCATGCGCTGCCAGTTCGGCGATGACGCCGTCATGAGGGATTGCGCCGCGCCAGTGAACGCGGCCCGACGGGAGAGCGGCGAAGGCCTGCTCGATTTCGGCGCGCTTGCGGCCGTCGCCGATGATGGTGAGGGTCCAGGGCCGGTCGGCGACGCGGCCGAGGACGCGGGCGAGCGACAGATAGCTGTTCTGCTTGGTGCCCTCGCGCATCATTGCGACGGTGACGAGACGCGGCACGGCCGCGTCGCCGGCATGCATCACGGGCTCGTTCCCGAAGGCGATGAAGGGCGGCAGTTCGAGCAGCGCGGTGTGGGCTGACCGCCAGGGCTCGAGGCCCTGGCGGTCGCGATCGGTGAAATGCAGATGCAGGTCGGCTGCGCTCAGACCTGCGCGAACGATCTTGGTATGAGCTGCCCACTCGCCGCTGGCTCGGCGCTCTGCATCGCTCGCTTCGGCCACGACATAGGGGATGCGGAGTTGCGCGACGATCGCCGGCCCGAGCAGGTCGGGCGCCTTGTAGTAGTTGTGATAGGTGAACCAGAGCTCGGGCGGCGGAGCGCCGTCCCGCCAGTGCGCCAGCATCGCTTCCGCGCGGGCTGTGGCCGCATGTTGATGCCGGGTGAGCCTGTCGGATTCGGCGGTCGGCATGAAGTCGCGTGCAGCCAGCACAGGTTCGACGACGTGGCCGAGCCCCTCCAGCACGGCGACGAGCTGGCGCGCCATGCGGCGGTCGCCCGAGATGGCGCCGTCGTCATAGACGTTGAGCGGGGTGTGGAAGGCGATGCGCAAGAGAGGTCAGGCTCGGATTGTCGGCCGCGTCCTCAGCGATACGGATCGGCCGCGTCGCGCAGGCCGTCGCCGAGGAAATTGAAGGCCAGGATGATCAGGATCACCGGCACGACCGGATAAAGCAGCCAGGGATAGAGCGCCACCACATTGATGTTCTGCGCCTCGTTCAGCATCACGCCCCAGCTGGTGATCGGCGGCCTCAGCCCCAGCCCCAGGAAGCTCAGCGCGGTCTCGCCGAGGATGGTCTTGGGGATGGTGATCGTCGCCGAGGCGATGAGATGGCTCATGAAGCCCGGGATCAGGTGCAGGCCGATGATGCGGGCCGGCCTCGCGCCCATCAATTGGGCGGCGACGACATAATCCTCCTCGCGCAACGACAGCAGCTTCGAGCGCACGGCGCGCGCCAGGCCGGTCCAGTCCATCAGCCCGAGGATGACGGTGATGCCGAAATAGACCAGCAGCGGGCTCCAGGAGGGCGGCATGATCGAGGCCAGCGCCAGCCAGAGCGGGATGTGCGGCAGCGACTGCACGATTTCGATCAGCCGCTGCACGACGAGATCGACCTTGCCGCCGTAATAGCCGGCGATCCCACCGATGATAACGCCGAGCACGAAGGAGACACCGACGCCGAGCAGGCCGATCGAGAGCGAAATGCGCCCGCCATAGAGAATGCGCGAGAGCATATCGCGGCCGAGACGGTCCGTGCCGAGCAGGAAGAGCGTGCCGTCCTTGGGCGGGCAGACGAAATGCAGGTTGCCGGGGATCATGCTCCAGAACACGTAATCGTCGCCGCGGCAGAAAAACCGCAGCGGCTGCGGTCGCGCCCGGTCGATATCGTATTCGCGCTTCAGGTTCTCCATGTTGAGGCGCTGAACGTAAGGATAGACGAAGGGACCGATGAAGCTGCCGTCGTGGAAAAGACGGATCTCCTGCCGGGGCGCGCGGATGAAGTCGGTGTTGCGCGTCGTGTAGTGATAGGGCGCGAGGAACTCGGCGAAGGCGGCCATGGCATAGATCACCAGGATGACGACGCCCGAGATCACCGCCAGCCTGTGGCGGCGGAACTTCCACCACATCAATTGCCATTGCGAGGCGAGATAGACGCGCTCCTGCTCGCGCGTCATCACCTCGACGGCGTTGGGCTCGAACGGAGCGGTCGAGGCCGTGTGCGGCAGGGGCGCGCCTTCCGGCGGCAATGCCGATGTCGGGAGGGTCGGTGCGGACGCCTGGCTCACTTGGTCGCCGCTCCCTGCAGGCGGATGCGCGGATCGAGGATCGCCAGCGCGATGTCCGAGATCAGCACGCCGATCACGGTCAGGAAGGAGAGGAACATCAGGAAGGAGCCGGCGAGATACATGTCCTGGCTCTGCAAAGCGCGGATCAAGAGCGGCCCGGTCGTCTGCAGCGAGAGCACGATCGCGACGATTTCGGCGCCGGAGACGATCGAGGGCAGGATGTCGCCGATGTCCGAGACGAAAAAGTTCAGCGACATCCGCAGCGGGTATTTGCGCAGCGCCTTGCCCGGGGGCAGGCCCTTGGCGCGGGCGGTGACGTAGTACTGTTTCTGGAGCTCGTCGAGCAGGTTGGCGCGGACCGAGCGGATCATGCCAGCCGTGCCGCCGGCGCCGATGATGATGACGGGTATCCAGAGATGCTCCAGCACGGAGGCAGCTTTGGCCCAGCTCATCGGCTGGTTGAGATATTGCGGATCGACCAGCCCGCCGATCGAGGTGCCGAACCAGACATTGGCGGCATACATGAAGACCAGCGCCAGCAGGAAATGCGGCACGGCAAGTCCGATCAGGCCGATGAAGGTCAGGCCGTAATCGCCCCAGCTATACTGGTGCGTCGCCGAATAGATCCCGATCGGGAAGGCAACGATCCAGGTGAAGATGATCGTGACGAAGGAGACGATCATGGTCAGCATCAACCGGTCGCCGACGATCTCCCGCACCGGGCGCTGATACTCGAAGGAGTAGCCCATATCGCCCTGGAGCAGGCCTGCAACCCACCAGAAGTAGCGCTCGGTCACCGGTCGGTCGAAGCCGTATTCCTTCTTCAGGAATTCGATGCGCGAGAGATCGGCCTTCTCGCCTTGGGCCTGCATCTCGGCCGACAGCGTCTCGAAATAGTCGCCCTCGGGCAGGTTGATCACGGTGAAGATCAGCGCGCTGGTGATCAGCAGCGTCGGGATCATCACCAGGATGCGCTTGAGAATGTATTTCAGCAGCACGGGTCAGCTCTTTGCCATAGGTCAGCTCTTGGCCTTGTCGAGGCTGGCGGTTTTCTGCGTGTCGAACCAGAAGGTATCGGGCATGTAGCGACCGAAGAAGGCCCCGGGCTCGAAGCTGTAGAGCCCTTTTTGCGGCACGTTGCGTAGATTGCGCGAGACGACGACAGGCTGCAGCGTGCCGTTGACGACGCCGATCGCGAAGATCTGCTCGGCGTTGATCTCGAGCATGCGCTGCCAGATCCGCTTGCGCTGATCCTGCGTCGCGCTGGCGCGCCAGTCATTATAGAGCGCGACCAGCTCGCGGACCTCGGGCACATCGGGCGCCTCGCCTTCACGACCACCGCTTTCGAGGAACTGGCCCCAGCGCGGCCAGTTGAACTGGGCCGAACTGGTCGGCGCCAGCGCATCCGGCTCCATGTCGGCCGAGACCAGCCCGTTGTCCATGCCGGCCCAGGCCGACATGATGGTCTGGCCGGCAACGATGCGGCGACGGAAGACGTCGCGCTGGGTCGATCGCGGATAGATCTTGATGCCGACGGCGTAGAGATCCTGCTTGATCAGGTCGAGGATGTCGGTCTCCTCGGTGCTCTCGCCTGCGGTCTCGATGGTGAATTCGAGCCTGCGCCCGTCCGGCAGCAGACGGATGCCGTCACCTGCGCGCTTGGTCAGGCCGGCCTCGTCGAGGAGGCGGGCGGCGAGCGCGGGATCGTGCTGCATCCACATCTGCGCGTAGCCGGCATTGTAGAGCGGGCTTTCGGGCAAGGCGGTGTTGCCGCTCTCCTGGGCGAGTCCGAAGAAGATGACCTTGTTGATGTCGTTGCGGTTGATCGCGACCGAGAGCGCACGGCGGTAGCGCACGTCGCGATTAAGGTCGCGCCAGACTGGGTCGATCGCGTTCATGTTGGGCATCAGCGCGAAATAGGAACCCTCCGCCCGCTTCCAGAGCCGGACGTCGAAGTTCATCCGCTTCGAGGCGTCCTTGAGGAAGGTGTAGTTGTCGAAGCGCAGATAGCGCGCCTGCAGATCGGCGTCGCCGGCGGCGGCCTTGGCGGGGATGAGCGAGTTCGTGCCGACCGTCAGCGTGACCTCGTCGACATAGGGCAACTGCCGGCCGTTCTGGTCGATGCGGTGAAAATAGGGGTTGCGCTGGAAGGTGAACTGCTCGGCCGGCAGCGGCGTGATGTTGCGCCAGGGGTCGAGCGTCGGGAGCTCGGGATTCTCGGGGCGGTACATCCGCGAGAGACGCTCATGCAGCGCACCCCAGTCACGCACGCGGGCCTGCTTGACGCGCGAATTCAGGATTGCCGCGTCGGCGTGGTCGATGTGGAACTGCTTCAGATAGCCTGCGGGCATGCAGATATAGGTCGATTGCGCGCCTGCGAGCGAGGGCAGGAAAATCGGGTTCGGCTTGGCCCAGCTGTAACGGACCTCGGTCGGGCTCAGCACCTCGAAGACCGGCGGCTCGCCGCCCGCCAGCAGCGCCTGCGGCAGGCCGCCCGGCGAGAGCCGCTTGTTGTTGGCGACATGCTTCCACCAGTAGCGGAAGTCCTCGGCGGTGAAGGGCGAGCCGTCCGACCAGCGATGACCCGGCCGCAGCCGCAGCGTGAAGATGCGGCCCTCCTGGACCTCGTAGCTCTCCAGAACGTCCGGGGCGATCTCGAGGTTCTCGTCGTAGCCGACGAGCCGCGTATAGCCGTAGAGCGTCATCATGCGGATGTCGCGCTGGTCGCCCATCAGCATGCGCATCGTGCCGCCATGGCGACCGGGCTCGCGACCTTCGCCGGAGATGTCGACGACACGCGGCGCTGAGGGCACGCGCTGCGCGACCGGCGGCAGCGTGCCGGCCGTGACCTGCGCCGCGAAGAAGGGGCTGTCGATCAGTTCGGCCGGCTTTCCGGTCGCGGCCCGGGCCAGCCGGGGCAGGCCCGCTGCGGCCAGGGCGGCCGAGCCGAGCAGCAGCGCACCACGGCGCGTCGGGCGATCAGGGCGTCGCGCGCTCATCAGGCCATCTCCCTGATATCGGCACCGGGGCGGGCAAGGACGAAATGCCCCTCGCCGAGCGCCAGATGGGTCAACGCCTCGCCCTCGGGATCGCGCCTGAAGGCAGCCGCCCAATGGGAGGCATCGGAGGCGCCGCCCGGGGCCGCGAGCTTGAAGTCGAGCTTGCGGTCGAGATCGGCGAAGGGCACGGATTTGAGCAGCGCCCGGGTGTAGGGGTGCATCGGCCGGGTGAACAGCGCATGGCGCGGCGCAATCTCGACGATGCGGCCATTGGCCATCACCGCGATCCGGTCGGCCATGTAGTTCACCACGGCGAGGTTGTGCGAGATGAACAGGAAGGTCAGGCCGCGCTCGGCCTGCAGATCCTTGAGCAGGTTGAGGATCTGCGCCTGCACCGATACATCAAGCGCCGAGACCGGCTCGTCGCAGATGATCAGGTCCGGGTCGAGCGCGAGCGCCCGGGCGATGCCGATGCGCTGACGCTGGCCACCGGAGAAGGAGTGCGGATAGCGGTTGAGGAAGCGGACATCGAGCCCGACATCCTCCATCAGCGCCTTTACCCGCGCGGTCTGCTCGCCGCCGCTGCCCTTGTCGTGGATCGCCAGCGGCTCGCGCAGGATGTTCATCACGGTCATGCGCGGCGAAAGCGAGGAAACCGGATCCTGGAAGATCATCTGGACACGCGGGCGGAAGGCACGCAGGTCCTCGCCCTCCAGACCAAGCACGTCGATCTGTGCGCGGCCGTCGTCGAAGCTGATCGTGCCGGCATCGGGCGTGACGGCGCGCATCACGATCTTGCTGACGGTGGTCTTGCCGCAGCCGCTTTCGCCGACCAGGCCGAGGCATTCGCCGCGCTGGATGTCGAAGCTGACATCGTCGACAGCGAGCACCGTGTGCTGCGTGCCCTTGCCAAAGAAGCTGCGCGAGCCCGTGGTGTAGGCCTTGCGCAGGCCGTGCACGCTGAGCAGCGGGGCGGCTTCGCCGGAGGGCTTAACGGTTTCGGCAGGACGCGCCGCTGCCGGCGGGCGCGGCCTGGCCTCACGCAGGGCGACCAGCCGCTCGCCCTCTTCCATGTCGAAATGCGGCGAGGCCTTGAGCAGGGCCTTGAGATAGGGGTGGCGCGGGCGGCGGAAGATGTCCTCGACCGGGCCGCTCTCCATGATCTCGCCATGGTAGATCACCACGACCTCGTCGGCCATGTTGGCGACGACGCCGAGGTCGTGGGTGATCAGCAGGATCGCCATGCCCATCTCGGCCTGGAGATCGCGCATCAGGTCGAGCACCTGGGCCTGGATGGTGACGTCGAGCGCGGTCGTCGGCTCATCGGCGATCAGCAGGGCCGGCTGGCAGATCAGGGCCATGGCGAGCATGGCGCGCTGGCGCAGGCCGCCCGAAAGCTCGAAGGAATAGAGCCCGAAGGCACGGGCCGGATCCTTGAAGCCGACGCGCTTGAGCATCGCCTCGATCAGTGCGCGCGCTTCCGGTTTGGGCGTCGGCCGGTGCAGCTGCAGCGCTTCCTCGATCTGGTTGCCGATGGTGTGGACCGGCGAGAGTGAAGACATCGGCTCCTGGAAGATCATGCCGATGCGCCCGCCACGCAGCGAACGGATCTCCTTGCCTTCGGCCGGCAGGCTGGCGATGTCGATCGCGTTTTCAGGCGCCAGCGGGTCGCGGAACAGGATCTCACCGCCTGTGATCGCGCCGGCGCGCGGCAGCAGACCCATGATCGCCTGCGAGATCACGGATTTGCCGGATCCGGACTCGCCGACGAGCGCGACGGTTTTGCCGGCGGGAACGCGCAGGCTCACGCCCTTCACGACATCGCGGGCGAGCCCGTGAATGGTGAAGCCAAGATGCAGGTCGCTGATCCGCAGGATGTCCATGAACCGATGTCGCCGGATGGCCTCGTGTACGCGTCTGGAGAAGACAACGTCACTAGACGTGGAAAGTGCCGTCTTGCCAATGGCTTTTGACCAGTTGCGTCACTCGGGCGGACATTGGCCGCCGAGGATGACATCGATGCAACGGGGCCCGCGCCGGAAATCGCCATAGCTGACGCTCCAGGGCCGATGGCCGGGGGCGCGATAGGGGCCGAACTTGAAATACTGGTTCCTGTCGAGGCCGGGCCCGCGATGGCCGATATGGCCCCTGACGGTCGTGATGCGGATGCCGTCGGCGATGAGCTCGACATGGCCGTCGCCGTCGGGGCCGGGCTGAGAGCGGATGACGAAATCGATCCAGCCCTGCTGGGCGGATGGCAGATCGGCATGGCGGGTCACCGTGATGCCGGGCGCGCAGCTGTCGAAATAGGCGGGATAGTTCGCTGGCGACGCGCCACTCTCGATCGCGACGAGGGCCCGCGTCTGGCCCACGGTCGGCCGGCTCAGCACCCGCGCCTCGCCCTCACGGCAACCCTCGGGCCGTTGCGGACCGCCGACGGGGAAGGATTCGATCAGGTCGGTCTCGACCGTGACGCCGAGCCGCCCGCCATAGAGACGCAGCGCCAGGAAGGGCGAATAGTCGCCATCCGCATCGGGCAGAATCTCGCGTTTCCACTGCGCCATGACGTAGCGCCCGTCATCCTGGGGCAGCGGATCCTCAAGATGCATTGAAAAGCCGTACCAGACCGGCTTGTCATAGGGTGCCAGCACGGTGGGGCGCTCCCAGACCTCGGCCCTTTCGCTACAGGTCTCGCCGGGCGAGCGGCAGGAGGGAACGACGGTGAGCGTCAAGGCGCTCCGCCCGTTCGCGACATGCTGTTGCTGGAAATCAAGCCGTCCGGCGCGCTGCTCGGGATTGTCCTTGTAGAAGAGGCCACCTCCCGGTGCGAACTGCCCACCCTGGAAGCTGTCCCGCAGCACGAGACGGGAGGGGTCGGCCGGAAGTTCGGCCCAGGCTGGCAGGAATGATGGCAGGCACAAGGCCAGGAGGGACAAGGCTGCCGTCGTGCGGACGCACCGCAGGAGCGTATGGAGCCGGGCCGAGAGGGGCTGTTCCATCACTGGATCCGGCGCCCCATCGCGCCCTCCATGGCCATGATCGAACCAGGGTTGCCGGGGCGGAACAAGCGCATCCTGCCGTCGTCCTTTTGCGATCCTTCGCCTGCGCCACGTTGCGCTTGGCGCGAAGCTGACACACATATGGTGACAGCAGGTCAAGAGACGGGCGCGCTCCCTGGCGCGCCGGACAGGATTCCCGTTGGAGACCAACCTCTTCCGTTATGTCTGGGAGAAGAGCCGCGGCGAGCAGATCATCGTCCTGCTGATCATCCTTGCCTCGATCCCGTTCTACTGGGCCTCGTTCGACGTACCGAAGCGGATCGTCAATGACGCGATCCAGGGCGGTGCGTTCAAGAACGGCAAGACCAGCGCCACGCTGCTGGATTTCACGCTGCATCTGCCGTCCTTCCTGGGCGGCGCCAGCTTCAAGCTGTTCGAGGGTTTCGAGGTCGGCCAGCTTGGCCTGCTGCTGGGCCTGAGCGGCTATTTCCTGTTCCTGGTGCTGATCAACGGCGCGTTCAAATACGTCATCAATGTCCAAAAGGGCATTCTCGGCGAGCGCATGCTCAGGCGCATGCGCTACGACCTGTTCAGCCAGTTGATGCGCTTCCGTCCGGAGGACATCCGTGCGGTCAAGCCGGCCGAAGTCGCCAGCATGATCAAGGACGAGGTCGAGCCGATCGGCGGCTTCGTCGGCGACGCCTTCATCCAGCCGGTCTTCCTGCTCAGCCAGGCCCTCACCGCGCTGGTCTTCATCATGGCCCAAAGCGTCTGGCTCGGCTCGATCGCGCTTCTGATCGTGCTAGCCCAGGCGATCATCATCCCGATCCTGCGCCGGGAGCAGCTCCGGCTCGGGCGCGAACGGCAGATCGCCTCGCGCCAGCTCGCCGGCCGCATCGGCGAGATCGTCGATGCCGGGCCGACGATCCAGGGCCATGGTGCGACGACCTATGTGCAGTCCGACATCGCCGGGCGGCTGGGGCGGCTCTTCGACATCCGTTATGCGCTCTACAAGCGGAAATTCGCGGTCAAGTTCCTCAACAACCTGCTGGCCCAGATCACGCCGTTCTTCTTCTATGCGATCGGCGGCTTCTTCGCCTTGCAGGGTCGGCTCGACATTGGCCAGCTTGTTGCCGTCATCGCCGCCTATCGCGACCTGCCGCCGCCGATCAAGGAACTGATCGACTGGGACCAGCAGCGCAACGACGTGACGATCAAATACGAGCAGGTGATCGCCCAGTTCAACGCCGACGAGACCGTGGAACTCGACGAGGCCGACGGTGTCATCCGCCTGCCCGAGACCGGCGAGATCAGGCTCGACGGCGTGCAGATGCTGGATAATCGCGGCCAGCCGCTGCTGACGCCGCTCTCGGTGCGGATTCCGCGGCCTGGCACAGTTGCCGTGATCGGCCCCCATGGCGGCGCGATCGATGTGTTCGGACGCATCCTGGGCCGGCAGACGATGAGCTATTCCGGCCGTGTCATCATCGACGGCGCGCCCTTGTCGCGCATGTCGGTCGAGCGGGCGAGCCATCTGATCGGCTATGCCGGCAGCGAGACCGAGATCATCGCCGGCACGATCCGCGACAACATCCTGCTGCCGCTGAAGCGGCGCAGGCCGAGCCTCAAGCCCACCGGCAAGGTGACGCCGAGCGAGCACCGCCGCTTCGTCGAGGCGATCCGCTCCGGCAATACGCCATTGCCGTTCGAGGCGGACTGGACCGACTACGAGGGCGCGGGCGTCGCCGACGAGGCTGCGCTGGCGGCCCGCGTCAGGGTCGTGCTCGATGTGCTCGGCTGTGCGGAGGACGTCTACGAACTCGGCCTCGACGGCAAGGTGACGGCATCGCTGCGGTCCGAGGCCAAGGCGCAGATCGTCGAGGCGCGGCGGGCCGTGGCCGAGGAACTCGGCCGCAGCAAGCTCGCGGGGCTGATCACGCCCTTCGACCCGGAGAGCTACAATGCCAATGCCACGATCGCCGAGAACCTGATCTTCGGCGCCCGCATCGGGCTGCGCTTCGCCAATGAGACGCTGCTGTTCGAGCCCTATGCGTATGCGATCCTCAAGGCGGAATCGCTGATCGAGCCGCTGGTCGATGTCGGCTCGCGCATCGCCGCGACCGTGGTCGAAATCTTCGCCGGTTTGCCGCAGGGGCACGCGCTGTTCGAGCGCTACTCCTTCGCGTCGGGCCTAGACCTGGACAGGCTCGGCGAACTCGCTGTGCTGCTCAACAAGCACGACATGCGCATGCCCCTCGACGCTGTGGCGGAGCGCGACTTGGTCGCGCTGGCGCTGGGCTATATCGAGCCCAAGCACCGGCTCAATCTGCTCGACGAGCGCCTGCAGCGGCGCATTCTGCGGGCGCGCCAGAGCTTCAAGGCGCATCTGCCGGCGGATGCCGTCGAGGATGTCCATTTCTACGACCCCGACACGGTGATGCTCGGCGCCAGCCTGCGCGACAACCTGATGTTCGGGCGCATCGGCCACGGCATAGCCGATGCCAATCGGAAGGTCGCGGCGATCGTGCGCAAGGCGCTGGCGCGGGCGGGACTCGATGGCGAGCTCTACCGGATAGGGCTCAACACCGATTGCGGCATCCGGGGGCGGTTCCTGCCGACCCGGCTGAAGCTTGCCGTGCCGCTGGCGCAGGCCCTGATCAAGGCGCCGCAGGTTGCCGTGCTGGATGTCGGCACCTTTCTGGCGACGTCGGCCGAGCCTGACCAGGTCCTTGCCCGGCTGCGCGAACATTGCGCCAGCATGACACTGTTCCTTCTTGTAGGGGATGCTAGTCTCGTCGATGGTATTCCGCTGCGGATCGTCTTCAACGGCCCTTCCGGGACGATCGAGAGCGAAGACGGCGAAAATGCTGGTGACGCCGCCATTGCCCCTTCGCGACGGCGCAACGGCGTCGAGCAGATGGAGGCGCGACCATGACACTCGAAGCAGACATCTCTTGCCTGGGCCGTCTTCCCCTGTTCAAGTCGCTGCCGCCGCCGCGGCTCAAGCTCGTCGCGCTGATGGGCGAGAAGCTTCGCTTCGAAGCCGGCGCCCAGATCGCCGCGGAAGGCGAGAAGCCCGAGGGCATCTATGTGGTCCTGCAAGGCGAGGTCGAGATCTCCAATGAGCGCTCCGATGGACAGGGCCCGCGGTTTCAGCTCAATTCGGGTAGCCTGATCGGCGACGTGCCGCTGCTGTCAGGGCAAAGCTACGTCGGCTCGATAACGGCCAAAAGCGCGGTCAGCGCGTTGCTGCTGCCGAAGGATCTGTTCTTCGAGCTGCTCGAGACGATCCCGGATTTCAGCCTGGCGCTGACGCGGGACCTGGCGTCGCGGCTATATCGGCTGGCGGATTTCACGCTTCACGCAGAGAAGGTTCACTGACGATGCAGGTGCCGGCATGAGCCTGCAGCAGACGGCCGGCGCGCGACGTCCCGGCATGGGTTCGGGCATGGGCTCCGGCATGGACCAGGTGTCGTCGTGGAGTCGCGACATCCGCTTCGCGTCGGGCATGGTGTTGCTGTTCTTCGCGACGACGCATTTCCTCAACCATGCCGCCGGCATCGCCGGTGTCGCAGCGATGGAACAGGCGCAGGAGTGGCGCTACTGGCTGTGGCATTCCTGGATCGGGACGGTCGCGCTCTATGGCTCGCTGATTGTGCATCCGTTCTTCGCGCTGGTGCGCGTCGCGCAGCGCCGCACCTTCAAGATGCCGGCGCGCGAGATGCTGCAGATCGCGCTCGGCCTGGCGATCCCGCTCTTCCTGATCGATCACATCGTCGGAACGCGGGTGATGGGCACCTTCTTCAATCTCGACGAGAGCTACCACGCCGTGCTGCGGCGGCTCTGGCCGGGTCTTGCCGTCACGCAATCTGTGCTGCTGCTGCTGGTCTGGGTGCATGGCATCATCGGCCTGCATTTCACGCTGCGCTCGCGCGACGGCTACCAGCGCTGGCGCGACCCCTTCCTGCTGGCCGCGATCCTGATCCCGGTCCTGGCGCTGATCGGCTTTGCCGTGGCGGGGCGCGAAGCCGGCCAGATGGCGATGGAGACGGAGGTCACAACCGACGCGCAGATCATCATGTTCAACCAGAACGTGACTTGGGCGAAGTCGGTGTTCTACGGTCTCGTCGGCTGTTTCGTCGGCTTTGTAGGCATCCGCGAGGTGAGGGTCCGCACCACCCGGCAGATCACGGTCCGCTTCGTCGGCCATGGCGTGCGCAAGCTCGCGCCGGGGCTGACGGTGCTCGAGATGTTCCGGCGCTTCGGCATTCCCCATGCCGCCCTCTGCGGCGGCCGGGCGCGCTGTGCCACCTGCCGCGTGCTGGTGCTGGACGGGGGCGATTCGCTGCCGGCGCCCGGCATGAACGAGGCCAAGCTGCTGCGCCGGATCTCGGCGCCGGAGCGGGTTCGCCTCGCCTGCCAGATCCGGCCGCGCAACGATTTGCAGGTCCAGATCTTGCTGGCGTCGCGCCTCAAGGCGGCGACACCCGGCGACTTCCAGCCTGATGCCAGCGTCGGCAAGCGCGGCCTGACGGTGGTGGTGGCCGATCTGCGCGCCTTTTCGGACCTGTCGGAGCGACAGCTCCCGCAGGAACTGATCGGACTGCTCAACCGCTTCTTCGACGAAATGGCGCAGGCGATCGCGGCCCATGGCGGTCGCATCGACGCCTTCTATGGCGACGGCTTCATGGCCGTGTTCGGGCTGGAAGGCACGCCGGCCAAGGCGGCCCAGACGGCGATCAGTTCGGCTGGCGACATCGTGCGCGCGGTTGAGGCGCTGAACCGCGAGTTCGGCGCGGCGCTGCCGTTGCCACTGCGCATCGGCATCGGCATCCATAGCGGCCAGGCGATCACGGGTGCCGTCGAGAACGACAGCATCGGCCGGCGCGAGATCACGGTGGGCGAGACTGTGGCGGTGGCAAGCCAGCTCGAATCCGCGACGCGCCGGGTGCTGGCCGATATTCTGGTGTCCGAAGAGACGATCCGGGCGAGCGGACGCAGCTATCGCGGCACGACTCTTCTCAAGATCGCGATCCGGGGCCGCGAGAAGCCGCTGAGCGCTTACGGCTTTGCCAGCGCGCCCGAAGTCGCCGCGCATGATGACGAGCCGGAAGCCGTGCCCGCGCCCGATGCAGCGGTGCCGGCAAGTGCGGCCGAAACGGATGTGGGGGTCGTCGAGGGCGCTGACGGCGTCGTGCTCGTCGCGGCACCGCCGGAAGCTGCCGCGGAGGTCGTGGCGGTTGAAGAGGCTGCCGTGCCGGACGAGCTGCCCGCTGCAAAGACCCGACGGTCACCGCGCCGGAAGGCAACGAAGACGTCCGGCATCCCCGACCGGGACGGGCCGTAAAACTCAGGCCGGGCCGAAGACGAGGAAGCGCCTGCGGTCGAAGCCCGCGGCGCGCAAGGCGTCGTCATTGATCGTGAGGGCGAGATCGATGGTCGGGGGCGCCGGCCGGGTCGCGGTCAGCGCGCCGATCTGCCCCTGCGCCCGCTCGAGATCGAGCGTGTAGTCGATGACCAGCACCTCGGCGCCGGCCGCGAGCGCGAGCAGTTCCGGTGGGGTCGCGCTGCGCCGGCCGAAGGGCTTGAGCGACAATCCCAGCAGCACCAGCGCATAGGGCGCGGATGGTGCGATCTCGACCTCCTGCAGCTTGGCGGCGAGATGGCGCACGCAGCAGGGCGCGTTGTTCAGCATCGTCGCGGAGAAGTCGGGAATCTTCGGGTCGATGACCGTGACCGTTTCCGGACGGTGGGTCAGGAAGCTCGTGATCGGCAGGCCGGCACCGCCGATCTCGACGATATGGGCGCAAGACCGGACCGCATGCGCTGCGAGGACTTGTCGGAGCGCGGCTGCGGGGCTGGAGAGATGCGGCAGGAGAGTGCCCGAAGGCGCCGCTGCTGCGTCGCTGGTCTTTGCTGCGGCGCTTGCATATGGTCCCGCCACTTTCATTCCACTTTCCCGCATCCCGCCATCCCGACACGGCATGACACGCGACACGCCTCCCGACGCCTTCTATGACATTCTGCGCGGCGTCGCAGCCCTCACCGGCAACAGCGTGGTGGCCGATCTCGCGCGCCTCGTCGCAGACGAGATGCCGCCCGATCTCTGGATCGCCTTCAACCACAAGCAGATCGGCTCGAAACGCTGGCTGGCCGATGCGCTGGCCGAGGTTTTGCCGCAACCTGAGGGGCCGGTCTGGGTGCTTGGCGCCTGGTACGGCGTGCTTGGCGCATTGCTGCTCGCCGATGAGCGATTGACGATCCCCGCGGTCGTCAGCGTCGATCTTGATCCGGGTTGCGCTGATGTCGCCGAGCGGCTGAATCGCCGCCATGTCGCGACAGGGCGCTTCCGGGCCGTGACCGCCGACATGATGGCGCTGGACTTCGTGGCCCAGAACCCCGCGCCTGGCCTCGTCATCAATACGAGCTGCGAGCATCTGGCCGATGTGCCGGGCTGGCTCGCGACATTGCCGCCTGGCCTGCCGCTGCTGCTGCAGTCGAACGATTATGTCCGCGAACCCGACCATCGCAGCTGCGTCGCCTCGCTCGACGCCTTCAAGGCGCAGGCCGGCTTGTCGGAGACGCTGTTCGCCGGGTCGCTGCCGACGAAGAACTACACCCGCTTCATGCTGATCGGCCGGCGATGAAGCCTCCCCGCATCGCGATCGCGATGAAGGGCTATCCGCGTCTGTCGGAGACCTTCATCGCGCAGGAACTGCTCGGGCTGCAGCAGCGCGACCTGCCCTTCGCGATCTGGTCGCTGCGCCGGCCGACCGATGTGGCGCGACATCTGATGCATAACCAGATCACGGCGCCGGTGAGCTATCTGCCGGAATATCTGCACGAGGAGCCCGGCCGGGTGTTGCGCGGCGTGCTGCGGGCGCTGCTGCGGCCAGGCTTCGCGCGCCTGCTCGCAGTCTTCCTGCGCGACCTCGCCCGCGACGCGACCCGCAACCGACTGCGCCGCTTCGGCCAGGCCTGCGTGATGGCGCGCGAGCTGCCGGCCGGGATCACGCATCTGCATGTGCATTACCTGCACACACCGGCCTCGGTGATCCGTTATGCGGCGCTGCTGCGGGGCCTGAGCTGGTCGTTCTCGGCCCATGCCAAGGACATCTGGACGACGCCGGACTGGGAGAAGCGCGAAAAGATTGCATCGGCCGATTGGGGTGTGACCTGCACCCGCGATGGCCACCGCGAACTCGCGCGCCTCGCCGACCGGGCCGACAAGGTCGATCTCGTCTATCACGGGCTTGATCTCAGCCGTTTTCCGTCGCCGCCCGCCCGCCCGGCGCGCGACGGCGGCGATGCAGGCGATCCGGTGCGCTTCGTCACCATCGGCCGGGCCGTCGAGAAGAAGGGTTTTGACGATTTGCTGTCGGCGCTGGCGAAGCTCCCTCCCAATCTGCACTGGCGTCTGACCCATATCGGCGGCGGCGAGAGGCTGAAGGCCTTGCAGGCGCAGGCCCAATCTCTGGGTCTGGCTGAGCGCGTCACCTGGGCGGGAGCGAAGGCGCAAACCGAGGTCATCGTCGCGTTGCGCGAAGCCGATCTGTTCGTGCTGCCGTCGAGGCAGGCCGGTGACGGCGACCGCGACGGGCTGCCCAATGTCGTGATGGAGGCGGCGAGCCAGGGCTTGCCGATCGTCGCCACTGATTTCGCCGGCATCCCCGAATTCGTGCGCGAGGGCGTCGAAGGGCTGCTGGTTCCGTCCGGCGATGTCGATGCGCTGGCGCTGGCGCTGGCCGATCTCACCCGTGCGCCGAAGCGACGCGCGGCGCTGGGGCATGCCGCCCATCAGCGGCTGACCGGGGCGTTCTCGGCGGCCGCCGGGCTCGACCTGATCGCTGCAAAACTGCGCGCGTCAGGCGAGATGCCATGAGCGGGACGGTCCTGATCGCGGTGACGCATCTGCTCGGCAGCGGGCATCTGGTGCGGGCGGGGCATCTTGCCCGGGCTTTGGCGGAGAGCGGATTTCGCGTCACGTTGGCTAGCGGAGGCATGCCCTTGCGGGCGATGGTGGCCGAGCCCTTCGACTTCGTGCAACTGCCGCCGGTCAAGGTCGAGGGTGTCGATTTCCGCAATCTGCTCGACGAGGAAGGCCGGCCGATCGAAGCGGGCCGCCTTGAAATCCGGCAAGCGCAGCTCACGGAGCTTGCCGCTACGCTCAAACCCGAGGTCGTCGTCACCGAGCATTTTCCGTTCGGGCGGCGGCAATTGGCAGACGAGTTCCTTGGCCTGATCGCGGCAGCAAAGGCGGCCAACCCGCGCGTTCTGGTGCTGTCCTCGGTACGCGACGTGCTGGTGACGCCTCGTCCCGACAGGATTGCGGAGGCGCATCGGCGCCTCGCCGAACATTTCGACGGCGTGCTGGTCCATGGCGATGCGGCATTCCTGCCGCTGGAAGCGTCCTGGCCGGTCGCGCCGGAGCTTGCAAAGCGATTGCACTATACGGGCTATTTGGCCGCGCCTGTGACGCAGGTTGTCGCGACAGGCGCGGGGAACCCTCTCCCGGAGGGAGAGGGCAGGGGGAGGGGTCGGCCGTTGGACGCCTCGGCTGAGACCTCACCGCAGTCGCCGTTGGGGCGTTGCCTCGCTGGTCCAGGGGCCGGTACCTCACCCCTGCCCCTCTCCTTACAGGAGAGGGGCTCCCCGCGCCCGGCCGGTATGGGTGATGCGTTAGACGAAATTCTCGTCTCCGGCGGTGGGTCTGGCGCGGCGTTGCCGCTCTTTCGGCTCTGCATCGAGGCCGCGCGCCTCGACACCTCCCAGCCCTGGCGCATTCTCGTCGGTCGCGGCCTGTCCGAGTCCGATTTCGCCGCCCTGCGGCAATCGGCCTCGCCCAACGTCACCGTCGAGCGGGCGCGTCCGGACTTCCCGGATCTGCTTGCGGCCTGCGCGCTGTCGATCAGTCAGGCCGGCTACAACACCGTGCTCGATCTGCTCGCGGCGGCGTGTCCCGCCATCGTCGTTCCATTCGACGACGGGGCGGAGACCGAGCAGGCGGTGCGCGCCGAGGCGATGGAACGGGCAGGCCTGGCGCGTTGCCTGCGGCTTTCCGGGGCAGATGCCGCCACGCCTGCCGCCTTTGCTGCCGCGGTCGAGTCGGCGCTGACCGGCGGCCGCCCCGGGACCCCGGCGATCGATCGCGACGGGGCCGGGAGGGTCGCGGGTATTGTGACGCGGCTGCTGGTGGAGCGGGGCTAGGCATGTCTCTTGCGAACAGCAGCCTTGGCGCTTTGCGAATTGCCGATGCCGGGCTTTGCCTCTAATTAGGATGGCATTGCCTCCCTCCTCGGTCGGCGTTGGGACAACCGGTCATTTCCCGGCCATGGTCCCACGCCCGGAGACTTGATGATGACAACGACGACTGCCGCCGGCCTGCCCGACATGAAGCTGTCGGTGCGCCAGACATTCGGGATCGATTCCGATCTGGAGGTGCCGGCCTATTCCAAGACCGAGGCGCATGTGCCGGATTTCGACCCGGATTACCGCTTCGACCGCGACACCACGATCGCGATCCTCGCCGGCTTCGCGCATAACCGTCGCGTCATGATCTCGGGCTATCACGGCACCGGCAAGTCGACCCATATCGAGCAGGTCGCTGCGCGTCTCAACTGGCCCTGCGTCCGCGTCAACCTCGACAGCCACGTCTCCCGCCTCGATCTCGTCGGCAAGGACGCGATCGTGCTGAAGGAAGGCAAGCAGATCACCGAGTTCCAGGATGGCATCCTGCCCTGGGCGCTGCAGAACAACATCGCGCTGGTCTTCGACGAGTACGATGCCGGCCGCCCCGATGTGATGTTCGTGATCCAGCGCGTGCTCGAGCAGTCCGGCAAGCTGACGCTGCTCGATCAGAAGCGCGTCATCCGCCCGCACCCCGCCTTCCGGTTGTTCGCCACCGCCAATACGGTCGGCCTCGGCGACACGTCCGGCCTCTATCACGGCACGCAGCAGATCAACCAGGGCCAGATGGACCGCTGGTCGATCGTGACCACGCTGAACTACCTGCCGCATGACAACGAGGTCGAGATCGTGCTGGCGAAGTCGAAGCACTTCCAGGGCACGCCCGAAGGCCGCAGCGTCATCGACAAGATGGTCCGCGTGGCCGATCTGACCCGCAACGCCTTCATGAACGGCGACCTCTCGACCGTGATGAGCCCGCGTACCGTCATCACCTGGGCCGAGAACGCCGCGATCTTCGGCGATATCGGTTTCGCTTTCCGGGTGACGTTCCTGAACAAATGCGACGAGATGGAGCGCACGCTGGTGGCCGAGTTCTTCCAGCGCTCCTTCGGCAAGGAACTGCCGGAGAGCGCGGCGAACGTGGTCCTGAGCTGACGGACATCCCGGCTATGGCGACCCTGCAGCGCGAGAGCGATGTCGCGGCGACGAGGGAAGCCGTGGTGGCCGGCCTCAGCGCTTACAACGCGGCCGTGGTCGGGGCGCGCAACAGCGCGCCTCTGGCGCTCAGCCTGCGCGACGATGCCGGCACGATCGTCGGCGGCTTGATCGGTGAGCTGAAATGGGAGTGGCTCCACATCGACCTGCTCTGGATCGATGAGGCTCATCGCGGCGCGGGACATGGCGAGGCCCTCGTCGCGATGGCCGAGAAGGCTGCGCGCGATCATGGCGCGCGTGGCGTCTATCTGAGTACGATGAGCCTTCAGGCGCCGGATTTCTATCCGAAGCTGGGCTATCGCCAGTATGGCGTGATGGAGGATTATCCCGTCGCAGGCCATCGGATCCACCATTTCGCGAAAGCGCTATGAGCATCTCAAACCGCAAGCCCGGCCAGTCCAAGGAAGCGCCAGCAGAGCCGCTGAAGCGCGCCATTTCGCAGACGATGAAGGCGATCGCCCGCAAGCCGGAGATGGAGATCGTCTTCGCGGCGGACAAACCCTCGCTCGTCGGCGATCGCGCCCGGCTGCCCGAGCCGCCGCGCAAGCTGACGCTCGAGGATGTCGCGATCCTGCGCGGCCATTCCGATTCGATGGCGCTGCGGCTCGCCTGCCATGATGCGAGCGTGCATCGCCGGGCCGCGCCCGAGGGCGATGCGGCCCGTGCCGTGTTCGACGCGGTCGAGCAGGCGCGGGTCGAATGCGTCGGCTCGCGGCGGATGGCGGGCATGGCCGGCAACATCACCGCCATGCTGGAAGACCGCTATCATCGCGGCGGGCGCTATGAGGAGATCACCGATCGGGCGGACGCCCCGCTGGAGGATGCGCTGGCGCTGATGGTGCGCGAGCGGCTGACCGGCCTGAAGCCGCCCAAGGCGGCGCAGAAGCTGGTCGATCTCTGGCGCGAGCAGATCGAGGACAAGGCCGGTGCCGATCTCGATCGTCTCTCGAAAGCTGTCGAGGACCAGCGCGCCTTCGCCCGCACGGTGCGCGACATGCTGGCATCGCTCGACATGGCCGAGCAGACCTCGCAGGGCGACGAGTCGGAGGAGGACGAGGACAACAAGGACCAGTCCTCCGACGAACAGCAGCAGCAGGACGGCGAGGCGGAACAGGACAGCGCCGGCGAGCGCTCCGAGGTCGAGGTCTCCGACGACGCCACCGAGGAATTGCAGGAGGGGGCGAGCGAGGCTTCCGATGCACCCTCGGGCGACTGGGACGACGAGGACGAGAATTCGGAGGCCGACGAGGCCGGCGAGGCGCCGCGTCCGCGCGAGGGCAAGCCGAACGACCGGCCGCAGACCGACTACAAGCCCTATACGGTGAAGTTCGACGAGACGATCACCGCCGAGGAGCTCTGCGACGCCGAGGAACTGACGCGGCTGCGCGCCTATCTCGACAAGCAGCTTGCGCATCTGCAGGGCGTCGTGGCGCGGCTGGCCAACCGGCTGCAGCGGCGCCTGATGGCGCAGCAGAACCGCTCCTGGCAGTTCGACCTGGAGGAGGGCGCGCTCGATCCGGCGCGGCTGCCGCGCATCATCATCGACCCCTACCAGCCGCTGTCGTTCCGGCAGGAATCGGACGTCAATTTCCGCGACACGGTGGTGACGCTGCTGATCGACAATTCCGGCTCGATGCGTGGCCGGCCGATCACGGTGGCCGCGACCTGCGCCGACATCCTGGCGCGGACGCTGGAACGCTGCGGCGTCAAGGTCGAGCTGCTCGGCTTCACGACGCGGGCCTGGAAGGGCGGTCTTTCGCGCGAATCCTGGCTGCAATCGGGCAAGCCGGCCAATCCCGGCCGACTCAACGATCTCAGGCACATCATCTACAAGGCGGCTGATGCTCCGTGGCGGCGGGCCCGGAAGAATCTCGGGCTGATGATGCGCGAAGGTCTGCTCAAGGAAAACATCGACGGCGAGGCGCTGGACTGGGCGCATAAGCGCATCCTGGCCCGGCCGGAGCAGCGCAAGATCCTGATGGTGATCTCGGATGGCGCACCGGTCGACGATTCGACGCTATCGGTGAATGCCGGGAACTATCTCGAGCGGCATCTGCGCCACATCATCGCCGAGATCGAGACGCGCTCGCCGGTCGAGCTGATCGCGATCGGCATCGGCCACGACGTGACGCGTTATTATCGCCGCGCCGTCACCATCGTCGATGCCGAGGAGCTCGGCGGCGTGATGACCGAAAAGCTCGCCGAGCTGTTCGAGGACGATCCGCGGTTGAACGCCAAGTCGTCGGGCGGGGCGCGACGTCGGCAGTGAAACTTGCCTGCCACATCCATGGGTCTGGCGCGGGGAACCCTCTCCCGGAGGGAGAGGGTAGGGTGAGGGGTCGGCCGTTGGACGTCTTGGCGGAAACCTCACCCCTGCCGCCGCTTAGGACTGGCAGGCCACTGGTCCAGGGGCCGACACCTCACCCCTGCCCCTCTCCTTACAGGAGAGGGGTTCCCCGCGCAGGCTTGGCAGCAGGCGCATTGTTCTGATGCGCCTGACTCGCCGCTCTACGTTGGCTGGACTTGGTGCGCTCGCCGTTGCATCGGAAGCCCGCGCCCAGGCGCTTGAAGGCGGTCCCGTCACCGTTTCGGCGCGGCCGATCGCTGCTTTCGAGCCGCGCAGCCCGGAGAAGACCCGCTTCGGCAAGCTTGCGTTCCGGAGCGGCCTCGTGCTCAGCGGCGATCATTCGCGCTTCGGCGGGTTCTCAGGGCTCTGGCGCGGTGGCGTAAGCGGCAGCGATCTCGTCGCCGTCACCGATAACGGCTTCTGGCTGACGGCCAGGGTTACCATGCGGGACGGCAGGCTGACCGGGTTCGACCGGGCGGAGCTCGCGCCAATCCTCGGCGTGTCGGGCAGGCCGCTGCACCGCTCGCGCTATTACGACACCGAGAGCCTCTGCATCGCCGATGGCGTCGCCTATCTCGGCGTCGAGCGGACGCATGACGTGCTGCGCTTCGACTGGGCCGCCGAGGGCGTCATGGCGCGGGCGCGGATCGTCGCTGTCCCGCGCGAGGTCAAGCGCCTGCCGGATAATCGCGGGCTGGAGGCGATCGGCGTCGTGCCGGCGGGTCAGCCGCTGGCGGGTTCGCTCGTCGCCATCGCCGAGCGTTCGGGTGGGGATGACGAGCCGACGCTGGGTGTCATCCTCGGTGGCCGGCAGCCTGGCCTGTTCCAGGTCGCCCGGCATGACGGCTTCGACATCACCGATCTCGCCTTCCTGCCCGATGGCGACATGCTGCTGCTGGAGCGCTGGTACCGGCCGCTGCGGGGCGTTGGCATGCGGATTCGTCGCGTGCCTGGGGCAAGCCTGAAAGTAGGAGCGATGCTGGACGGGCCTTACCTGATCACCGCCGATCTGGGTCAGGAGATCGACAACATGGAAGGTCTGACCGTCCATCAGGAGGGGGGCAAAACCATCCTCACGCTGATCTCGGACGACAACTTCTCGTTCCTGCAGCGGACTGTGATGCTGGAATTCGAACTGGTTTGAGCGCGACGCCTTCCCTTCTCCCGCGAGAGGAGAAGGCCAAGCCCAAACGAAAAAAGCGGCCTTTCGGCCGCTTCGTTCAATCGCAGGGAAGCGACACCGCTCAGGCGGTGGCGAGCTTCTTCTCGATGTCGCGCTTCAGCGTCAGCGCGCCGGTCGACAGGTCGCTGGCCGGAGCCTTGACCAGGAAGGCGTCGAGACCGCCGCGATGATCGACGGTGCGCAGAGCATTGGCCGAGATGCGCAGGCGCACGGAGCGGCCGAGGGCGTCGGACTGCAGCGTGACATTCACGAGGTTCGGACGGAAGACCGTCTTCGTCTTGTGGTTCGAGTGGCTGACGAGGTGGCCGGTCTGGGTGGCTTTCCCGGTCAGTTCGCAACGGCGCGCCATGGTATCGTTCCCTAAATCCAACCGGCTGGCTCAAATAAAAATGCCGACACGCGACGTGCCGGACATGAGCACCGGAAGTCAAATTGAAGTCGCGGTTCCATAGCCAAGCCCGGCGGGCGCGTCAAGGAAAAGTCATGCAAGCCCTGGTGATATCGCTCCCGGGACGGCGGCAGCGCAAGGCGGGGCGCTTTGCCGCTCGCCAAAACCGGCGAAAGAGGCCACGATTCAGACCGATTCGCAGTGCATGTCCCGATGATCGCGAAAGCCCGGAGGAAGTGGATGAAGCCCGCCATCGCATCGTCCATGGCCGGGTTCGTCCTTGCCCTTAGCATCGCGAGTTTGCCGGCCGCCGCCGCCTCGCTCGATGCGCGCTACGATGTCTCCCTGCTCGGGTTGACGCTGGGGACCGCCAGCCTCAGCGGCGGTATCGACGCATCGAGCTACAAGCTCGACGTTGCGGCCAAGCTGACCGGGTTGATCGGCGGTTTCACCGGCGGGCGGGGTTCGGGCGCAGCGTCCGGCGGCCTCAACGGCGCCAAGCTCTCGCCGACGAGCTTCGCGGTCAGTTCCGCCAGCTCCAGCGAAAGCCGCACCGTGCGGATGGCGCTCGACGGCAACAATGTCGCGGCCGTCGAGATCGAGCCGCCGATCGACGCCAAGCCCGACCGCGTGCCGCTGAACGACGGCCACCGGCGCAACATCGTCGATCCGCTCTCGGCCTTCCTGATGCCGGTCGTCGGCAAGAGCATGGCAACCGCCTGCAACCGCACGCTGCAGATATTCGACGGCGCGGCGCGCTACGACATCAAGCTGAGTGCCGGCGGCACGCGCGAGGTCAAGCTCGACGGCTATAGCGGGCCTGTCGCGGTCTGCCAGGTGCGCTATGTGCCGATCGCCGGCCATCGCGCGCTGCGACCCGCCACCAAATTCATGATCGAGAACAAGGACATCAGCACCTGGCTCGCGCCGGTCGCGGGCACCAACATGATGGTGCCCGTGCGGGTGTCGGTGAAGACGATGATCGGTACCGCCGTGCTCGAGGCGTCGAGCTTCAAGGTCGATCCCGGCGTGACGGCAAGCACCGCGCGGCAGAACTGAGTAGACGCAAAAGGCGTTCGTCTCCCGCGGCCCTCATCCTGAGGAGCGCTCGTAGAGCGCGTCTCGAAGGATGCTCCAGGAGGCTCCCGAACGATCTGGACCATCCTTCGAGACGCAGCCTTTGGCCGCTCCTCAGGATGAGGGCTTGGGGGAGGCTCAATGTGGGCTCGAGCGCGAGAACAGGTTGATCACCAGCACGCCGCCGACGATCATGGCCATGCCGATGATCGCCGGCGCGTCGAGCTTCTGGCCGAACAGCACCCGCGCGACCACGCTGATCAGGACGATGCCGACGCCCGACCAGATCGCGTAAGCGACTCCGACGGGAATCGTCCGCAGGGTCAGCGTCAGGAAGTAGAAGGCGCTCAGGAACGCCGCCATCATGATGACAGTCGGTACGAGCCGGGTGAACTCGTTCGACGCCTTCAGGGCGGACGTGCCGATGACTTCGCTGACGATGGCCGCTGCCAGATAGAGATAGCTCAGATTGCTGAAGCTCATGCCGCCAGGATTCCCGCCGCGAAGCTCATGCGGCCTTCGCACTCGCCAGGAACGTTCCCATCCGCTCCAGCGCGCGCTCGATGTTTTCAAGCGAATTGGCGTAGGAGAGGCGGATATAGCCCTCGCCATGGACGCCGAAATCCGGTCCGCCGATGGTGGCGATGCCGGCATCCTCCAGCAGGGCGGAAGCGAGCTTCTTGGCCTTCCAGCCGGTTTGCGAGACATTCGGGAAGGCATAGAACGCGCCCTTGGGCACGATGCAGGAGAGGCCGGGCAGGGCGTTGAGCCCCTTGACCACGGCCTGCCGGCGCCGGTCGAACTCGGCCAGCATCTGGCCGACCGCATCCTGCGGCCCGCTCAGCGCGGCGAGCCCCGCCCATTGCGCGGGTGCATTGACGCAGGAATGCGAGTTGACGGCGAGCTTGCGGGCATTGTCGTAGAGGGGCTTGGGCCAGATCGAATAACCCAGCCGCCAGCCGGTCATGGCATAGGTTTTCGACCAGCCATTGAGCAGGATCAGCCGGTCGCGGATCTCGGGGTAGCTCAGCAGGCAGACATGCTGCTCGCCATCATAGAGCATCTGGTCGTAGATCTCGTCGGACATGATTGCGACGTCTGGGAAGCGCGCCAGGCCGGCGACGAGCTTGTCGACCTCGGCCTTGGGCGTGACGCCGCCGGTCGGGTTCGCCGGGGAGTTGATGATCAGGAGCCGCGTCTTCGGGGTGATCAGGGCGAGCGTCTCCTCGGCCGAGAAGGCGAAGCCGTTCTCCTCGCGGATCGGGACGGGGATCGGCGTTGCGCCGGTGTATTCGATCATCGAGCGGTAGATCGGGAAGCCGGGGTCGGGATAGAGAATCTCGGCGCCGGGCTCGCCGAACATCAGGATCGCCATGAACATGGTGACCTTGCCGCCGGGCACGATCATCACACTTTCCGGCGAGACCTCGACATCGAAGCGCTTGTGCAGATCGGCCGAGACCGCCTCGCGCAGCGGCAGGATGCCGTTGGCCGGGGTGTAGCCATGATGTCCGTCGCGCAGGGCCTTCACCGCCGCCTCGACGATATGGTCGGGCGTCGGGAAATCGGGCTGTCCGATGCCGAGATTGATGATGTCCTTGCCCTGACGCTGCAACTCGGTGGCGCGCGCCAGCACGGCGAAGGCATTCTCCTCGCCGATGCGGGCGAAGGACGGGACGACATGAAGCGTCATGGCGGCGTTTCCTTGGGCAGGTCGTTTCAGGCGAGGCCCGCTCGTGCCGGGCTCTTGGCCTCTCTTCGCTCCAAACCATGCTGCCACGCAAGCCTGCGCCGATTGATTCGAAACGCCACCGTGAGGTGGGCTTGCATAAATAGTATGACTATCTCGCGTTTGTGGGCTTGCCCCCACAAAACTGATCGGCATGATGGCGCGATTACAATCGTTTGAAGCTGACCCGCCTTGGAAGAAAGACCGGTAAGCGGCCGTCAGCGCCGCGTCCGTGCGAGAGGAAGACCAGGATGGCCAAGAGCCCCGAGAGCAACGTGCCGCGCCAGGACCGGCCGGTGGCGACCACAAAGAAGAAGGCCGCTCGCCGCATCAAGCCCGAGCAGCTTCGCTCCAAGGCCTGGTTCGACAACCCCGCCAATGCGGACATGACCGCGCTCTATATCGAGCGCACCATGAATTTCGGTCTGTCGCGCGACGAGCTCCAGTCCGGCCGGCCGATCATCGGCATCGCCCAGACCGGCTCCGACATCGCGCCCTGCAACCGCCACCATATCGAGCTGGCGCACCGCGTCCGCGACGGCATCCGCGAGCGCGGCGGCGTGCCCTTCGAGTTCCCGATCCATCCGATCCAGGAAACCTGCAAGCGCCCGACCGCAAGCCTCGACCGCAACCTGCAATATCTCTCGCTCGTCGAGATCCTCTATGGCTACCCGCTCGACGGCGTCGTGCTGACGACAGGCTGCGACAAGACCACCCCGGCGCAGCTGATGGCTGCGGCGACCGTCGATATCCCGGCGATCGCGCTGCCCGGCGGGCCGATGCTGAACGGCAATTTCCGTGGCGAGCGCACCGGCTCGGGCACGATCGTCTGGAAGGCGCGCCAGATGATGGCCGCCGGCGAGATCGACTACAAAGGCTTCGTCGATCTGGTCGCCTCGTCGGCGCCCTCGGCCGGCCACTGCAACACCATGGGCACGGCGACGACGATGAACTCGATCGCCGAGGCGCTGGGCATGACCCTGCCGGGCGCGGCCGCGATCCCGGCGCCCTATCGCGACCGCTACGAGATGGCCTATCTCACCGGCCTGCGCATCGTCGACATGGTCTGGGAGAACCTGATCCCGTCGAAGATCATGACGCGCGAAGCCTTCGAGAACGCGATCGTGGTCAATTCCGCCATTGGCGGCTCGACCAATGCGCCAATCTCGGTCAACGCCATCGCCAAGCATATCGGCGTGCCGCTCGACAACGAGGACTGGACCGCCGTCGGCTACGACATTCCGCTGCTGGTCAATCTGCAGCCGGCCGGCGAGTATCTCGGCGAGGATTATTATCGCGCCGGCGGCGTGCCTGCCGTGGTGGCCGAGCTGGTCGCCAAGGGCAAGATCAAGCCGGCGATCACCGCCAATGGCCGGACGCTGGCGGAGAATTGCGAAGGCTTCTTCGCCGAGGACCGCAACGTCATCAAGGCCTACGACGCGCCGATGAAGGCACAGTCGGGCTTCCTCAACCTGCGCGGCAATCTGTTCGATTCCGCGATCATGAAGACCAGCGTGATCACGCCGGAATTCCGCAAGCGCTATCTCGAAAATCCGAAAGACCCCAACGCCTTCGAGGGCAAGGCGATCGTCTTCGACGGGCCGGAGGACTACCACCACCGTATCGACGATCCCGCGCTTGCCATCGACGAGCACTCGATCCTGTTCATCCGCGGCGTCGGCCCTGTCGGCTATCCCGGTGCCGCCGAGGTCGTGAACATGCGGCCGCCGGATTACCTGATCAAGAAGGGCGTCACAGCGCTCGCCTGCATCGGCGATGGGCGGCAATCGGGCACGTCCGGCTCGCCCTCGATCCTGAACGCCTCGCCGGAAGCGGCGACCGGCGGCAATCTCGCCATTCTGGTGACCGGCGACAAGGTCCGCATCGACCTGAACAAGCGCTCGGCCGACATCCTGATCTCCGACAAGGAGCTGGAGGAGCGGCGCGCGGCGCTGAAGGCGGCGGGGGGCTACAAATACCCGAAGAGCCAGACGCCGTGGCAGGAGATCCAGCGCAAGATCGTCGGCGAGCTGTCCGAGGGCATGGTGCTGAAGCCGGCGGTCAAGTACCAGAAGATCCACAAGAAGTTCGGCATACCGCGCGACAATCACTAGGGTTCGTCGCGCTCGTCGCCGCTGGCCGTTATTACGAGCGAAGCAATCCAGCTCTACGCACCCCTGGATTGCCTCGTCGGCCTCGCCTCCTCGCAATGACGGCAAAAGGTGCGGGAGCTCCTCATGCTGCTCACGCTCCGGCAGATTGAAGTCTTCCGCGCCGTCATGCGCGCCCGCAGCATGATCGGTGCGGCGCGGGAACTCGGTATTGCGCAGCCGACCGTGACCAAGACCGTGCGGCGGATCGAGGATGTCTGCGCCTTCGCGCTGTTCGACCGCCATGGAGGGCGCCTGACGCCGACCGCCGAGGCGCATCGCTTGCTCGGCGAGGTCGATCTCGCTTTCGACCAGCTCGAGGGTGCGCTGGCCCGGGCGCTGCGGCTGGCCCGGGCCGACACCGGTTCTCTCAGGCTGGGCGCTTCGCCCAGCGTCGGGCGCGTGCTGATCCCAAGAGCGGGAGCGGCGCTGCTGAAGCAGCATCCCGGCCTCAGCCTGCATCTGGACATCCTCTCGGTCAGCCAGGTGATGGACTACCTGCTGTCGGGGCAGGGTGAGAGCGCTGTCACGCTGTTCCCGATTCTGCATGCCGGCATCCGCAGCGTCGCGGTCGGCAGTGCGCCTGCCGTCGCGGTCTGCCTGCGCGATTGGCCGTTGGCGGCGCAGCCGCGCCTTGTGCCTGCGGCGCTGGCGGATGTGCCGCTGATCGTGTTCGAGCCGCAATCGGTCCACGGCCAGGTCGTCGACGCGGTCCTGCGCGATGGCGGCGTCGTACCCAACCGCACCCATGTCGCGCGCTTTGCCGAAACCGCGATCGGCCTGGCCGAGGCGGGCCTGGGGCTCGCCATCGTCGATCGCTTCAGCGCGCTTGCCGCTGATCGCGACCGCGTCGCGCTGCTGCCGCTCGATCACCCGGCCGGATACGAGGTCTTCCTGCATCGCCATGTCGAGCGGGCGCGCAGCCGCCTGCTCCAGCATTTCGAGATCGCCCTGCGGGCCGAGATCGCGGCGGTCGGGTCTGGTCTATAGCCTGACGCTATGGTTGAGCGCAGAATTCGCCGTTGCTGCGTCCCCAGATTGGTGGCCTTGTGCGGTGACAAGAACAATCCGGGAGGAACGACCATGCGCGCTTTTGGGGCAGACAACCCCTCGCAACCTGCCACGCTTAGCCGCCGTGATGTGGTGTCAAGCGCGCTTGCCCTGCTGGCCGCAACCGCTGCTGGCCCGGCGTCGGCGCAGGCCTATCCGGCGCGGGCGATGCAGATCATCGTGCCGTTCGCAGCCGGCGGTGGTGTCGATGTCGTGACCCGCGTCGTGGCGGAGGCCGCAGGCACGATCCTGAAGCAGCGTTTCGTCATCGAGAACCGGGGTGGGGCGGCGACCATGCTCGGCTCGCAGGCTGTCGCCAAGGCCGAGCCCGACGGTTACACGCTGCTCGCCGCGCCGACGACGATGGTGATCAACCCGGCTCTGAAGGCCGCTGTGCCGTTCGACTGGGAGAAGGATTTCGTGCCAGTCGCGATGATTGCGAAGCTGCCCTTCGTCGTCGTCGCGGGCAAGGCCTATCCGGCGAGCACGATGAAGGAGCTGGAAGCGGTCGGAAAGACAGCCAAGGACCCGATCACTTT
Organism: Allobosea sp. P2_B12; assembly: GCF_056404835.1. Classification (NCBI taxonomy): domain Bacteria; kingdom Pseudomonadati; phylum Pseudomonadota; class Alphaproteobacteria; order Hyphomicrobiales; family Alloboseaceae; genus Allobosea; species Allobosea sp. P2_B12. Next base: position 20,381 of record NZ_JBFUDG010000004.1, on the reverse strand, counting down.
CGGCTCGGGGGGCGCAGGCACGGTCGCCCATCTCGCCGGCGAGTTCTTCGGCATCGTTTCGGGCGCGAAAGTCCAGCATGTGGCCTATCGCGGCGAGGCTCCGGCCCTGACGGACGCGATCAGCGGCAATATCAGCGTGATGTTCTGCACGCTCGCGAGCGCGTCCGGGCACATCAAGGGCGGCACCATGAAGGCTCTCGGCGTTACCACCGCCAAGCGCGCGGCGCTGCTGCCGGAGGTGCCGACCGTCGCCGAGCAGGGTTATGCCGGCTACGATCTCTCGGCCTGGGTGGCGCTGGTCGCGCCACGGGGCACGCCTGCCGCCGTCGTCGACGTGCTGAACGCTGCGATCAACGCCGCGCTGGCCCAGCCCGAGATCAATGCGCGCCTGATCGAAATCGGCTCCGAGCCAGCGCCAGGCAGCGCCGCCGAACTCGGCGCCTTCATGGCGAAGGACGCGAAGATCTGGGCCGAGGTGGTCAAGACCGCGTCGATCAAGGTGGAATAACCGGGGCCGACCATGCTTGCGCTCCGCAAATTTGCGCCGGAACCCGGCATCCGCCTCGACGAGGTCGACGAGCCGGGAAAACCCGGCCCAGGCGAAGTGCTGCTCTCAGTCAGCGCGGCCGGGATCTGCGGGACGGACCTGCACATCGCCGACTGGACGGGGGGTTACGAGGCGATGGCGGCCACCATGCCGGTGACGCTGGGGCATGAGTTCGCCGGCCATGCCGTTCGCGTTGGAGCCGGCGTCGCGGCGCTGACGGTCGGAAGCCGCGTCGTCGTCCGCCCCTCCGTCGTCTGCGGGCGATGCGAGGACTGCCGGTCCGGCCGCAGCCAGGATTGCACCCACCGATCCGGCATCGGCATCGGCCGCGATGGCGGCTTCGCAGCGCGCGTGCTCGTGCCGGCCGAGAACTGCATCGCCTTGCCCGACGGGCTTGACGATGCGCTGGCTGCGCTGACGGAACCGATGACGGTTTCAGCCGAGGCCGTCGATACGGCCGAGGTCAAGCCGGGGGATACGGTTCTTGTCATCGGGCCAGGCACGATCGGCCAGGGCGCGGCCCTGTTCGCGCAGGCGGCCGGCGCGGCCCGCATCGTCGTGGCCGGGCGCGACGACGATGCGCGGCTGGCGACACTGGCCGCGCTGGGCTTCCCCGAGGGGGTCGACAGCGCCGGCACGACCCTGCGTTCGGCGCTGGAGCGGGCGGGCCTGCCGACCTCCTATGATGTCATCATCGAGGCTGCCGGCGTGCCGGCTGTGGTGCCGGAGGCACTGGATCTCCTGGCTTTGCGCGGCGTGCTGACGATCTGCGGCATCCATGCGAAGCCGGCCTCGATCGACCTCACCCGGCTGGTGCGCCGGCACCAGCAGATTCGCGGCAGCTACCGCGCGCCGCTGGAGACCTGGACGCGCGTGATCGCCTTCCTCGCCGCTGATCCGCAACGCATGAGGCGGCTGATCAGCGAGCAGGCCCCATTGTCGGACGCGGTCGCAGCCTTCGCGCGGGCCAAGAGCCGCGTGGCCTCGAAGATCATGCTGCTGCCATGACCAGCGCGGTGGCCACGCAGGGCGTCTGGCGTGGCGGGGCTTTCCTGACGGTCGCCAACGGCGTCGATCCCGCCCGTCTGCGGGCGTACGAGGCCTGGCACAGTTTCGAGCATGTGCCGGAACGGCTGACCATGCCGGGCTTCCTCGCGGGCAAGCGCTATGTCGCCGGGCGTGGCGCAGCGACCCGCTACCTCACCATCTATGATCTCGACGATTCCTCGGCCGTCGAGAGCACGGCTTACAAACATCTGCTCGCCCACCCGACGCCTGCCTCGCTGGCCATGCGGCCGGCCATGACCGATTTTCGACGTGGGCTCTATCGCCATGGCGGGCAGTCGGGCTCGGGTCTTGCCCGCCATCTTGGCTGGCTGACCTGGCGTGGTGCCCTGCCGGACGGGCTGCTTGGTCTCGCCGGTCGGGATCCGATCGTCTCGGTCAGGCTCGGGACCAGCATCGCCATGGCTCCGCACCCTGCCTTTCCCGCCAACCCCGGCGACGGCGGCGAGGCGCATCACATCGCTCTGCTCGGCGGTACCGAGCGCCGCGCGCTGGACCGCGCTCTCAAACGGATCGCCAGGGCGCCTGAGGTTGTCGGGAACGTCATCGAACAATCAGTGTTCGACCTCATCCTGGCCTATTGATAGGTCCTTCATACCGCGTGCGCATTGGCGTGGTGCAATCGCGCCGGCATTTCGGGGCTGACAAAAGCAAGTCGCGCGGACAGTATGGCGCCCCGTTGCAACCGGCTCATCTGAAACGATTTAAAATGGCCTCATCTCCTCAGGTCGATGCTTTCCGGGTGCTGCACGAGGCCGGCTGCTTCGTGATGCCGAATCCGTGGGATGTCGGTTCCGCGCGCTGGCTGCGCGGGCAGGGCTTCAAGGCGCTGGCCTCGACCAGCGCCGGCTTCGCCTTCACGCAGGCACGCGCCGACCAGGATGTGCCGCGTGACATGATGCTGGCGCATCTGGCCGATCTGGTGAAGGCGGTGCCGGATCTGCCCGTCAACGCCGATTTCGAGAACGGCTATGCCGATACCCCAGACGGCGTCGGCGCCAATGTGAAGCTGTGCATCGCGACAGGCGTAGCGGGGCTGTCGATCGAGGATGCGACGGGGCGTAGCGAGGAGCCGCTTTATCCGTTCGAACTGGCGGTCGAGCGCGTCAAGGCGGCGCGCAAGGCGATCGACGAGACCGGCTCCGGCGTCCTGCTGACGGCGCGGGCCGAGTGCTTCCTGACCGGTCATCCCGATGCGCTGAACGAATCGGCGCGGCGCATCGCCGCCTATGCCGAGGCTGGGGCGGACGTGCTCTATGCGCCGGGCCCGAAAACGCGCGAGCAGATCGCCACTATCGTCGCAGCGGCCGGCGGCAAGCCCGTCAACGCGCTGGTCTATGGCGATTTCGGGCTGACAGTGTCCGATATCGCTGCGCTCGGGGTGCGTCGGATCTCGATCGGCGGCGCGCTGGCGCGGGCGGCCTGGGCTGCCTTCATCGAGGCGACGCGGCTGATCGCCGAGGAGGGCAGCTTCCGCGGATTTGCCGGCAACGGCCCGTCATCGCCGCTGAACCCGTTCTTCACCGAAGACCTGAAGGCGCGCTCGTGAGCGGGACGCTGCTGATCGCGCCGGCATGGCTTGGCCTGAGCGGGCTGTGGACGCTCGATGCCAAGGGCCGGCGGAAAGCCGTCGACGCCGAGGATCTCGACCTTTCCGAAGACCTCGCCGACCGGCTGGAGGCCTGGATGGACGCGTTCGACGCGATCTACGAGGAAGAGCAGGAGGCGCGCTCGCGCTTTCCCAGCGAGGCGGAGCAGCGCGCCTGGGAGGCCGAGGGCCAGGCGATCGCCGCCGCCGTGGCGGCAGAACTTGGCCCGGACTGGACGGTTTCGACCGATCTGACGGGCTGGCAGGAGATGACCAAGCCATGACCTCCGTTTCGGCGGACACCGCCGCCAACCCGCTGCTCGAAGGCTGGACCGCACCGCCTTTTCCACCCGCACGCGTGCTCGAAGGGCGCTACTGCCGGCTGGAGCCGATCGACCCGGCCCGGCATCTCGACGATATCTGGGCGGTGAATGCCGGCCATGACCAGATCTGGCAGTGGATGCCGGCCCATCCGCCGCAGACACGCGAGGCCTATGGCGAATTGCTGGCGATGATGGCGGCCAAGGCCGGCATCGTGCCCTTCGCGATCATCGACAAGGCCGACGGCAAGGCCAAGGGGCATCTCTGGCTGATGGAAATCCGGCCCGAGCATGGCGTCTTCGAGGTCGGCTACATCACCTATTCGCCGGTGCTGCAGAGGACGCGGGTGGCAACCGAAGCGATCTATCTGTGCGGCGATTACGGCTTCTCGCTCGGCTATCGCCGCTTTGAGTGGAAGTGCAACAATCTCAACGAGCCGTCCAAGCGCGCCGCTCAGCGCTTCGGCTTCCAGTTTGAAGGCCTGTTCCGCCAGCATCAGGTGGTGAAGGGCCGCAACCGCGACACGGCCTGGTTCTCGATCCTCGATAGCGAATGGCCGGCACGTGCGGAGGCGTTCCGCACTTGGCTCGCGCCCGAGAATTTCGATGCGGAGGGCCGGCAGAAGACCGCGCTCGCGGCGCAAGCCGGAGTGGCTTGAGGTGGATCTCCGGCGCGCGACGCTTGCAGATGTTCCAGCGATCGTCGCGCTGACCGAGGCCGCCTATCGACCCAATGAGTCGATCATCGGCGTGCCCTCGCTGCCGCGCCTGGCCGATTATGCGCAGGTGTTGGCCGAGCACGAGGTCTGGCTCGCCGAGGCCGAGGGCAGCCTCGAAGCGGCGCTCGTCCTTGAAACCAAGGACGGCCAGTTCATCCTCTGGAGCATTGCGGTTGCGCCCGACGCCGCAGGCAAGCGCCTCGGCACAGGGCTGATGAGCTTCGCCGAGGAGCGCGCGTCCGGCCTTGGCCATGACGCCATCCATCTCTACACGCACGCCAAGCTCGTCGACCGCATCGGCTGGTATGAACGCCTCGGCTACCAGATCACGCATCATGAGGATCTGCCGGACCGCCGGCTCGCCCATATGCGCAAATCACTTCAGACCAACAAGACACTCCAGAAACCGACATAGGGTAAGGCAAGGCATCATGGCAGGACGTTTGAAGGGCAAGGTTGCGGTCGTCACCGCGGCCGGACAGGGCATCGGCCGCGCGATCGCGGAGGCTTTCGTCGCCGAGGGCGCCACCGTCTGGGCGACCGACAAGGATGTCGCGCTGCTGGAAGGCATTCCCAAGGCGAAGAAGCGCAAGCTCGATGTGCTCTCGAACAAGGCGGTCGAGGCCTTCGCGGCGAAGGTCGGCCAGATCGACATCCTCGTTAACGCCGCCGGCTTCGTCCATCACGGCACGGTGCTCGATACCGACGACAAGGCCTGGGACTTCTCCTTCGACCTCAACGTCACCTCGATGCACCGCACGATCAAGGCGTTCCTGCCGGGTATGCTGGCCAAGGGCGCGGGCTCGATCGTCAACATCGCCTCGGGCGCCGGCTCAGTGCGCGGCATCCCGAACCGCTACGCCTATGGCACGACCAAGGCCGCGGTGATCGGCCTGACCAAGGCCGTCGCGGCCGACTTCATCAAGAAGGGCGTCCGCGCCAACGCGATCTGCCCCGGCACGATCCAGTCGCCCTCGCTCGACCAGCGCATCAAGGACCTCGCCACGGCGACGAAGACGACCGAAGCCGCCGCGCGGCAGGCCTTCATCGACCGCCAGCCGATGGGCCGGCTCGGCACGGCCGAGGAAATCGCCTGGCTCGCCGTCTATCTGGGTTCCGACGAAGCCAGCTACACCACCGGCCAGATCCATCTCGCCGATGGCGGTTTTGCTCTCTGAGCACAAGAAAAATGGGAGGAAGCCCAATGCATATTCTCGTTCTCGGCGGCGCCGGCATGGCCGGCCGCAAATTCATCGAGCGGCTGGCGCGTGATGGCCATCTCGGCGGCAAAACCATCGCCAAGGTCACGGCGCAGGACGTGGTCGCAGCGCAGGCGCCGGCCGGTGCGCCCTTCGCCTTCGACACCGTCGTGTCGGATGTCTCGATGCCAGGCCAGGCCGAGGCGCTGATCGCCTCGCGGCCGGACCTGATCGTGCATCTCGCCGCGGTCGTCTCGGGTGAGGCGGAAGCTGATTTCGAGAAGGGCTACAAGATCAATCTTGACGGCACGCGCTATCTCTTCGAGGCGATCCGGCTGGCGGGCGATTCATACAAGCCGCGCCTCGTCTTCACCTCCTCGGTCGCGGTGTTCGGCGCGCCGTTCCACGAGAAGATCGAGGACGAGTTCTTCACGACGCCACTGACCAGCTACGGCACGCAGAAGGCGATCTGCGAATTGCTGCTCTCCGACTATACGCGGCGCGGCTTCTTCGACGGCATCAGCATCCGCTTCCCGACGATCTGCGTGCGGCCCGGCACGCCGAACAAGGCAGCCTCGGGCTTCTTCTCCAACATCATCCGCGAGCCGCTGAATGGCATCGACGCCGTGCTGCCGGTGTCCGAGCAGGTGCGCCACTGGCACGCTTCGCCGCGCTCGGCGGTGAATTTCCTGATCCGGGCATCGACCATGGATCTCAATGAGGTCGGTCCGCGCCGCGCGCTGACCATGCCGGGCTATTCCTGCACGGTCGCCGAGCAGATCGAGGCGTTGCGGAAGGTCGCGGGCGAGGGCGTCGTCGCCCGGATCAAGCGCGTGCCCGATCCGGTGATCGACAGGATCGTCGCGGGCTGGCCGCAGAACTTCAACGCGGCGCGCGCGACGGCGCTCGGCTTTACCTCGGAGGCAAGCTTCGAAGAGATCATCCGCGTCCATATCGAGGATGAACTGGGCGGCAACTTCGTGAAGTGAGACGCCTGCGCCCTATCGTCATGGTCGGGCTTGTCCCGACCATCCACCTATTCGACCGTCGCGCGCTACGACCAAGACGTGGATGCTCGCCACAAGGGCGAGCATGACGGTGAGGGACGCGGTTCTGACGTCACGCCGGGCAGGGTTCGCCCGGCGTGTCCATCAGATCGGCGGCCTCGATCTCGGGGTCGACATCAGGCGCATGCGTCCAGCCGCTGGCGCCCCAGTGCTTCAGCGCCGCCCAGGTCGAGCGGTCGAGCCGGAACTGCTCGCAGGGGAACAGCCCGCCGCGCGCCGGCAGCGACTTGAGGAACGAGCCCTCGGCGCGGAAGCCGGACTTCTCCAGCACCCGCCGCGAAGCCGGGTTGATCACGCGCGTATCCGCTTCGATCGCCGGCATCTCGACAAGCGAGAACAGCGTGTCGATCAGGGCCTGCACAGCTTCCGTGGCATAGCCCTTGTTCCAGTGTGGCGTGCCGAGCCAGTAGCCGATGAAGGGAATGCCTGTCGCCTGCCTGTGCGCGCCGACCATGCCGATCAGCTCGTTGGGCTTCGACCGCGGCGTAATCGCCAGCACCAGATGCTCGCCCAGCGCATTGCCCTTGCGCATCGCGAAGATGAAGGGCTCGACCGCATCCACCGGATAGGGATGCGGAATCGAGGCCGTCATCTCGGCCACGGCTTTCTCCCCGGCCTGGCGCAGGATGGCGGAAGCGTCCGCCATGCGGGGCCAGCGCAGCCAGAGACGGCGGGTCTCGAGCCGGAAGACATCGTCGCGGGTCAATTCGGGGAACATGGGTCTCTCCGTCGGCGCAAACGAAAAAAGGGAGGCGGGATCTTGTCCCATCTCCCTTTCGCTGACCTTGGGTGACCCTGTAGAGGGCTGGACCCCTGATCCGTTCCGGTTCGATGGAACCGGCGGATCAGGAAATTCCCTATCCGCCGTTTACTCTGCGGCCTGTTGGGCCGGGACTACGTTCACGAAAGCTCGGCCGAGTTTCGTCGTGAATCGGACGCGGCCGGCCGTCGTCGCAAAGAGGGTATGGTCTTTGCCCATGCCGACATTGGCGCCGGGATGCCAAGTGGTCCCACGCTGCCGAATGATGATGTTGCCCGGAATCACGGCCTGGTCGCCGAACTTCTTGACCCCGAGGCGCCTGCCTGCGGAGTCACGACCGTTGCGGGATGAACCGCCTGCCTTTTTGTGAGCCATAACGCCCTACCTCAAAACTGATGTGTGTTCTCTAACCCGAATCGGTGGCAAAAGCCAGCCGGTCCGGGCGCGAAAGACGAAGACGGACTGACGGGGTGCGTCAGTAGTCCTCGCCGGAAGCCTGCTCGGCCTGGTCGGCCTTCGCCCGCGGGGGCTTGCCGGCCAGGAGTTCCTTGGCCTGCTCGACCCATTCCTCACGGGTGGCGCGGCCGCGAAGCTTGAGCTCCTCGTCCCACTTGGCGATGTCGGCCTCGCTCCAGGACGCGATGTCGTTCCAGGAGGTGATGCCGGCGGCGCGCAGCTTCTTCTCGATGGTCGGGCCGACGCCCGAGATCAGCGAGAGGTTGGAGGCGTCGAGTGCCTCGGCGGTCGATGCAGCCTTGGCAGCCTTCGGAGCAGCCTTCGCGGTGGCCTTGCCCTTGGTCTCGGTGGAGGCGGCCTTCAGCGCGACCGGGGAGGCCTCGCCCTTCTTCATCTCCGGCTTCTTGCCGCCGGTGAGGATGTCGGTGATGCGAATGACGGTTAGCTCGGCGCGGAAGCCGCGCTTGCGCTTGGAGTTCTGGCGGCGACGCTTCTTGAAGGCGATGACCTTGTCGCCGCGGGCCTGCTCGACGATCTCGGCGGCAACCGTGATCTCGGAGAGGGCCTTGGCGTCCAGCGTGGTCTTGTCGCCATCGGTCAGCATCAGCACGGTGCCGAAAGCGACGGTGTCGCCCGGGTTGCCTTCGATCTTGGCGGTGGTGATGCGGTCGTTGGCAGTAACGCGGAATTGCTTTCCGCCGGTCTTGATGACTGCGAACATTTTATCCTCCATGTTCGGCCCTGCCCTGTCATGGCCTCCGGGGAGGGCATGCGGGACAGCTTTTTGGCAGTCGTTGCGGGTCGGGTTCGCTCTTGCCGGCCCCCGCTCGCGAAACCGCGAAACCATGAGGCCAAAAGAGATCAGGCGCGGGTTTCCCCACGCCGGATGAGGCTCGATAGTCGCATGACCGGTCGAGGTCAAGGGAAAGCGTGCGTACCCGCCCGAAATATGACGGGTGCAAGACGTGTTGCGAGACTTGTTGCGACCGGAGACTTGTTTTGGCCGGACGCCGCGTGTAGTACCAGCCCGCTTCGACCGAAGGCGACCGCGGACAGGTGGCAGAGTGGTTGAATGCACCGCACTCGAAATGCGGCATACCCGCAAGGGTATCGGGGGTTCAAATCCCTCCCTGTCCGCCATCATCCCGCTAAGGGTTTGATCCAAAAAGAGTTCTGAAAAATCAGTGGCTTGCAGCCGCCCGAGTGGTACACACGGGTGGTACACAATGGCTCTCGCAATGTCGCGCCCCTGGAAGCATCCCAAGACCGGCATCTACTGGTTTCGCAAGCGCGTACCCGAGGAGCTCCGCGCCCTGCTCGGCAAGACCGAGGAGAAGCAGAGCCTTGGAACGCGCGATCCGTCCGAGGCCAAGCTCAAGCAGGCCGAGGTTCTCGTCGCGGTCGAAAAGCGCTGGGCCAACCTGAAAGTTGGCCCGCGTTCGCTGAGCGAGCGCGAGGCGCAGGAGTTCGCCCGATCCGCTCACGACACCTGGCTCGCTCGCTATCGCGACAATCCAAGCGAGCAGCCCTGGCCGGTCGCGCTCGGCGACAAGCTGTTTCCTCCTCAACCTTCGATCTGGGCCGATCGTCCGCCGATCGACCTGACCGCGCTGGATGCCGATGGCGGCAAGATCCAGGAGCTTGAAGCCTGGTGCCTGCGCGAGGCCGATACCGGCCTTGCCGAGCGTGGCCTCAAGGTCGATGAGGCCAGCCGAGTAAAATACGCCAAGGCCATCGCAGGCGCCGTCCAGCGCGCCAGCCTAACGCTCGCCGAGCTCGCGAAGGGCTATCCGAGCCACGGACCGTCCGCCGGCCTTAGCAACGGCGCGGCGCCAATGCAGGCTGTCACGGCGAAGAAGGCGGTCCGCCTCGATGATATTCTCAAGGGCTGGGCGGCGGAGAAACGGCCGGGGCAGCGGACCCTCTACAATTGGACCCGCATCATCCGGAAACTGGAGAAGACGCTCAAGCACGATGACGCCGCCCGGATCACGCCGGACGAACTCCTGCTTTGGAAGAAATCCCTGATCGCGGCCGGCTTCCAGCCCAAGACGATCCGCGACTCCAATCTCGCTCCGGTCCGGGCCATCCTGCAATGGGCCGTGGACAACCGCCTGCTGTCGAGCAACCCGGCCGAGCGCCTGACCATGGACGTGAAGACCAAGGCAGCGGAATCGCGGCGTGGCTATACCGACGACGAGGCCAAGATCGTGCTCAAGGCGGCGCAGGCCGAAAAGGATATGGTGCTCCGCTGGGTGCCCTGGCTATGCGCCTATTCCGGCGCCCGCGTCGCCGAGATCTGCCAGCTCCGGGCTGAGGACATCGTCGAGATCGACGGCATCTGGTGCCTGAAGATCGATCCGGAAGCCGGCTCGATCAAGACCGCGGGCTCGGAACGGGCAGTGCCCCTTCACCCCGCCCTGATCGACACCGGGTTTCTGACGTTCGCAGGCTCGATCAAGAAGGGGCCGCTATTCGCCAAGCTGCCGGCCGACCGCTTCGGCAGCCGAGGCGGCAATGGAACCCGGATCATCGGTAAATGGGTGCGCTTGCTCGGCATCGAGGATAAGCGCCTGGCGCCAAGCCATTCCTGGCGGCATCGCCTCAAAACCCTCGGTCGCCGCCATGGCCTCGTCCCCGACATCGTCGATGCCATGACCGGCCACCGGGGCAGAACTGTCGCCGATGGCTATGGCGAGTTCCCGATGGAGGCGCTCCACCGAGAGATCTCCAAAATCCCGACACTCAAGCTGTCGTAGGAGCACGTTAAGTTCGAATAGATGAAACGCTGTGGCACTGTTGCTTCAATCATTCGGCGACGGCTGTGCCTCGGCTGCACTCCGATCGATATTCGAAATACCCCCTCCACACATCAGCCGGACCCCTCTGCCTCCGGCGGTACCACTGCCGGCAGACACACTCCCTGCACCCATCTACCTCACTCTGGCCCACCGTTGCATGCCACCACATCCCCCGCCGATACAGGAAACCTAACCGGGCCGTAGGACCTCAATCTCCAAGCACCATCTTCCTTCGTGCCAAGGTAATGAAACTGGAGTCTAATGTTGAATCGATATCGCTAATCGTCGCCCTATTCCAGAATGTTTGCCTTTAGCTTCCAGAATTGAATTCCGACTGCTCAGCGCTCTGGAAGATATCGTTCCCTTGTGACTGCTGGCTGGAGTTAGTAATTTGAGGCGCGCCGCTCGATAAATATCCCGCCGGGGGACACCGGCGTAAATCATGCAAGCGTTGCTACGATGGAATGCGGCTGAGCTTGACTGCAGATAGCTGCACCATCACGTCAGACGGATGTCGATCAAACGCACGTAATTGATGCGCGCCTATCGAGCTTTGTCATATCAGCGCCCTTACGTCGCGCTTTCGGGAGTATTTGCATTCTGCTAAGGAAGATGCTTCGATTAAGTAACTGACAACGTCAGTGATAAGAAATTGCCGGATTTGGGCGGGTGGGCATGGTCTTTGTTGATTGACCGGCGGGCGCGTGGCGGGCGCGTCCCGGGAGGTGAATCCCGAAGATCCGCTTCAGGTATAAACCGTGCGCGCCCCATAGCAATCGAATGAGGGTAGCATGCGTACCAGTGCGGAAGGTCTTGTCGCGATCATGGCGCATGAGGCGCTATGGCTTGAAGCCTACGATGACGGGGTCGGCGTCTGGACCATCGGCGTGGGGCACACCGCCGCAGCGGGCGAACCAAAGCCCCACAAGGGCCTAACGATCTCCTTCGAGCGCGCCATTGAGATTTTCCTAGATGACATCGCCGGGGCGGAGGACGCGGTCGAGCGCGCCGTCACGGTTGAACTCAGCCAAAATCAGTTCGATGCACTGGTCAGCTGGGAGCTCAATCTGGGCAGGATCGGCGACGCGTCGGTCACGATGATCACGCTGCTCAACAAGGGCGACTTCGCCGGCGCGGCAGACCAGCTGCTCGTCTGGAACAAAGCCGGAGGCAAAGTTAGCAGGGGGCTGCAGAAACGACGCGCCGCCGAGCTCGCAATGTTCCTGAACGGCGACTACGGTACCGACCCCATCACTTTCAAGGAGGCGGGCCGACCCAAGCGCGCACTGCCCCGCGCTGAGATATTGGCCATGGTCGAGGCGGAGTTGGGGATGCAGGCGCACTTAAAGTCAGCAGCAAGACCTGGAACCAACAGCGGCGTGTCGGGGCCAGCGGGCAAAGCCGCGCTCCAGGATTACCCAGCCAATCCACAATCGGCGATACTGCCGCGCATGCGGCCGCGCCAAAGCGTTGCTGACTCCCGCGCCGTCTTGGAAGCCTACAAAAACCTGCTCCCGCCCGGGCGGCATGACGACGCCGTCGTCCTGCTCGCGGTGCGCGGATACTATGATGACAGTTTCGGTATGCCCGACGTCAACGACCGGGGATTCTACGACGACGCCATCTTCGTGATCGAGCCTGACCACGTCCATAATTTCAATGGTAACACCGATCCTTCGATCCGCCGCAATGGCATTGCCACGCTGGTTGCTCCGCAGGCAGTGCTCTATAAGCCCGGCTATCACGGTTATCAGAGCGCCTACGGACATCAGGCGTTCCGACAGGCGAGCGCGGTGACTGTCTCTCGCGACGGTGGCAGCGAAGAAAGCGATCGAGGCCGCAGTCCGTTCTGGATCAACCTGCACAGGGGCGGCAACACGCGCACATCGAGCGAAGGCTGCCAGACGGTGCCGCCGTCGCAGTGGCCCGAGTTCAAGCCACTCGTTGATGGGCTTTTGCGGCAATACCGTCAGGATGACGTCTGCTATCTTCTGATCACAGAGGAGCAGCGCGCCAAAGCTCTTGAGTATCCCCGTGCGCCGATGGGGCAAGTTATCGGGCGGATTGGGGTGAACAAACCGCCAGGGGGCGCGCCCGTCCAGCCGCCTGCGGGAGAACTTGTCCTCCGGCGGGACGATATGGCAGCACCCAGCGCGCGCGTTAGCGCGCTGCAGACGGCTCTAAGAGCATTGGGTTACGAGCTCGGCAAGATCGACGGACGTTTTGGCAGCCTCACTGAGGGCGCGATTCTCGCCTTCCAGGCCGACAACAAAGTACCCACCACGGGCGAATTCGATGCAGCCACCCAAGCCATGCTCGACAAAGGACCGATGCGCCCGCTCGGGCGCGACCGAACGGGGGCGTCCGAGGCCGATGTCATCGCCGCCGGCTCGAGCACCGTCAGGAACGCAGCCAATAGCCGTATCCTGAGCTGGATCACGACCGGGTTCGGCGCACTTGGCGTCGGCAACAGCGCCGTGATCAACGCCGCGGTGCCGACGTCTCAGCCGACGAGCGCGGTTCTGGCGTTGCTTGAGGATGTGTCGCAGCTTGGCGTAGGGACGCAGAGTACGGAGACGCTGAGGCGGCTAGCAGAGAGCGCTAGGGCGATCAAGGACGGCGCGGCCTCGAGCGCACCGGAATTGCTCCAGGCGCTCGTCAAGCTGCGGGGTGCGCTTCCGGCGGACGCGCTGGCCGGTGCGCCGGAGATCGACCGCGCCATCGGGATTATGACACGCGCCGGCGGCCTGAAGCCGCAGGGCATGGGCACCATCTTTGACATCCTGCCCGGCTTCTTTGCCGACGGGACGGTGCTTCAGTCGGTCATGAAGGGCGTAGCGCTTACCGCCTCGAGTACACTGCCCGGCTTCGCCGGCTCGGCCGCGCTCGTCGCGGCTGGGCTCGCGGGACGCATTTTGGCTAATCGCATAGCCGAGGCGCGCGTCAAGGACCACCGAGAGGGCAAGAACCTTGGCAACTGAGGAGGAGGCTGGACCGGACGAGGGGGGCAATAGCGCAGGTGGCAGTAACACGGGCGGCCAGCTTCCGGCATATGCTCAAACAGACAGCGTGGTCTGGCTCGTCCACGGCACCTTCGCGGGGATCCCGAGCTCGAACGGCGAGCCGAAGGCATGGTGGGAGGAAGCCAGCGATTGGTCGGAGGAGCTGAAGGATCGGCTTCGCGGGTTGGCCAATGGACCAAGAGTTGAGATCCGCTCCTTTCAGTGGCCTGATCCCGCGATTGGACCCGGCCCCAATCGGGAGACGGCTCGCCGCGACGGCGGCGAAAAGCTCGCGCGGCTGCTCGAGGAGTTTGAGGACAAAGACCGGCGCCCCTATCACTTGATCGGCCACAGCCATGGAGGAAGCGTGATATGGCACGCCCTAGTGGAGTCGGCCAAGCGAATGCGCGAGGACCCCAACAAGGGCCTGCGCGGACTCCGGACCTGGACCACTATAGGGACACCGTTCATCGAGTTCAGGACGGCGTGGAACGAGCTGCGCGGACCGGCACTGGCACTCTTCTTCGCGTTCGTCTTGCTAGCAGGCTGGCTAGCGACCTACTGGGGCGAACTCCCCGGCGACATCGCAGAACTACGACAGATATGGAACCATCCTCAGTCTGTTGTCGACCGCGCGCCGTCGAAACTGTGGGAACAAGCGACTAGTTTGATTTCGGCGCGGACCGCCGTGCGGGTGACGGTATTCATGCTTGCGTTCTTCCTAGTCCGCTATGTCGTGAACCTCACCCTGCTCCACATCGGACTTTTGTTGAGCGGCTGGAACCTATTCCGCAACCTGACGAGCTTGGCGTTGGCCACCTTTGGCATGAGCGTAGTGTCCGCCTACGTCCTTGGTGGCAGTGGGCTCACCGAGCGACGCGCGCTGATGGCTTTGGGCTTCATCGCCGCGGCCGCACTTGCGGCTATTCTGGTGTGGGTTGGTTACAATATCTACCGGCTTTTGCTGCTGCATAGGGACGATGCGCGGCGGGCGCGCCATGAAGCGCTGGCTGCGAAGGAGTATGGTCGAAAATGGCTCGGGCTGTCGCATCCGGATGACGAGGCGATCGCCCTATTGAGCGCTGCATTGTTGGAAGCGCCGAGCCTGCGCCCGCAACAGGTCAGCGGGGCTTCGCGTAGGGTTCCTTGGCTTGAGACGATCGTCCGCCCTATCTTCGACGAGGCAACCTGGCGCACCCTGACGCAGTTCGCCCTTGGAGATGATCGCGAAGGTCTGACCGTTGCACGAATTGGCCGAGCGCCCAAAGCTCTGCAGGCGTATAATAGAGTGCTGGAGCCCGGCGCCATCGCAGGCATCAGCCAATCGGCTGACAAAGCTGTCGGGGAAATGTTTGCAAAGATGCGCGCTAGGCTGCGTGTCTTCAACAACGCATCTGCCAAGGGCGACATAGAGGCGCTCGTGCGAGAGATCTCGTTCAATGGCGTAATCCACACCTCGTATTTCCTGGGATCCGCTAACAACGGCTTAAGCGGCACTTCCCGCGACTTCCCGCTCATGGGGTTCATGGTGCAATGGATTGCGCGCTTACCCGAGCATGCGGCGTTGAAACTCAAGTTCGTCCGATTACCTCCAGTCGCAAGCCCTAGTCAGCTGAGGGACACTGAGGTAACAGCCAACCGGGGTCGTTTTGCGAGACTTAACGGCTTAACGGTCGCTGTTTGGGTGGGCGTCGTCACGGCAGCCGCAGCAACGACGGCAACGTTGGTGTCTGTTGCTGTGCTGCCCTACACCCACGCCAGCCAGTACCATGCTGCTGAACGAGCGACAGAGCAGGACCCGTTCCTACTGAACATGTCCGACGCTCCCTTAGCAGGTGCATACGCCGTGCATCTGGCGGCGCTAGGCCGACTAAGTGACGAGGACTCGATCTGGCGGCTGCTGCGTCGAATCTCACAGGCCAACACCAACTCAGTCGTCAGCCAACGCCTGGCTTTTGCCTATCGTCTCGCTGGAAATGACCATCTCGCCGACGTGGTCCAAAAATATGCTGTCGGAAACTATCCGCATCATGTGCGCAGAGCGCACATAATCACGCTCGCAGGTCTCTATGGGAAACTGATGGGCGGACGTCCGTTGACCGAACAGGACCGCAGAGCTGCCAATCTCGCTTGGATAGACGAACGGAACGGCCGACGCTTCATCGCTTGTGGCGACACAGACCAACTTGCAATGTTGGCGATCTACATTCCGCTCCACGCCGACGGCGCCCGGGACTTCCCTAAACTAGCCAAGGACCTGAAGTCGGAGGCCGCTGCTTGGATACAGAATTGCGGTCAAAGTCTGGAGCAACAGAATCACGACTCCGAGAGTCAGGCCCGCGATCTGGTGGCAGCACTCGCACTATCATCGGCGCGGGACGTTTTCTCATGGGGGCGGGCCTCGACAGCGCAAGATCTAGTCCGGCTTGCCAGTGCTGCATTACAATACACTAGCTCCACCGCTGCCAATACGGATAGCATGAAGGGCGTATTTGAACGACAGGAACAGCGCGCCCAGACCAGCTGCAAGGCCGGCTTGCTAATGATGTCGCAACGTCTACAAACAGACGATCAAACGAATAAATGGTCTGAAGATGTACCTTGCGTTGAAGCAAGAAAAAGGATGAGCAAATATCTAATTAATTCCTGCAATTTGAATAAAAACGAACCAATCTCGCGCGATTGCCTCGCAATATTCGATTTTGGGGACACTCCTCTGCGAGATGTCAAGGCCCTGTGCCGTTCCGAGCGGCAGCTACTCCTCGGCGGCTTTCGGTTGCTTGCGAACCACGCCGGAAAGGAGTGCAAATCGGTTGGCGACGCTTCGGCGGCAGCTGTCGTCGCAGCCTTCACGTTAACGGCTATCGGGCTACCGCGCGACAGCACGGCGGACCTTCTTGCCCTGAAGCCGCCCAGTCAGCTCGCGGACAAGATTGCGTCAGCTGTCCCCAATCCGGCTTACGGTTCAAGGGAGTTCGAGAGCCTTGAGCCGTCATTTCGAAAGCTGATTGCCTGCATAGCGGACGCTAAATGCAAGGACGAACAGGCGGCGATTCCGTCATCGGCGCGAGACTACGAAACCCATCAACGGTCAGCGCTAGGTCGTGGGGTGGCGTGGGTGCGGTTCCTGGCAAATTTCGACGCAGAGCGAGCTGCGGAAGCGGCTGACGAGATGTACCGCGGCCTTCGCGCTCGTCCCGATGGTCACGTCACAGCCGACATGATCGTGCTGGTTGTCGACGGTCTCATGAATTCGCACAGGCCGGAGCATCGGCGTAAGGCCGCTGACCTCATCGACGCCGCACTGGGCGCGGCGCCCGCCACTCAGGCGCCGCCCGTGGTCAACCAACGGACCACTAACGATCAGCAGCTGATTAGTGAGCTTCTTGCGCGCCGGCTGGCCGTCAACCAGGCAGGGCCCCCGCTCGACGCAGTTCGCCGCAAAATCGACGAAAGGCTTGTCCTTGAGTATGGTCAAGAGGCACGCTCAGCTATCGTTGGGATGCTGACTTTTTCACACGTTGTCGCGGGAGAGCTGCACGCCGCGCGCGAAACTGCGGCACGAGCGGGCCAGCGCGACCAGATAATCAGCAGCCATTGCCGCATTCTCGAGCATAAGCTTGGCAGAAATCCTGAAGCGCGGAAGCGCTTCGGACTCGAGCCCAGCCGCCACTGGCCTCAGCCCGCTCCGACACTGTTCGACGTCGCCGCGCCCTTCACCTTCGATCGATCGCCTGCCGGCCCGATTTCCTGCGCGGCGACACGCAATTACGACATCGACTGATCGCGCTGGGGAGTGGCATGACGGTGAACGCAAGTCGGCTTCGGGAGCAAACGCCGGCACTTCGTATCGTTGTCTTCGCCGATGGTACGGGCAATGCGTTTAGCCACCAGGAATCCAATGTCTGGCGGCTCTACCAAGCCGTCCGCCAGACGTGCAGCGACACCGCGGTGCGCTACATTCCCGGCGTCGGCACGCAGAGCATCCGACCCTTGGCGGCGATCGACGGCGCGATCGGCCTCGGCGTCCCCGCCAACGTGCGCGAGCTCTACCGCTTCATCTGCTGGCATTGGGAGCCGGGCGCTGAGATCTGGATGTTCGGCTTCAGCCGCGGCGCCTTCTCCATCCGCACGCTGGCGGGGCTGATCCACCATGAAGGCTTGATGCCGCGCAAGATCGGTGGATCGCCGGTCAGCGAAGCGATCATGATCTCCAACAGCGATTATGCTTGGCGCAGCTACCGCCGCAAGACAGCGCCCACGCCCTTCTGGACCCATCCGACCATAGCAGTCGTCAGGGCAGCGCTTGGCGTCCGCTGGCGGCTGAGCAAGGGCCGCGCGGCCTTTCTCGCGGCGCAAAAGACCATGGATGACCCCGCCAATGGCGATCGCAGGCGTCCGCCGATCAAGTTCATGGGCCTGTTCGACACGGTTGAGGCCTTCGGCATGCCGGTCGAGGAGTTGCGGCCGGTGGTCAACAGGTTGATATGGCCGGTCAGCTTCCGCAATGAGCGCTGCTCGGAGCTGGTGCAGACCGTGCGCCATGTGCTTGCCATCGACGACGAGCGCACGACTTTCCACCCCGTCCGCTTCGACCAAAGCCAAAGTTCGCCGGGACAGTCGGTCCAAGAGGTCTGGTTTCCAGGGATGCACTCGGATGTCGGGGGGGGCTACCCGGATGACGCGCTCTCCATGGTGCCGCTGATGTGGATCGCGGGCGAGGCCGCCAAACTCGGCTTGCCCCTCAACCGGGACGCGATGGCTTCGTGGGCGCTGCGCGCCTCGCCGACGGCGCCGCTGCACGACTCCCGCGCAGGCGCGGCAACGCTCTACCGCTATGATCCACGACCGGTTGGCGATCTGGCGCAGACCGGCGGGCCGCCGGTGCTGCACCATTCCGTCGCGATGCGCGTGGCGCATGAACCGAGCTGCTACGGGCCCGTAAACCTGCCGGACAGCTTCATTTTCCTGCCTAAGGAGGGGGAGAGGCAGGCTGCCGACCAGACTGCGCCTCAGCGCGCCATACAGGCGATCAGCAAGCCCACCCGCGCCATTCTCGAACATGCGCGCGATGTCGTCTGGTGGCGGCGGCTGCACTATTTCGTAATGCTTGGAACGCTGATCTGGCTTGCCTGCCTGCCATGGCTAAGCCCGATGACCGCGGCGCAAATCCACGAAACCGTCCAGGCGCCGCCTTGGCGGCCGCTTGGTGTCGCCTCGGACTTGACGGCCGGCGTGTGGGCATGGCTCGTCGATCTGGCCGGGGCCATCGCCCCAGCCTTTGCCAAGCCTTGGCTGGACGCTTTGAAGGCGAACGCTTTGCAGTCAGCGCTCCTGATCGCGCTGTTCATTTGGATGTATTCGCGCAGCGCCAAGCTGCAGCGCCAGATTAAGGACATCTCGCGCATCGCCTGGCGAAAACCCGCAGATGGCGTGCCGCCAGCCTACACGCCCTTACCCTCGATGGCATTCGCTCGCAGACTGCGCTCTAGCACGGCGATGGCCGGCGTCTATCGCTTCGTTACGCGGAGGGCAATTCCCTTTCTTTTGGGCGTGGCGCTGGTCTGCGCCGCCCTCATCCTCATTAGCCGGGTCCCGGTCAGCGCCGCGACATCGGCCAGCAGGATGGAGGCGCGGCTCGAGACGAGTACATCAAGGATTGCACGCTCCTGCGAGGCGAATGGTCGGCGGCGCAACGGCGCCACATGAGGTCTCGCAGCAAGATTTCGCGAAAAGGCTGAGCCTCGACTGCACTTGAATATCGCTCTCACTGACGGCAGCAACAGCGCCACATTGACTATTGATTACCGGGTCTGCCGAAGCGCAACGACAGCGAACACGTCACGGCCAGTTTCACCGATTGGGGCGAATTGCTCGACATCGGCATAGAGAGCTAGCAAGTCGCGGTCGAGCGTCTGCAGTGGTTCGAGCCAGACGTAAAGGCTGATCCAAAATATATGTCCGGTTTCGGGTAAAGCTCCCACATCTGCTCTTGGCGCGAACCGGGATCAGTGATGCGCGCACGTTGGAAGTGAGACATTGCCCGACAACTTGAATCGCTCTGGGAGTGCCGCTTGGAATGCTGTCGGCACGCTATGAGAAGGCTGTGACAAACACTTTATTACCTACCCCCCCCTCCATACAACACCCGCAGACCTCTGCCTCCGGCAGTACCACTGCCGGCAGCCACTCTCCACCGGCTTACACACCTACCTACCCCATCACCCCCAACCACCAACACCAACACCAACAGCCACAACCATCACCACCACCAACCTTCCCACCCCGAACACCACCAGACACCTAACCCCAACCTCCAATACTTCCCTCGACCACCATTTCCTTTCTTCATCCGGCAGGACCCCCTTTCCGGGACAAGTCCAGAGCGCGCCGACCGCCCGGTAATCTAATTCATCCGTAACCGACTGAAATTTCTGACCTTTCCGAAGCCAATTTCCAGTTCATCGGACTTACGTTTCCAGAAATGCAAATCGGAACCCAGACTGCACTACGGCCTGCACACGCACGAACTGGCCTTCATCCCGCCCGAGAAGGGGCAGGCGTTCGAGATCTGGGCGCTGACGTGCTCCCCGATTTTGGGCCAGCGCGAGCTGGAATCTTCCGGGGTTTTGACGTGCTCCCCGATTTTGGGCCAGCGCGAGCTGGAATCTTCCGGGGTTATGACGTGCTCCCCGATTTTGGGCCAGCGCGAGCTGGAATCTTCCGGGGTTAGGGCTCATGCCGGCGGGGGCGCCGGAGAGCCGTTCATCAGCGATATCGGCGGCTTGTTGCCGATGGCGCTGTGTGGCCGGACCTCGTTGTAGTCTCTACGCCAAGCCTCCATTTTTGCCCGGGCG